>DAOORK010000001.1:443164-905201 GCA_035389185.1 Candidatus Woesebacteria bacterium
ACCGAGGACTGCGCACTTTTGTTTCTGTGCGCTGGTGAGTACCCCGACCATATATTGCTACTTATTGTTTACAGACAGATAGGACTGGGTGATCGCCCCTAAACCCACGCAAAAGGAAACAAAAGCGACTGCCCAACCGATGACCGGAATGCAAGAAACTAAGCCGAGGATTAAGGTTCCCAGAAGCATTTGGGGGACGATGGTTGACTTGGTTTGTCGGAATACTTTTTCAAAAAGAAGACGGCCAAAGACAATGGCTGTGTAAAGAGAAGCGGTAATCAGAGCAATGATGTAAACAAAAAGAGCAATAAAAGAAACCGGTATACCAATAACGGTGATCAAGCCAAGGATAAATATAACCGGGAATACAATAAGTGTAACGAGGCCAATAAAGCCCGATTTTACCGGTTGGGCAGAAATAAGCGCTGTGATATCCATCGTTTTCTTTTTGTTGAAATAAATGAGCAAAAAGCCAACTATAGCCATGGAAATAATGCTAATAATTTTGCCTGTGACGGAAACAGCCATGGTGACTTTGGTCATTTCTGCCTTTGATGGTGTTTCCGGAGTGACAATCTCATGACGAACTACGTTTCCTTTGACATTCTTGGTGCCAATTGAGGCGGTTGCGGTTTTTTCCATGTAGTAATCAAGATTGCCACCAATTTTGCCAGTTTCGATTACCGAAAGATGAGTTCCGGTGACGACGGCATTTCTCAAGAGAGATCCTGTAACAGTGATTGTTTCTCCTGCTCCGGCTAAGTCACGGCCCATTGAGCCGTTTAGATCAACATTTTGGGCGCCGAAAAAGATATCCCCTTTTACTTGGGATTTTGGATCAAGAATAAGACTTTGGGAAGCAACCGTAAGATTGCGAGTGACTGTGCCATTGACATCCACCGTCTGAGCTAATGCCCTTACATTACCATCGACGATGCCATTGACCTCAAGACTCTGAGCGGCACAAACGATGTCTCCTTGGACGTCTCCGTTTACAACGACATCACGACCGGCACAGTAAAGATCTCCATTGATATCGGCATCAATAGTAAGAGATGAACCAAAGACAACAGCCACTTCGTTGATTTTTTTATCTGAGGAAAGAATAAGATTGTCGCCAGATTGATAGTAAAAGGCGTTGGCGGTTTGAGAAAAAGAGGTTATAAAAAGAAACATGGGAATAACCCAAGCAAAGTATTTGGTGATTTTTTTCATACTATCTAAGATTAACAGAGAATGGCAGAAATGCCAAATTAAGGTAAAATTGCTTAATGAAAATACTGGTGACGGGAGGTGCAGGACATGTGGGATCACACATTATCGAAATTTTGGTTAAGGATCCTCGTAATCAAGTGATTTCCTTGGATAACTATTTCAATGGCAGTACCAAGAATCATATTAAGGGAGCAGAGTACCGAAAAGGACATACCAAGGATATCGAAAAATTAATTCCGGAAACACCCGATGTGGTTTACCACTTAGGAGAGTATGCCAGAATCTCTCCATCGTTTGAGGATGTGGAGATGGTTTATGACATGAATATTGTGGGCACTTTTGCAGTGGTTGAGTTTTGTCGGAAACGAAAGGTGGGTAAATTGGTCTATGCCGGCTCAAGTACAAAGTTTGCCAACGCAGGAGAGGGACGTCATCAAAATCCTTATTCTTTTACAAAAGCAACTAACGTGGATTTGATTAACGATTATGGTCGTTGGTACAACTTACCTTATGTTATCTGCTATTTTTACAACGCTTTTGGACCAAGAGAAAAAGGCATCGGGAAGTACGCTACTTTAATTGCCAAGTTTGAACAAACGTATCTTAAAGGTGAGCCTTTTACTGTCGTGAAACCGGGTACACAAAAGAGAAATTTTACTTACGTCAAAGACCTGGCCCAAGGAATGATTTTGGCGGCCGAAAAAGGACAGGGTGACGGGTACGCCCTAAACAACACCAAGGGATACTCAATCGAGGAAATTGCCGAAGCTTTTGGCGGACCGATAAAATACATTGATGGATACCCTGGAAGAAACGGGTCCGGTGACGCGCCGACAAAGGCACGAGAAGAACTGGGGTGGAAAACAACTGTGGATATTCTTGACTATATAAAAGACTTTATTGATAAACACCCCAGAAAGGGATAACTTTAATTTTCAAGAATAACCGGCTGGCCGTAATCAAAAATTTTTGTGGAAATAAGTTCTTTGGAAATCAATTCTTTGTTCTTGAAAGTCACTCGAAGGATTTGACCAAGACGAGTTTCCTCAGACCACATTTGGTCAAATATTAGATTACCAAGAGAATAATAGATTGGTTTATCTTTGTAGATTTCCTCTGTTTGAGTCCAGTGTGGATGATGACCGACAACCAGATCAGCCCCAGAGTCGATAGCCAAGTGAGCAAGGTCAACTTGTCTTTGACTGGGAATGGCTTGATATTCATTTCCCCAATGGAAAGTGACAACGACTAAATCTGCAGATGGAGTAGCTGAAGAGATTTGATTTCTGACTAGATTATTCTCAATTTGAGGAAGATCGCAGAAAGCAAGAAGGGCAATTTTTGTGTTTTTTACCGTATTAAACTCGGCTTTACCTTGTTCTACAGGAGTTATACCGTTGTTTTTGAGGGTCGATTTGGTGTCTGTGATTCCCTCTTCTCCATAGTTTTTGATGTGATTATTGGCAAGAGTGGCGTAATCTACTCCGGCCGAAACTAAACCTGCAACATTTTGAGGATCGGAACAAAAAATCATGCCAGAATCGGTTGGTTTGCAGTCAGAGACAAAGGGAGATTCGAGATTGATAACAGTCATATCAGCCTGAGAAATAAAATTACCAATTTTCTTGAACGGCCAAGTATGATCTGAGTATTTTATGGTGCGGGTATTGACCGATCGACCGAGCATAACATCACCGGTAAAAATGATGGAAAACGATGATTTCGCTTCCGGAAAAACGAGATCTGGTAGGTGGCTGGAGACTGATAAGATTTTTGTTTTTTGATCTGGAGAAAAAAGAAAAATGCCTGTGGCAAGGCCAATCTCAAAAAGGAGAATTATTTTGACTAACCAGTGCATTGGTTATATCTTACCTTATACAAAAACCTCCCCGGGTGGGGAGGAAGAAATTAGATATTGTTTATCATTAAGCAAGGGACATAAATGACTTCTGTTTTTTTATTCCCTATGTCTATCAGCCATTGTTCAAGGACATCGGCAATCACTCTGATTTTTATGCAGTCAGTAAGCGACGGATCGAAATAGACCATAATTGGCAAAAAGGTGTCCCTGCTATATGGTATTGAACCATCTTCGTGCCAGATGTCTTGGTTATGATGTATTTTCAGACTATAGTGGGCACTACTGACACTGAAGTTACTTTCGTATTTCAATCCAGTCCTATCGCATATATTATTGATGAGTTCAAGCCTTTTAGTGTCGCCATCGCTGCTGATCGGAATGCCGAGATTTTCCGGAAACTGAATCTTGAAATGCATTTATCCTCCTTGGAAAAGTGCGAATGGGCACATTATACCAAAAACCCCGGAGCACCAGGGTTTTGGGAAAGTATTGGTAATACTAATTAACGTTTCGGAGACTGTTTCTTGGCACGAGCACGACCACCTTGACCGGCTTTTCTGGTTTCTTTCATACGAGAGTCACGGGTTAGGAAACCACCATCACGCATGAGTTTCTTAAACTTGTCAGGATCAGCTTTGGTAAGAGCACGGCCGATACCATGGACAATAGCATTGGCTTGAGCCACGGTGCCGCTACCTTCAACTTTGATACTTCCGGTGTATTGATTAAGAACATCACCGACGACAAAAGGAGCGTGAATCATTTTTTTGAGAGTATCACCTTTGAAATAAGTAGAAAGAGGTTTGCCATTAACGATTAACTCCGCTTTGCCTGGCCAAAGACGAACACGAGCGATAGCTGTTTTGCGGCGACCAACAGCGGAGAAATACTCCTTGGGCATGGCGAGAACTCCTTTTTTGACAGGAGTGGTCTTGACTGGTTTGACAGCAACTTTGGATTTTTTTGTTAGTTTTTGAGCCATATTTATTTATCAGTTTTTTTGTTAAGACCTAGTTCAGTGGCGTAATTGTGTTTGTCATCGACAAACAATTTCAAACGTCTGAGCCTCCCCTGTTGATGTTTATCTTTGGGAAGCATGCCTTTGACAGCTTTTTCGATCACTTTACGAGGATCCTTGGCCATCATCTGAGCGAGTGTAATTTCTTTAAGACCACCTGGATATCCAGAGTGTGAGTAATATATCTTGTCAGTCATTTTTTTGCCAGTGACCGTAATTTTGGCAGCATTGATAGCAACAACGTAATCTCCTTGATCAAGATGACCGGCGGTGAGGGCTTTACTCTTGCCCATTAATCGTTTGGCGATCTCCACTGCGGCACGGCCAAGAACTTGACCATCAAGATCAACGAGATGCCAGGCACGCTTAATATCGGTTGGTTTGAGTGTAGTGGTTTTCATAAGGGTTATTCAGTTTTCTTCTCTTTTTTAACTTCCTTTTTGACTTTTTTCTCTGCAACCGGAGCTTGAGCAATTAGAGTGAGAGTGGCTAAAGAAACGGCATCACCTCTCTGGACAGAAACTTTTTGAATGGTGGTGAAACCACTTTTGCGTTCTCCCATAACAGGGATAATAGCATCAATAAGTCTGTTGGCTGTTTTGGGGGATCCGAGGGTAGCAGCAACGTTGCGACGGGAAGAGAGAGTTCCTTCGGTAGCCTTAGCGGCAAGCTTGTCAAACAAACGTTTGAGTATCTTGGCCTTGGTAACCGTGGTGGTTATTTTGCCATTCTCAATCAAGGCTTTAAGCTGAACTCTAAATAGGGATTTTCTGGAGTTAGAGTCGCGATTGAGTTTGGGTATTTTTGATTGATGTCTGCGTCCCATATTTATTCGATGTTAACGCCTTTTTCTTTGGCTTTCTCGACGACCTGCTGAGCAGATTTTTCACCGAGATTTTTGACCTTTTGGAGATCGGCAAAAGAGAGGGCTTTGAGATCTGATAATTTGTTGATGTTGGCTTTTTTGAGAGCGTTGAGCACACGAGTAGGAAGGTCAAGATCATCTACGAAACCGGCAGTTTCGATAACTGACTTGGATTTGACTTCCTTAATGTAAGCTTGCTCAGAGTTGACGTAGTCAAAGAAACCGGTAGCAATACGAGCGGCACTCTTGACTGCTTCTTCTGGAGTAACAGTACCGTTGGTGGTTAGAGCTAAACGGACTTTGTCAAAGTTTGAAGAACGTCCGACACGTGCGGCTTCGACAATGTAGTTGGCTTTGATTACCGGAGAGAAAGAAGCGTCGAGCGGAATGACACCGATTTCGTCGGTAGCATTGTCTTCAGCGGCAACATAACCCATTCCGTTGGCGACTGTGATCACGGCTGAAAGTTTGGCTTTGGCCGAAGTAAGGTGGCAAAGAACAACTTTGGGGTTGGCAATAGTGACGTTGGCAGGAAGTTCGATATCACTGGCTTTGACTTCAGTAATACCTGAGGCCTTAAGTTTAAGTTCAACTGGCTCTTCGGAATCAATGGAGAAGTTTAGAGTCTTAAGACTTAGAATGAGCTCTAAAATATCTTCTTTCATTCCGGCAAGAGTGGAGAATTGATGAGAAACACCATCAATCTTGACACGAACGGCGGCGCCACCTTCGAGAGAGGTTAAAAGGACACGACGAAGAGAGTTACCAAGAGTGTGACCAAAATTTTGAGGAAGTGGTTCAATAATAACTTCGGCGGAGTTAACAGCGATATCTTTAACGGTGACTTTGAAATTGGGTTCTAACATTTTCTTTTGTACTAATTGCTAATTAATTACCTTGAGTAATACTCAATAATAAGATTTTCTTTAATATCACTGCCGATTTCGTCGCGAGTGGGAAGACGGTCAATTTTGCCTTCTGCACCTTTGCGAGACAACCACTTGGCTGGAACACTTTTTTCGGTAAGGTTTGGAGAGACAAAGGTAAATTTGGTGGCTCTGTCGGTGAGTTTGATGGTTTGACCAGGTTTGGTTATGTAAGAGGCAATGTCAATTTTTTTACCATTAACCAAGACATTTCCATGGGTGACAAGCTGACGAGCAAGAGAACGACTGGTAACGAGATTTAAACGGAAAACAGTATTGTCAAGACGAGACTCAAGAAGCTGCATCAGTACTTCACCAGTATTTTGAGCAGACTTAATAGCCGTTTCGTAGTATTTGTGGAATTGACTTTCGAGGACACCGTAGGTACGCTTGGCCTTCTGTTTTTCACGAAGCTGGATACCATAACCGGAAATACGGCCGTGAGTTCTTTTTTTGCCGTGTTGACCAGGAATCTGAGCACCTTTTTTCTCAATTGGACACTTAGAAGAGAAACAACGTTCTCCTTTTAAATAAAGCTTGACGCCTTCGCGGCGACAGAGTCTGCATTTTGGGTCGATGTATTTTGCCATATATATATTTTCTTAGTGATTATTAGACTCTTCTTGATTTTTTGGGACGACAACCGTTGTGAGGAATAGGTGTGGTGTCGGCCAACATATTAATTTCGATACCAGATGTCTTGAGAACACGAAGGGCGGCATCTTTGCCAGGACCGGGTCCTTTGAGGAAAACATCAACTGCTGTTAGACCTAAGGATTTGGCTTTGCGGGTGCCTTCTTCGATGATGGTGGTTGCGGCGAAGGGAGTTGAACGTCTGGCACCTTTGAAACCGCAGGTTCCAGCTGAGCTCCAACAAATAACATCTCCGTTCATGTTGGTGAAAGAGACGTAGGTGGTGTTGAAAGTAGATTTGACGTACATTTTGCCTTGGCCACTTTTAAAGTGAACCGTAGAGGCTTTTTTGGCTTTGGTGGTGACTTTTGTTTTTGTTTCTGGCATGGTTATTTATGAATTATTTCTTGGCGGCTTCAACCTTGGATGCGTCTTCTTTGGAGACGGCACCGATTGTCTTTCTCTTACCCTTGCGAGTACGAGCATTGGTGCGTGTTCTTTGACCATGAACGGGGAGCCCCATGGAATGACGAGAACCACGATAGGCTTGAATTCTTTTTAATGTTTCAATGTTATTTCTGACAATTTGTCTCAGTTCACCTTCGGTAGGAAGAGTCTCAATGACAGATTGGATGCTTTTTAGTTCATCAGAAGTAAGATTTTTGGTTCGGATACTGGGATCAACCTTGGCTTGTTTGAGAATGTCTTTGGCGACCTTGTCTCCGATTCCAAAGATATAGGTTAAAGCTATATCAATTCTTTTTTCGTTGGGGATGTCGATACCGGCTATTCTAGGCATATTATTTTTTACTATTTATCCTTGACGCTGTTTGTGGCGGGGGTTGATACAAATAACCAACACCTTACCATGGCGTTTAATAATTTTGCAGTTTTTGCATCTAGGTCTTACAGACGATTGGACACGCATGCGCGTTAAATTTTAGTTAATTAATGTTTTTGTATTATAAAGCAAACGGAAGAAGAAATGAGATCAACCTTGCCGGTAAGTGATTCTGCCTTTGTCGGTGTCGTAGGGGCTCATTTCGAGCTTAACCTTGTCGCCGGGCATAACACGGATGCGATATAACCGCATCTTACCTGCAAGATGAGCCAAGATTTCTCTGCCGTCTTCGAGAGTCACCCGAAATTGTGTATTGGGTAAAGCCTCGGAAACGACTCCGTTTACCTCAGTCATCTGGTTTTTAGCCATATTTAGTTGTACGAGCGTTATTGTACCAAAGATAGGTGCATTTTGCTAGTGCCTAGACACTGGTACAACTCGTAAAGATGATTTTACTATATAAAGCACAAAAAAGCCTGACAATTAGTCAGGCTTTCAACTTTAAATTTTTTTAGAGCTTCATGATCTCATCGGTGAGCTTGTCAACTGCTTCATCGAACTGTTCTAAAAACGTCGTAAGGGCGTCAAGAATCTGTTCGAGTGAATAAATAACAATATCCCGATCTCTTTTACTACTTGGCGAAAGAAGATTTAGATAAGAGAGTGGCTCGTCGATGGCGTAGACCAGATTTATCGTCTGGACTTCTGGATCGACAACCAAGATGTATGGATCGTCATCTTCAACTGACCAAAATAACTTGCCATCTTTTATCGAGATCAATTTGGAAGATAAAACAAACATATTAAAAAATGGATGTTTGATAAGCTCTTTATACTTATCAAAAACTTCGTCAGGGAATCTTTCTGTTTCGGCTGGAATAGTTTTGGAATCCACGCTCTCCTCCTGTAGGAAGCAAAAATTAAATTGTCAATTGATGAGGTATGTTAGCACGAATATGCCTAAATGTCAAGTTATGGGATATATTTTGTGCCTAGTTTATGGCGGTGAGGATGATGGGGCCGTTCTGGGTGATATAGACGGTTTCTTCGAAATAGCCTGTTAAGGAGCCGTCTTGAGTGGAGATGGTCCAACCGTCTGGGTCTTCAACTAAGTGCCAGTCGCCCATGGCATACATGGTTTCAATGGCTATCGTCTGATCTACGGAAAGGATGTCTTTTTTATTTTGTTTGTCGGCAAAGCAGGGAATCCAAGGATCCATGTGGAGTTTGCGGCCGATACCATGGCCTGTGAGGTCACGAATTGAGCTAAAACCGGCCCCTTCGACCGTTTGCTGCATAGCCTGACTGATATCGTAAACCGTGTTCCCTGGCAAAGCTACAGCAATAGCAGCATTTTCCGCCTTCCTACCGACATCAAGGAAACCGGTTATTCTTGGATCAAGGGGGGGAATCTGAACGGTGATGGCAGTGTCAACATGATAGCCGTGATGAAAAAGTCCTAGATCAATTTTAACCACGTCTCCAGCTTTGAAGGGAGTCTTGTTGGGGATGCCGTGAACCATACCATCGTTAATGTTGATACAGGTGGCGTGATGATAGCCGGCCTCCATTTTGAAGGATGCTTTGTCTCCTCCTTCTTTGATTAGCCTATCGGCTAAAAATTCAATTTCCAGAGGAGTGACTCCAGCCTTAAGGGCGGCAACAAGTTGGCCTTTGATCCAGCCTAAACGGGCACCACCTTCGGTCATGGCTTGAAGTTTTGTCATACAGCGTATTTTACGCCTGAATCGAGCTTATTGCAGATTTCCTTGAAAATTGTGTCGATATCAGGAGTGCCATCAATAACAAGGAGTTTCCCTTCCTGACGATATCTTTCCACGACAGGAAGAGTTTCTCTTTCGTAGATACTGAGTCTTTCGGTAATGGCTTCCGGTGTGTCATCGGTACGGTGTTCAATTTTAGCTCTTTTTGAAAGTCTTTCAAAACTAATTTCTCGGGGAATTTCCAAAAGAATAACCTTGTCGATATTGATTTTGTTTTGCGAAAGAAACCAGTCGAGGTATTCGGATTGACGAAGATCTCTAGGTGTACCATCGAGGATAAAACCTTTTGACGATTTAAGTTTGGGTTCGAGGACTTCAAAAATGGTATCAAACGGTACTAAGGCTCCAGACTCGAGTATTTTGGCGATGATTTTGCCTTTTTTACTGCCGCTTTTGGTTTCGGCTCGGAGAAGGTCGCCGGCAGAGATATGAATTAGACCATATTTTTCTGCAATCAGTTTGGCTTGAGTACCCTTGCCGGACCCTTGAGGACCAAGAATAATTAAATTCATAGTTAATCCAAGAACTTATCGTAACTGTACATATAGAGCTGTGAGTTAACAGACTTGAGAATTTCGAGCACAACCGAGACAACAATGAGAATACTGGTACCCCCCATTGAGAGAGAGGTGATACTAGTTGCCTTGGAGATAATCGAGGGGAAAATAGCCACGAGACCGAGGAAACCGGCACCAACTAAAGTAATCCTTTTGAGAACGAAATTTAAGTAGTCGACGGTGTTGGGCCCTGGACGGATACCGGGGATAAAAGAGCCTGAAGAACGAAGATCTTTGGCAATTTTTTCCGGGTTAAAAACCACGGCAGTATAAAAATAAGTAAAGGCAACAACCAGAAAGAAATAAATACCGTTGTAAACGGGACTGCCGGAAGCAAAAAGATTGTTGAGAGAGTTAGCAAAATTGACAACTCCCGGATTGTTAACATTTGCCAGTACCCGACTGAGAAGACTGGGAATGAGCATAAAAGAGACGGCAAAAATAATGGGGATGACGCCTGCTTGGTTTAAGCGAAGAGGTAGTGACCCTCCCGAAACAGCACTGTAGGAGGCTTGGCCTCGACGAGCGGACTGGATCGGAATTTCTCTTGTGGCTTCACCAACACGGACAATGGCGTAAACGGCGGCTAAAGCAAAGATGAAGAAGATTAGATAGGAGAAAATCTTGGTTTGATCCATGGCGGTAAAGGTCTGAACTACATCGATTGGCAAACGGCAGACAATACCAACAAAGATGATCATGCTGATGCCATTTCCCAACCCGTAGTCGTTGAGCTGTTCTCCAAGCCAGATTAAAAGACAGGTACCGGCGGCAAGAGTAAAGATAATTGAAGCTAATTGAAGTGGGTCGGCCGTTGTTACCAGGTTTTCTTTGTTTAGAATAAAAACGATAGCGAAAGCCTGAAGGAAACACAAGGGAACGGTGAGAAGACGAGTGTATTGATTGATTTTTTGACGACCGTAGTCCCCTTCTTTTTGGAGGGCTTCCAGTTTGGGAATTACCATACCCAACATCTGAATAATAATGGAGGCATTGATGTATGGATTGAGACCGAGAGCCATAATGGAGAAGTTTCCCATGGTACCGCCGGAGAAAATATCGAGAAGGGAAAGAACTGCCGAGGAATCAAAAAGGTTTCTTAGGGCAACAAGATTGATTCCCGGAGCCGGGATATGAGCAATTAAACGAAAAATGGCAATAATAATGGCCGTAAAAATCAGACGACGACGAAGGTCTTTGATTTTCAAAACTGCACGAAGGGGTGCTAATAAATTGTTCATTGGTTTTATTTTAACAGTTTGCTTTGGATAGAATAGGCAAGAAAGGATTTTACAACAAATTGAGAATAAAAAAACCACCCCGGGAGGGGTGGTAAAAACTTAATTGGAATCAATGATACGGATGATATTTGATGCATTTTCACTGTCTATAATGACTGTCGGGGAAAGCTCTTCAATGTCGAGTGTGTGAAAATACTGGTTAAAAAATTCGTTTAATTTTGCTTTGGTTTCCTTGCTATCTTCTTCGAGTGGATCACGAAGGTGAGCTGTTAAGTACTCTTGTTCTTTTTTCTCAATTATTTCAGAAAAATCAGGGTTGGTAATACAGATTTTGTTTCCCAGGCGAAGGAGCAGTCGATTTCCGAGATTAAGAATTTTTTCCGATGACTCTGTGCTAAGGATATCTCCAATTTTCTTAAGCGCAGGATACAATTTTGAGGCAATATCGGCATTATTCTCCGAAAAATGAACAACATCTCCATCTGAATCGTATAGGTAGACTTGCGGAAACCAAGAGCTGACGTCTATTGCCGGTAAGATCTGAATAAAACCTTTTGATAAAGCAAAGCGAAACGCTTCTTTTTTCTCCATGTTACTCTCCTTATGTTAAGTTACTTTTGAGGGGAATTATACATTAAAAAAAGCTACCTCGGGTGGGGTGGTAAGAACTCAAATTTTTTCGATGGCTTTGACGAGGGCTTCTGCTGCTTCGCTATCAATTGTGATAAGCGAGTTTTTTATGCGTTCTGATTTATTCGTTTCTTTTGGAAACAGGTAAAGAAAGCCTGCGATAACAGCAAAGGTGAGTTCGTCGAAGTCACTAGAAAAATCATCAATGTCACGATCGGTGTGATTTCGACTATCAAAAGAACCAAGAAAGGTTTCTTTTAGAACGTCATAAAGACGCAAAACATCAGATTTCACCATCCAAACGGTTTGATTTCCTTGCCAATCATAGAGGCGAACGTCCGGAAACCAGTTGTCTCTATCACCATGAGGCTCAGAAACAATGGCATAACCGTCAGTTAAAACGATCTTTTGTGCCACTTATCCTCCTTTATATTTTAAGTTGCTTTATGGGATTGTACCAAAAAAAGACCCCTTGGGGGGTCTTTTTTAGTTTTAAATTTTAGTTACTTAGAAAAGGTGTATTTGCCGCCAGCTTTTTCGATAGCTTTGATAGCTCCGGCCGTGGCAAGAACATTAATCTCAAGTGCTTTCTCAAGTTTGCCGGTCTGGACTATCTTAAAGCCACGTTTGGCTTCTTTGTCGCTGATTTTTAAGATTTTTATTAGAGCTGTGGCATCGACTATTGCTTTGTCTTCAAAATATTTGGAAAGAATATCAAAGTTGACGACAATAGGCTGGAGTTTAATGACTTGGAAGCGGTGTTTACCTTTGATAAAAGGGGTACGGCGAACAATAGGTAGCTGACCACCTTCAAACCAGAGAGGCATGGTGCCACGAGTCTTTTGACCTTTTTGGCCACGGCCGACAGTGTGACCGCCAACTCCTGAGCCATATCCACGTCCAAGACGTTTTTTGCTGGTTTTGGTTGATTTAGGAAGATTTGACAATAACATAGTCTTTAGGCTTTAAGTTCTTTAAGAAGTTGATATTTGCGAGCGAGAGTTTCAATCTGTTTTAGGGCTTTGAAAGTAGCGCGAGCGTTACTGGTCTTGTTGCCAGAGCCTAATGATTTACAGACGATGTCGGTGATTCCAGAAGCTTCAACGACGGCACGGACGGAAGAACCAGCGATAATACCGGTACCTTTGGGAGCAGGACGGAAAAGAACCTTGGCGGCGCCGTATTTGGAGATGGTTTCGTAAGGAATAGTGCCGTTGACCAGAGGAACCTGGACAAGATCACGATTACCGAGGCGGATGGCTTTTTTGATGGCATCAGCGACGTTAGGAGCCTTGGCAAGACCGAGGCCGACCTTACCTTTTTTGTCACCGGTAACGACTAAGGCTGAAAAGGAGACATTGTTGCCACCTTGAGTTTTTTTGCTAACACGGCGGATCTGAAGAACTTGTTCAAAACCATCTTGCTGAGGACGGTCATCTCTTCTGGGACCACGCATGTTGTTGTTGGGTTTATTTGAAGGATTCATATGATTTAGAATTTGATGCCTGATTTTCTAACAGCTTCAGCTAAGGCTTTAACACGACCATGGAAGCGATAAGCACCACGATCAAAGATTATGGTCTCGATTTTGTTGGCTTTGGCTTTTTCTCCAAGTAAAGTGCCGACTTCGATGGCCTGAGCAACCTTGGTGCCTTTGAATTTTTTAAGGCTTTGGGAAGTGGCTGACGCCAGAACTTTGCCTTCTCTATCAATAATTTGAGCCGAGATGTGCTGGTTAGAACGAAGCACAGTGAGTCGGGGTAGGGTGTTTCCGGCTAAAAGCTTGGCACGCACACGGTGCTGTCTTCTGGCCTGGGGGGTTGAGATGTTTTGAATCATTTTTGTTGTTAATAATTATTAAGCGGCGGCTTTGGCAGCGGTCTTACCTTGTTTCTTGATAACCACTTCGTCAACATAGCGAACACCTTTGCCTTTGTAAGGTTCGGGTTTCTTGAGCTCACGAATATTTGCGGCAACTTGACCGACCAGCTGTTTGTCGATTCCGGAAATATGAATTTTGTCTTGTCCTTCGACGGTGATGGTGACTCCTTCGACTTTTTTGAAAACAACCGGATGTGAGAAACCAAGAGAAAGGGAAATACCATCTGGATGGTTGGCAACACGATAACCGGTTCCTAGGAGCTGGAGATGTTTTTCATAACCTTCAGTAACTCCGGTAACACAGTTCTGAGCCAAACGTCGGGCAAGACCGTGAAGGGCGCGAACTGCGGGGATATCGTTCTCACGGGTAAAAGTGAGGACTTTGTCTTGCTGTTCGACTTTGATACCTTCTGGGATAACCGATTCGAGGGTTCCTTTGGGACCTGTGAATTTAAGGGATTTGTCGAGTTTTTCAACTTGGACATTATCCGGGAGATATAGGGGTTTGCGGCCAATTCGACTCATATTTTTTACCAAATTTGACAGATAACTTCACCGCCAAGATGTTTTTCTCTAGCGGTTTTACCGGTCATAAGACCAGCGGATGTTGAAACAATAGTAGTGCCGGCGCCAGACAAGGCCTGGGGAATTTCGTTGTAACCGGAGTAGATACGAACACTGCTCTTACTGACACGCTTGATGCCGGTAATTGCCGGAAGATTTTTGTCGAAGTAGCGAAGGGTCATAATCATTTTCTTTGAAGGCTTTGTGTTTTCAACAGAAAAATCAACAATAAAACCTTCTTTTTTGAGGAGTTGGGCTAAACCTTCACAGGTGTTGGTGTGTTTGGCCTCGACCACATCTTTTTTGGCCATGTACCCATTTCTGATAATAGTGAGAAAATCTGCGATAGTATCCATATTATTTTGACATTTTGTAAACGCCTGGTAACTCGCCCTTGTGAGCTAGTTCTCTGAAACATAAACGACAAAGACCAAAGATGCGAATAACTCCACGAGGTCTGCCACAGAGCTGGCAACGACGATGGTCACGAGTGGAGTGACCTTTTAGTCTTAGTGTTTTAGCGATTTTACTTTTTTTAGCCATGTTTTTCTAATTAGCTTTCTTTGGTAAAAGGCATGCCGAGAGCGGTGAGAAGTTTCAGGGAAGACTCCGCATCTTTAGCACTGGTGGAGATAGTGATTTCCAAGCCTTGAATCCTGCCTATTTTATCATACTCGACCTCGGGAAACACGATCTGTTCGGAGAGACCAAGAGTATAGTTTCCGTTTTGGTCGAAAGTTTTGCGGGAAACGCCCTGAAAGTCCTTGATACGAGGAAGGACAATAGAGGTTAACTTTTGGAAAAAGTCATACATGCGATTGCCGTGAAGCGTAATTTTGAGACCAACGACTTCACCCTCACGAAGATTGAAAGCAGCAATACTGTGTTTGGCTTTTGTTTCTAAAGGGGTCTGACCGGTGACAATGGCCATCCAAGCCTTGGTTTTGGCTAGAAGCTCCTTGTCGGTTTTGAATTCGCGTGAAGAAGTGTTGAGGGTGATCTTAACCAACTTGGGTGTGGCTTCAACAGAAGAAAGCCCTAACTCTTTTTGAAGAGCCGGACGGATTTCTTTTAAATAGTTTTCTTTGAGAGATTGTGTCATTTTTTCTTAGTTTCATTGGTGATAATTTGGCGACAGCGATGACAAACTCTGACTTTGGGTTCTTGGGAGGCATCAAATCCAACACGAGTAGCCTTGCCACAACTTGGACAGACTAGGGCGACTGAAGCGGTTGAGATGGGGCGAGGAAGTTCGAGTATTTTCCCCTGCTCATTACCTTTGGCTTTGAGGTGTTTTTTGTAGATATTTAGGCCTTCAACCAAGACCTTTTGATCTTGAGGAGAAACCTTAATAATTTTGCCAGTGCGACCTTTGTCTTTGCCGGCGGTGATTTTTACAGTATCGTTGATTTTGAATTTGAACATAGACTTTAGACAACTTCGGGAGCTAGAGATGCAATCTTGGCAAAACCTGCGTCTTTGACCTCACGAGCAATGGGTCCAAAGATACGGGTACCGAGAGGTTGCTTCCCAGCAATCGAATCAATAATAACGGCAGCATTGTCATCAAAACGGACGTAGGTACCGTCGGGACGACGGGTTTCCTTGCGGCAACGGACCACAACGGCTTTTACCACTTGCTTGTCTTTGACGGTACCGTTGGTATCGGCACCTTCAACGGCTGCGGTGACGATGTCACCGACATAACCGAATCTACGGTGAGAACCACCGTGAACGAGCATGACTTTAATTAGTTTGGCGCCTGAGTTGTCGGCGACGTTTAGTACAGATCTGAGTTGAATCATAGAACTTTAGTGATTTGCCAATGTTTATTTTTGCTCATAGGACGAATTTCTTTGAGTTGAACACGATCGCCTTCTTTGGCTCCAACTTCGTTGTGAGCAGCGTAGGATTTGTTGACCTTGATACGTTTGAGGTATTTGGGGTGAACTTGAAAATGAACGACATCAACGATGGCTGTTTTGACCATTTTGGCGCTTTTGACGATTCCAACGAGTTGTTTTTTCATATTATTTAGATTTAGTTAAGTGCTGAGCAATTTGCTTTTTGATTTTTTTGTGAGCATTAGTGTTTTTCTCATGACCAGCTTTGATCTTAAGCCTGATTTCAGCAAGCTTGATTTTTAACTCGTCGAGAGATTCCTGAGCGGTGTTTTCGATTTTGGCTTTAGGCATTGTCTTTTTCTACAAATTTAGTTTTAACTGAGATTTTGTGACTAGCTAAACGAACGGCTTCGGCGGCAATTTCACGAGGAACACCGGAGAGCTCCATAAGAATCTGACCGGGTTTAACAACGGCCACATAAGCAGAGACATCAGACTTGCCTGAACCCATACGAGCACCGGGGGTTTTCCAACCGATTGGTTTCTGAGGAAAAACACGAAGGAAGAATTTACCAACACGTTTAGTGTGGTGAGTAATGGTACGACGAGCAGATTCGATCTCAGCGGCAGACATCCAACCGCATGTTTCGGCTTTGATTCCGTAGTCACCGAAGGCAAGGAAGTTGCTGCGAGTAGCAACGCCCCCCATGGAGCCTCTGAACTCTTTTCTGTATTTACGTCTTGATGGTTGTAGCATAGTCTTTGATTGTTTTTGTGATTTTAGATAACGATGTCACCGGTATAGATCCAAACTTTGATGCCGACATAACCGGAACGAGTAAGAGCAGGTTTTTCGATATAGTCGATATTGGCACGAAGAGTTTGAGTAGGAATACGGCCTTGTTTGAATTTTTCGGTACGAGCAATTTCGGCACCGTCGATACGGCCAGAAAAAACGACCTTAACACCTTTAGCACCAGCGGCCATGACTTTTTCGATAGCTTGGTTAGCAGCACGACGGAAGGGATAACGGTGTTCAAGCTGGTTAGCAAGACGGTCGGCAATAATACCAGCGGAGAGCTCAGGATTTTTGATCTCAATTGGATGGAGGTTCACTTTGACAGCGTTTTTTGCTTTGTTGTTGATCTTGAGAAGCTTCTCAACATCTTTTTTGAGTTGTTCAAGGGATGAACCACCACGTCCGATAACGACACCGGGACGAGAAACATACATGTAAATATCAATAGTGTTAATGCTACGCTTGATCTCAATGTTGGTGATTCCAGCGAGTTTTAATTTTTCCTCCAAATAACGGCGAATTTTGTTGTCCTCAAGAACGAGTTTGCTGTAGTTCTTGAAGTTACTAAACCAGACCGATTTGGTAGGAAAGATATAGCCGGTTCTTAAAATGATTGGATTAACTTTTTTACCCATGTTTATTTAGTTTTTTTAGTGACGGCTTGTTTAGTTTTTTTAACTTCAGTCGCCTTTTTAACCTCAGCTTTAGGAGCAACAACTTTGGGAGCGGTTACTCTTAAATTCAGGGTAAGATGAGAGGAAATTCTCTCATAAGGCTTAGTACGTCCACGTCCACCGATGTGTGCACGTTTGATAGTGCGACCTTTGGTGGCGAAGGCGGAGTCAATAATGAGACTGTCAGGAGAAACCTGTTTTTGAGAAACGGCATTACCAATCCCCTGTTTGATGAGTTTGGCAATTGGGTCGGAAGCACGTTTTTGAATAACAGAAAGTTGTTTGATGGCCAAAAGTGCCGGTCTGCCAACAATTGCCTTAAGAATAAGGTTGGTTTTGCGAGGAGATACAAGCACGTGGCTGGCTTTCGCGGTGATGATAGTAATGTTTTCTTTGTTAGTAGCCATAGTAGTTTAGGTTTTGCTGAGTGTTCTCTTAACAATACGGCCGTGACCACGGAAGTTGCGAGTGAGTGAGAATTCACCGAGACGATGACCAACCATATCTTCGGTAACAAAAACTTCTTTGAAGACTTTGCCGTTGTGAACGAGGAAAGTGTAGCCAACAAACTCAGGAGGGATCTGGGAAGATCTAGCCCAGGTTTTGACGGGCTCTTTTTTGCCAGCGACTTTCATACGCTCAATTTTGATCATGAGCTTCTCGTCGACGAATGGTCCTTTGATACTGCTTCTGGACATAATTAATGGTTATAGCGATGTTTAATAATTACTTTATTACTGTATTTCTTTTTGTTACGTGTACGCTTGCCGAGAGTTCTCTTACCCCATGGAGATTTAGGAGATTTCATACCGATACCGGAACGACCTTCTCCGCCACCGTGTGGATGAGAACGAGGATCTTGGGCAACACCACGGACTTCTGGACGGCGGCCCATGTGGCGTGCGCGACCAGCTTTACCGATGATCTCTTCTTTGTGATGTTCGTTGGTCAAACTACCAATAGTAGCTTTGCAACTGCCTTTAAAAATGCGGGTTTCACCAGAAGGAAGTTTGACAGAAACGATTTCACCTTCTTTGGATTGAACTGTAGCGTAGTTACCAGCCGATCTTACCATCTGAGCACCTTTGCCAGGAGTAATTTCGAGGTTATGAATCTGGATACCGATAGGAATGTTCTTAAGGGGTAAACAGTTGCCAATTTTAATTTCAGCTGTTTCAGAAGAGATAACGACGTCGCCGATTTTGAGACCTTTGGGGGCCAAAATATAATCTTTGACACCGTTTGCGTAGACTAAAAGAGCAATATCAGCGGTACGATTTGGATCGTACTCAATTGAAGCCACCTTTGCAGAAACCGCAGTATTTCTCTTCCAGTCAAGATGACGAAGAAAACGCTTTTGGCGACCGCCTTGGTGACGAACAGTTATTTTACCAGAAAAGTTGCGTCCTGACGACTTGGGATTGATGGATTTTAGTTTTTTAGGGGTAGTCTTCATATGCTTTTAGGATTTAAGGGCGGAAAAGATTTCGATCTTTTGACCGGCTTTGATTTTAACAATAGCTTTTTTCTCAACAGAGGAAGTGACGTGACGTCCTGTGCGGTGAGATTTTTCGGTGCGAGCTCCCTTTTTGATAGTGTTGATACTCAAAACGTCAACTTTATAAAGATCCTTGATAGCTTTTTTTATCTGAGATTTGCTTGCATCAGGGGCGACTCGAAAAACGTACTTATCGAGGGCCGAGAGAGCATAGCTTTTCTCAGTAACAACAGGACTAATGATGGTATTTTGATGAACTAAAGGTGTAGACATAGTTATTTAGTTTGAGTAGAAATAACAGATTTGAGTCTTTCAACCAAAATGGTGTAAGCGGCAGGAGTGATGACAATCTTGGGACATGTTGCTACTTTGTAGGCATTTAAGCGGGAGGCCGAAAGAAGAACAACATTGTCAAGATTTCCAACTGATTTTGTAAAACCAGCGTCCTCTTTGAAGTGAACCAGGCCGAGTTTGTCGTTACCTAAAACTTTGGAGGCAGATTTGGCCGAGGAGGCTTTAATCAAAGAGGCATCGAGAAGAGACAAACGGTTTTCTTTTTGATAAAGAGAAAGAATACCCATGAGAGCTTTTATCTTCATTTTTTTGTTGAGGGATTTCGGGGCAAGTTTTAAACCCTGAGGGCCGAAGACGATACCTCCGCCAACGAAAATAGGAGCAGATTTGGCACCATGACGAGCATTACCGGTGCCTTTTTGTTTGTAAGCTTTATGTTTTGTAAGATTAATCTCTCCGCGAGTTTTAACTTTTGAAGTTCCGGCGTGAGAGTTCTCTTGGTAAACGTAGATTGCCTGAGCAAGAAGCTTGGGTGAGACCTCCAAACTGAAAACCGAAAGGTCAGACTGGCTGGTGGTTGTGACTTTTTTTGTAGCCATAGGTTTTAATTATTTGGATTCTTGGTAATAGTAATTTTCGTAAGTGAACCTCGGAAACCGGGAATGGCGCCAGTGATTTGTAGAGTTCCGGTAGCGGCATCAAAAGAATGAACCTTTAGGTTTTTGATGGTGACGTTTTCAGCACCCATATGACCGGCCATGTGTTTACCTTTGACAACTCTACCTGGAGTAGTACCTCGTCCAATGGAGCCTGGGGCACGACTACGATCAGATTGACCGTGAGTGCGGGGACCACCGTGCATACCCCAACGCTTCATAACGCCAGAAGTACCTTTTCCTTTGGAAACGGCAGTAACATTAACGGTTGATCCAGGAGTAAGGATCGAAGAAAGATCAAAGTTTTCGGCTTCTTCAATAGAAACCTCCCTAATGTATTTAGGAGTATTTTCTAGGCCGAGTTTTTTCAGTTTACCCGAAAGAGGTTTATTGGCTTTCTTTTTGGTGCCAATAGCTAAGACAGTGGCTGAATAGCCGTCTTTTTCAATAGTTTTTTGAGAAATGACTGTGTGAGGATCTACCGAAAGAACGGTCAAGGGGATCCGCTTACCTTCGACGAAGGTCTGAGTCATACTCTTTTTGGTTGCGTATACTTGTTTATTCATTTTTTTAATATTTGTATTCACCTTATATTTACGTCGCCTGCTTGGCTAGTAAACAAAAAACGCCCCCGATTTTCGGGGAAACCGAAAAACGGTGAGGGGAGTTTTTAGTAATTTAAAGAAAGCGACATATAGGTTACATCTTGATTTCAATACCGACACCGGCCGGGAGGTCAAGGTGTTGTAAAGAATCAATAGTCTTGTTGGTAGGATTCACAATATCGATGAGACGTTTGTGAGTGAGAATAGCGTATTGCTCACGAGCGTCTTTATCGGTGTGAGGAGAAGCGGTGACGATGATAACCTTCTTCTTGGTGGGCAGGGGGACAGGACCAACCACTTGAGCGCCTGAAACTAGGGCAGCCTGAATAATTTTCTTTGCTGCCTCATCGATAACACGATGATCGAAGGATTTTAGTTTGACGCGGATGCGCGGTTGGTCTGTCATGTTCAAGAAGAATAAATGTGCTAATTAATTGGTTGGAGCTTAGGCGACAACCTTGGTAATAACACCAGCGCCGACAGTGAGACCACCTTCACGAATAGCGAAGTTTTGGCCATCTGACATAGCGATTGGCTGAATAAGCTCGACAGTCATCTTGGCGTTGTCACCAGGCATGATCATCTCAACACCTTCTGGGAGTTTAACTTCACCAGTAACATCGGTGGTGCGGATAAAGAATTGAGGTTTGTAGCCAGTGAACATAGGAGTGTGGCGACCACCTTCATCTTTGCCTAGGATATAAGCCTCGGCTTCGAATTTGGTGTGAGGAGTGATGGAACCTGGCTTGGCCAAGACCTGACCTCTTTGAACATCTTCTTTTTCGATACCTCTTAAGAGAAGACCGACGTTGTCACCTGCTTGACCCTGTTCGAGTTGCTGGTGGAACATTTCAACTCCAGTGACGACTGATTTGGTGGTGTCTTTGATACCAACGATCTCGACTTCATCACCGATTTTGATGATTCCAGTTCCGATACGACCGGTAACAACTGTTCCACGACCTTTGATAGAGAAAACGTCTTCAACAGGCATGAGGAAGGGTTTATCAAGATCACGAACTGGATCTGGGATCCATTCGTCAACAGTGTCCATGAGTTTCATGATTCCTGCTTGAGCTTCTTTATCACCTTCGAGAGCTTTGAGGGCGGAAACACGAACGATTGGGGTGTCCTCTTCGAAGTGATATTTCTTTAGTTTTTCGCGGATTTCCATTTCGACCAATTCGAGAAGTTCGGGATCGGAAACGGCGTCAACTTTATTTAGAGCAACGACCAAACGAGGAACGTTGACCTGGTGAGCCAAGAGCAAGTGTTCGTTGGTTTGGGGCATAGGACCATCAGTCGCAGCGACGACCAAGATAGCACCATCCATCTGAGCAGCACCGGTGATCATGTTTTTGATGTAGTCGCGGTGACCCGGACAGTCAATATGGGCGTAGTGGCGTTTGGCAGTCTCGTAAGGAACGTGAGAAATGTTGATAGTAACTCCACGCTCTCTCTCTTCAGGAGATTTATCAATTTGATCAAAAGGAAGAGCTTCCGCTAGTCCTTGAGCAGCTAAGGTAGTAGTAATAGCCGCAGTTAAAGTGGTCTTGCCGTGGTCAACGTGACCGATAGTACCAATATTAACGTGGGGTTTGGTTCTTTGGTATGTAGCCATTTTTTATTATTTTTTATTAATTTTTATAATTGCTTTTTTTAAGCCTATTTATTTTAGCAGATTTTAACCTATTATGCCGGATTTTTCAATAACTTCGCGGCTAGACTGTTTGGTAACTCTTGATAGTGACTGGGTTCCATGTAGTAAGAAGCACGTCCAGCAGTAAGTGAGCGAATAGCGGTTGAGTAAGCGGAGAGCTCGGAGAGAGGAACTTCAGCGGTAATGACACGAGCATTTCCTCGCTGGGTTGTTCCACCAATTTGAGCACGGCGAGAGGATAGATCACCGATAATGTCACCCATGTTGGCTTCCGGAGTGGTTACTTCGACCTTCATAATAGGTTCAAGAACTACAGGACCGGCATTCTTGACAGCATCTTGAAGAGCCATGGATCCAGCAATCTTGAAGGACATTTCGGAAGAGTCAACTTCGTGGTAGGAACCATCGACAACAGCGACATCGAGATCAACCATGGGGAAACCGGCAATAATACCGTTATCAAGCGCTTCGCGGACACCTTTTTCGATAGGACTAATGAATTCTTTGGGAATGGATCCTCCAACAATTTTATTGGTAAAGGTGAAACCTTCGCCACGAGATTTAGGAGTAACGACCAAAACGGCGTGACCATACTGACCGCGACCACCGGATTGACGAATGTATTTTCCTTCACCTCTGGCCTCTTTGGTAATGGTTTCACGGTAAGCGACTTGAGGAGCACCGGTAGTAGCGTCGACTTTAAATTCACGACGAAGACGGTCGACCAGGATTTCTAGGTGAAGCTCGCCCATACCGGAGATAACGGTTTGACCAGTTTCTTGGTTGGTTTTGATCTTGAAAGTTGGATCTTCTTCGGCAAGACGACCTAAAGCAAGATCGAGTTTTTCCTGATCAGCTTTGGTTTTTGGCTCAATAGCAAGAGAGATAACTGGATCTGGGAACTCGATAGATTCGAGAACTATTGGATGACCTTCATCACAAAGAGTGTCACCTGTTTTGGTAGCTCTAAGACCCACAACGCCTACGATTTCTCCTGCACCGACTTCGGGAATTTCTTCACGAGAGTTTGCGTGCATGAGCATTAAGCGTCCAATACGTTCTTTTTCTGCTTTACTGGCATTGTAAACATAAGAACCGGCTGAGATCTTGCCAGAGTAAACACGAACATAGGTGAGTTTACCGACATGGGGATCAGCCTGAATCTTGAAGGCTAGACCAGAAAAGGGTTCAGCCGGATCAGGTTTGCGAACTTCAGGTTCGTTAGTTTTGGGGTTTGTGCCTTGGGTATCTTCGATATCTAAAGGTGAAGGAAGGAAGTCAACAACAGCGTCGAGGACCGGCTGAACACCTTTGTTGCGAAGACATGAACCAGGGAAAACAGGAACTATGAGGTTGCCTATTGTGGCAACACGAAGAGCAGTTTTGAGTTCAGAGATAGAGAGTTCCTCGCCATTGAGGTATTTCTCCATCAATTTTTCATCGTTTTCAACAATAGACTCAATAAGCTTGGCGCGTTCGGATTCACATTGATCAGCTATGTCGGATGGGAAGCCTTCAAGAATATCGTATTTTGCACCAGTTTCGTCTCCCTGCCAGATAAGATGTTTCTTTTCGAGCAGAAGGGCGATACCTTTAAAGGTATTTTCAACACCGATAGGAAGAGCCATGATGGCTGTCTTGGCTCCAAGTTTTTCGTGGACGTCTTTAATGGTAGCCATAAAATCAGCACCCAAAACGTCCATTTTGTTGATTAGAGCGATACGAGGAACTTTGTATTTGTCAGCCTGACGCCAAACAGTTTCAGTTTGAGACTGAACACCGGAACCGGCATCAAGAACGATAATACCGCCATCAAGAACACGCAAGGAACGCTCAACTTCAGCAGTGAAGTCAACGTGCCCTGGAGTATCGATAATGTTGAAACGGCATTCCTCTTTGAGATTAGAATCAGGAAGAACAGGGGTCCAGAAAGTGGTGGTTGCGGCGGAAACGATAGTGATACCACGCTCACGTTCTTGGTCCATCCAGTCCATTTGGGTGTCACCCTCGTCGATGTCACCGATTTTGTATGTTTTGCCGGTATAGAAAAGAATACGTTCTGTGGTAGTAGTTTTACCAGCATCGATATGGGCGATAATACCAATATTTCTCACACGACTGAGAGGGATTTGTTTCGAGACGGCTGCAGCCATACTTTTTTTATAGTTTGATCAATAATAATATTTGCCCTTCGAGTACGGAGGACGAGACGAGGAAAATAGGTCCAAAAACAGGACATAATTTCACGAGCTTAATTGTACCACAGCAGGATGGTTATTTACGATGGAAATGCCTTTTACCTTTTGAGTGATGATGACTTTCGGGGTAAGAGGATTGAACCTGACGATAGAAATCCGGAGCAATTTCTTTTAGCCAACTTCGTTTGATCTCGAGACAGTTACAGGCAAAAGTTTTGCCACGAGGGCTGATAAAGATTTCATTGGAAATAATTAGAGAACCTTTAGCAGGGAGACGATGGAACAGGATTGATCCCGGATGCACGAAAATATTATTCTTTGTATCGTCGATTTTACGGAATGATGATCGGCCGACACTTTGCATAAGATTGCCAAGGAGACCGGCGGCAATAGCTTTGCCCAAAGAGTTTTTATCGATAAAGTTCGAAAGGTGCACATCAAAAGTAATGTCATGAGCTTCGAGAACATCGAGAATATCTTGGCGTACATTTCTAGCTTCTGCGAGGGCTTTTTCGTTAAGATAATTTTTCTTGGCCCAGGTATCACTAAAGTCACTTTTTTCGTAGCTTTTCCAAACATTAAGTAAGATATCGAAGTCCGACTCGGCATCTTTTTGGAACTTGTGATGAGCTCTGTCTGCATCCAGCTGAAGTTCCTCTTCCGAAGGTCTGACAAAAATGTTTTTGCCGTCAAGGAAGGAAGCGATGATAGTAACAGCATTTACGCACTGAAGGTCGGATTTTAGGGCTTCAATGATCATGCGGCCCAGATGAGGTTCAAGACTAAGTTCAACTAACCACTCGCCGACCTCAGTAAGCTGGCCATTGTCATCAAGGGCACCTAGAGTATTAAGGCTCTTCAGGGCTTGTCTAATAGCTTCCTTTCCAGGGTGATCTAAAAAGTCGAAACCTTCAATGTCGCGGATACCAACCTTCTTCATGGCCAGTATAACCTGAGCCAGATTTGAGCGTTGAATCTCTGGAGTAGGAAAAAGAGGTCGCCTTTTGAGGCTATCTTCAGAAAATAAACGGTAACAGTAACCCGGAGCGGTACGACCGGCTCGGCCTTTTCGCTGTTCTAGACCACTGAGAGCATGTTCTGTCAGGATGAGCTGTTCCGTGCCTGATCGGGGGTTAAATTGATTTTGTTTGATTAACCCAGAATCGATGACATGGATGATACCGTCGATGGTGATCGAAGTTTCGGCAATGTTGGTGGCAACAATAATCTTGCGTTTATCCATGGGCTCAAAAATACGATCTTGGTCTTCGGGCTGCATTTCAGAATGGAGTGGAATAAGCTCAATATCCTTTTCACCTACTAGAGAGGTTATCTTTTCGACGGTGTCGGCAATCTCCTGTTTCCCAGGCATGAAGATGAGAATATCGCCGTCCAGGTGTCGATCAATAATTGACTTAACTTTTTCGGCAGCACCTTGGGTGAAGTCATAGTTGAAGGACACTTCATCTTCATAAGAAACCTGAACCGGAAATACTTTCCCTTCAATAGCCACGGAGTTTTCTTGATCACCATTGCCAATGTAGGATGCAAAGCGATTTCTCTCTATAGTGGCTGAAGTAATAACAACACGAACCTGGTCAAGACCTGATTGCTGGCGGCGTTTATTGACATCTTTAAGGAGACCAAGACAAAGATCAATGTTGAGGCTGCGTTCGTGGGCTTCATCAATCATGACAACGGAGTATTCCGTGAGAAGAGGATCAAACTGGATTTTTCGAAGAAGAATACCATCGGTCATGAAAGTAATGTCGGTTTGGGGGTTGGTGATATTTTCGAAGCGAACGTGATAACCAACTTGATCACCAACTTCTGACTCCATCATACCGGCGACACGTTCGGTAATGCTCTTTGTCGCGACACGACGAGGTTGAGTAACAGCAATACCACCCTCGAGTCCAAGTTCATCACGAAGTTCGAGAAGAAGCGGGGGCAAACAGGTGGTTTTGCCCGAGCCGGTTTCACCAATTAGGACAAAGTTAGAATGAAGACGGATTTCCTGACGAAGGTGTTCTCGAAGTTGGACTACGGGGAGATTATCAAGATCTAAAAAAGCATATTCCGAGGATCGGTTACCACAAGTTTTTTCTGGTTGTTTTTGATTAGTTTCGACCATATGAGCTGAGCAAGATTAACACAGTTATGGCCAAATGAGTATAAGGAAAACAAAAATACAGGGGGCTTAACTAAAAGTTGGATGTTTGCGCAATTTACAAAAAAGAGCGCCGTGAGGCGCTCGGGGGGTAGACTATTCTGGTTCGGAAGGGGGTGGAGAATCGTCGGTGTGGAAGTGTATAAGTTCTTCCGTGGTGATGTCCCGAGGTTTCTCCGGTTTCCGAGGATCGGAGTTTCCAGAGGGTGGCGATTGAAGATTCCCTAAATTATTTTGATCGGTCAATTACTCCTCCTTAAAGTGCGTGGTGGGCATATTTTACAACAAAAAGTCCCCTATCAGGGGACTTTTTGAATTGATTGACAATTTTTAATTACCAACGGAAGTGAGCGAAGGCTTTATTGGCTTCGGCCATCTTGTGAGTGTCGAGTTTCTTCTTGATAGCTGCACCGGTGTTTTCATGGGCTTCCATGATTTCGGCTGCAAGTTTGTCGGCTAAGGTTCTTGTGGGGTTGTTGGAACGGGCCTTAGCGGCGGCAATAATCCAACGGATAGCAAGAGTGTCGCGACGCTCGGGACGAATGGGAGAAGGTACTTGATATGAAGCACCACCTACACGACGAGAACGAACTTCAATGGTGGGTTTAACGTTTTCGATAGCTTCAGAAAGGTACTCCAAACCATCCTTACCTGATTGTTCGGCGATAAGTTCGATAGCTTTATAGATTTGTTTGGCAGCGACGGATTTTTTGCCATCGAGCATACAACCGTTGATGATTTTGGCAACCAACTGACTACCGTAAATCGGATCGGTTTGTACTTTTTTGGCGGGGGTTTTCTTTGATCTCATAGGATTTTATTTTGCACTGGGGCGTTTGGTACCGTATTTGCTACGACTGGTACGGCGTTTTTCGATACCGGCGGTATCGAGTTTGCCACGAATAATATGGTATTTGACACCAGGTAGATCACGAACGCGGCCACCACGAATCAAAACAATACTGTGTTCGGCCAAGTTGTGGCCCTCACCCATGATGTAGGCGGTGACTTCTTGTTTGTTAGAAAGTCTCACACGAGCAATTTTACGAAGCGCGGAGTTTGGCTTCTTGGGGGTCATAGTTTTGACCTGAAGACAAACACCAGCCTTTTGAGGAGACTGGGTCTCCACCATGCGACGTTTAACGGAGTTGAAACTCTTGCGAAGTGCAGTAGTTTTGACTTTTGTGGCAGTACTATGACGGCCCTTCTTGATTAATTGATTAGTTGTAGGCATAACAGGCGTATATTTTATCAGATGTTCTCGATTTTTGCTCTCAGCTTACTGGTAGGCACCAAGCGACCGATAATAACGTTTTCCTTCATACCGATGAGGTGATCAATTTTCCCTTGAACAGCGGCGTCGGTGAGAACGGAAGTGGTGTCTTGGAAAGAAGCGGCGGAGAGCCAAGAATCAGTGTGAAGTGCAGCTCTAATAGCACCAAGAATCAAATTCGTGGCTGTGGCTGGTTCACCACCCTCGGCGATGACGGCTTCGTTGGCCATCTCATAAGCACCACGACTGATTACGTCTCCAGCAACTAGAGCAGTGTCTCCGACAGAGTCGATGCGAACATAATCGCACATCTTGCGGATGACAACTTCAAAGTGTTTGTCGTGAATACTAATACCTTGGGATTCATAGATCGACTGGATCTCACTAATGAGATAGTTTTGGGTGGCTCGTAAACCTTTGATTCTGAGGAGTTCTTTGATGTCCAGTCCTCCGGAAGAAAGTGGAGTACCGACAGAAACGAGATCGCCATCAGATACTTTGAGGGTCATAGCAAGAGGTACGAGATACTCTTTACGATCTTCCTTGGTTTTACCTGTAGGAGTAATCGTAACGAGATTACCATTATCTGTCTCAACCACTTTAACCTTGCCAGATACTTCCGAGAGAGGAGCAACAAGTTTGGGAGTACGTACTTCAAGAAGTTCTGTCACACGGGGAAGACCTTGGGTAACGTCTGTTCCGCCAGCAGCACCTCCTGAGTGTTTGGTACGCATGGTTAACTGAGTACCAGGCTCACCGATGGATTGAGCGGCAACGATACCTACCGGATCACCAATGATGGCAGTCTTGTTGGAAGCGGCGTTGTGACCATAACACTTGGTACAGAGACCGAAGCGTAGCTTACAGGTGATAGGAGATCTTACTTCGACTTCTTTGACACCGTCGTTTTCGATAATGGCGGCTATTTCTTCGGTGATCATTTCACCGGCGTCGACTAGGACTTTCTTGGTTTTGGGAGAAACGACTTTCTTGGCCGCAAAACGATGAACAATGCGCTTACCGAAAATTTTGGTGCGTTCTTCTGCAGAAATAGTGATGAACTCATCGGTACCACAGTCTTCGGCACGAATAATAGCGTCATGACTGACGTCGACTAAACGACGAGTAAGATAACCAGCGTCGGCGGTACGTAAAGCAGTATCTGTCAGACCTTTACGAGAACCTCTAATGGAAGTAACGTACTCGAAGATAGAAAGACCTTCGCGGAAGTTACCCTTAATAGGAAGTTCGATCAAGTTACCTAGAGGATCAGCAATAAGTCCACGCATAGCGGAAAGCTGTTCGATGGAGTTTTTGGTGACACGACCAGAAGCGGAGTCAATGACTAAACGAATAGGATTGGTCTTGGAGAAGGTTGCCCAGGTCTTTTCAGCCAGATCAGCAGCGGTTTCGCGCCACATATTGATGGTAAGTTTGCTTCTTTCACTATCAGTGATTAAACCAAGCTTGTAGTTGTCCTCAATCTCAGCCGCTTTTTTGTTTCCTGCAGCAATAACTTCAGCTTTTTGACCGTATGTTTCGTTATCGGAGATGGCGAAACTGAAACTACTGACTGTTGCGTACTCGAAACCAATGTTTTTGACAGCATCGATGAGTTTGACGACACGTTTGGTATCACAAGTTTTGATAGCACGAGCAAACAAATTGGACATATCCTTACCGGTGTAACTCTTATTTTGGAACTCCCATTCTTCGGGGAGAATCTGATTGAAGATGATACGACCCACAGTGGTCTCGACCAATTCAACGTTTTTGGGGTTTAGGCGAACGCTGATGGGTTGTCTGACGGCAATGATCTTATTTTCATAGGCAGTAATAGCCTCAGCGGCACTACCAAATGGATAAGGATAGATTGAAAGGGTTTCGTCGATAGAAGTTAGGTAATAGACACCAACGGCCATTTCTTTACGGGAAGGAATGTTGACACTTTGTCCGGATGAAGGTTTAAGAAGGTTGAACTGAGGCAACATGTATTTCTTGGCCTCGCGAATAGCTTTTTTGGTTAGTGGCACATGGACGGCCATTTGGTCTCCATCAAAGTCAGCGTTAAAACCTTCACAAACAACCGGGTGTAAACGAATAGCAGACCCATCAACAAGAACGGGCATGAAAGCCAAAATAGAGAGCTTGTGGAGTGTAGGAGCACGGTTTAAAAGGATGGGGTGTTTCTTGGTAATTCTTTCCAAGATATCAAAAACCTCAGGCTGACGTTTTTCTATCAAAGCTTTGGCGGCTTTGACGTTGGGAGCAAGATCTTGCTTGATGATCTCATGAAGAACGAAGGGCTTGAACATTTCAAGAGCCATGTCTTTGGGAAGACCACACTGATTTAACTTAAGCTCAGGACCAACGACGATAACGGAACGACCCGAGTAATCGACACGTTTACCCAAAAGATTTTGGCGGAAACGACCCTGTTTACCTCTAAGCATGTCAGAAAGGGATTTGAGGGTTTTGCCGGTACGGGAACGACGAGTGGAACGAGCTTGAGAGGAGTCGATAAGGGAGTCAACTGCTTCCTGAAGCATGCGTTTCTCGTTTCTTAAAATAATCTCAGGAGCACCAAGGTCGATCAAATGTTTCAAACGATTATTACGATTGATAACACGACGATAAAGGTCATTTAGATCTGAGGCCGCAAAGCGTCCACCAGAAAGCTGCACCATTGGACGAAGGTCAGGAGGAATAACCGGAAGCACAGAAAGAACCATCCATTCCGGTTTTACTTTGGAGTCTAGTAAACCGCGAACAACTTGAAGACGCTTGGTGGCTCTGAGACGTTTGGCTTCGGAGTTACTGTTGGCATCTTCTTTTAACTGAGCTGAAAGTTCTTCAAGATTGATCTTTTGAAGAGCTTCAAGAATAGCTTCTGATCCCATCCCGGCGGTTAACCAGTCAGTGAGGTCATATTCAGCCAGTTTGGCGTATTCAGAGTCAGAAAGTAAAGAATTAACCTGAATTTTTTCAATGACCGAACTAAGCTTGTTATAGATTTCTTCGGTATAGGCAAACTCAACAACCATTTGTTCTCTGAGAGAAGCAATTTTTTGCTTAGTTTTTTGTTTGAGGTCCTCGGACTTGATTTCCAGTTCGTCTTTTGCCTTGGTCTTTTTCTTAACATCTTTAAGTTCTTGGAGACCTTCTTTTTTGACGTCTTCGATCTGTTTATCAAAGTTATCTCGAACCTCGTCTAGCTTAGCTTCTTTTTGAGTAGTAATACCCTTTTGGGCTTCTTCACGTTTATCTTCATCGACAGCCATAACGAGATATTTACTGAAGTAAATGACAGAAGTTAGAGCTTTGGGGGAGATATCCAGAAGAAGAGAGAGTTTTGAAGGGGCTCCTTTGAAGAACCAAACGTGGGCAACAGGAGCGGCGAGCTCAAGATGACCCATACGTTCACGTCTGACGCGACTTAGGGTAACCTCAACTCCACACTTGTCACAGACAATACCTTTGAAACGGACACGTTTGTACTTACCACAGTAACATTCCCAGTCTTTGACAGGTCCAAAAATTCTTTCACAGAAAAGACCGTCTTTTTCAGGTTTCTGAGTACGGTAGTTAATGGTTTCAGGTTTGGTAACTAAACCATGAGACCATTTGCGAACGTCTTCTGGACTGGCTAGTCTGATTTGTAAACCGGAGAAATCGACAATGTTGTTCATAGGTTTTATTTATTCTTCACTTGCGTTGGTAACACCCGCTTCAGCGGCTTCTTCGGAAACTTCTTCCGGTTGTCCTTCATTTTCTTCTTCCTCGTCTTCGAAGGTAGCAGCTTGGAGTTCTTCACTCATGGCTGTGGCTTCGGAGATCTCTGCCGCAACATCAGGTTTGATGGCGGTTTGATCTTCCTCAGCAACTTCGACTGAGCCGGTTGGAACGATGGCCAACCCAAGAGAGTTAAGCTCTTTGGTAAGGACTTTGAATGACTCTGGAACAGAAGACATGGGGATAGTTTCGCCTTTGACAATGGATTCGAAGGCTTTGGAACGGCCAACGACGTCATCAGACTTGATAGTAAGCATTTCTTGGAGTGTGTAGGCAGCTTTGTGTGCTTCGAGAGCCCAGACTTCCATTTCTCCCAAACGCTGACCACCCATTTGAGCTTTACCTCCAAGAGGTTGCTGAGTAACTAAACTGTAGGGTCCAATAGAACGAGCATGAGTCTTGTCTTCGACCATGTGATTTAGCTTGATGATGTAGGTTACACCAACGGCAGTTTCTTGATCAAAAGCTTCACCAGTACGTCCATCGTAGAGCTGGATTTTGCCCGAAACCGGAAGACCTGCTTCTTTGACGACCGAGGCAATCTTGTCTTCGGAAACCGGTTCAAAAACAGGAACAGAGAAACGTTTGTTGAGTATGGCACCGGCGAAACCTAGTTCGGCTTCCATAAGCTGACCTAGATTCATACGAGAAAGAACTGAAAGAGGTGAGATGAGGATGTCCATGGCAGTACCGTCGGCCATGTGAGGCATATCGGCTTGAGAAACAATCTTACTGATGACTCCTTTGTTTCCGTGGCGACCGGCAACTTTGTCACCGACAGTGATTTTTCTTAGCTGGGCAACTTTAATTTTGATTTGTTTGATGACACCGGCATCAAGCTCGTCTCCTTCTTCGCGGTTTAGGACGCGAACAGAGATAATGACTCCCTGCTCACCGTGAGGCATTCGCAGAGAAGTATCACGAACTTCACGGGCTTTCTCACCAAAAATGGCTCGGAGTAAACGCTCTTCAGCAGTGAGTTCTGTTTCGCCTTTAGGAGCAATTTTGCCAACTAGGATATCGTTGGGACCGACAACGGAACCGATAGCAATGATACCGTCGTTATCGAGGTTTCTGAGATCAGATTCGGCAACGTTGGGGATATCGCGAGTTAGCTCTTCGGGTCCAAGCTTTGTATCCATAACATCACAAGTGTGTTCGTGGATATGAACAGAGGACAAGAGATCTTCTTTGACACAGCGATCAGAAACAACGATGGCATCTTCGTAACCAAGACCTTCAAAAGCAGCGTAGCCGATGAGAAGGTTTTGACCAAGGGCGAGCTCACCATTTTCGGCAGCCGGTCCGTTGATGATGACGTCCCCTTTCTTAACTTTGTCTCCAAGATCAACTAAGGGGTGTTGATTGTAGGAAGTGTCTTGAGAAGAGTTACTGTATTTGCGAATAGAGTAGGTAACAATATCCTTGTTGACCTCAATAAAACCGTAGTCAAAAGGAGAGATTTTTGAAGCAGCAATTTTTGCATTTTCGGCAGTAACTTTTAGGGAGATGTGGTCAGCGTCAACGGAGATAACTTCACCGTCGAACAGTGATTTCACAACCCAGCCCATGCCTTGAGCCACGGAATTTTCCATACCGGTACCGACAATAGGAGCAGATGGTTTAACCAAGGGCAAAGCTTGAGTAAGGTGGTGCGTACCCATAAGAGCACGAGTACCTTCGTCTTGCTGAATGAAAGGAATTAAGGACGCGGATGTTCCCAAAACCTGTCGAGGGACGACATCAATGTATTGAATAAGATTAACGTCAACTTCGATATATTTCCCTTGGAAACGAGCAGGGACCCATTTCTGTGTAATAACATTACCATCACGCTCAATACCTGCGTGGGTAATGTAGGCATCTTCCTCATCATCGGCAGCGAGATAGATAATTTCTTTACCGATTTGGTAGGTAGATTTTCCTCCTTTGGTGACTTTTTCAACCTTGAGATAAGGAGATTCGAGGAAACCAAAGTCGTTGATACGAGCGTAAAGCGCAAGATAAGTAACCAAACCAATGTTTGGACCTTCGGGAGATCTTACCGGACAGATACGGGAATACTGAGAAGAGTGAATATCACGCATGGAGAAACTGGCACGTTCTCTGGTGATACCACCAGGACCCATGACAGAGATACGACGAAGGTTATCAATTTCCGAAAGAGGATTAACTTGATCGAGAATTGAAGAAAGTCTGTTGCGGCGGAAGAACTCGGTGATGGCGGAGATAATTGGACGAGGGTTAACGAAAGCAGCCGGAGTTGGAAGCTCATCTGGTTTGGCAAGAGACATCTTTTCCTTGATGGAACGTTCGAGTCTTAGAAGTCCTGCTTTGAATGAAGTTTGGTTGACAAGTTCACCAACACAGCGAAGACGACGATTGGCCAAATGATCAATATCATCAGTTTTTCCTTTACCGTTTTGGAGACTAATCAAATACTTGATTGAACCAACAAAATCATCAACACTTAAAGTGACGTGTTGTCTGTCAACCGGAGTAGAGATACCGAGTTTACGGTTCATCTTGTAACGACCAACAGTACCAAGATTGTAGCGACGAGAATCGAAGAACATTTGGTGAAGTAAGGCTTTGGCGTTTTCAAGAACGGCAGGTTCTCCAGGACGAACTTTTTGATAGAACTCTAGCAAAGCTTCTTCTGTGTTGGTAGTAGTGTCTTTTAGAAGCGTGGTAGCGATGTATTGATGATCTTTGTCAGTATCAACCTCGGCAAAGAGAGCGACGATTTCTTCGTTGGTACTGAAACCTAAAGCACGAATAAGAGTAGTGGCAGAAATCTTGCGATGACGATCAATACGGACCGAGAGATGATCGTTGCGACTTACCAAAACCTCAAGCCAGGAACCACGCATGGGGCGAATTTCGGCCTGATGAATAGCACGACCTGAGTGAGGATCAACTTCGCGAGTGAAATAAACACCAGGAGAACGAACAAGTTGGTTAACAACGACACGTTCAACACCATTAATGATGAAAGTACCTGTGGAGGTCATCATGGGGATATCACCAAGGAAAATTTCCTGTTGCTGGGTGGCTTTGGAGTGAAGATTGGTCAGTTTGACAGTAGCCCAAAGAGGAGCTTCAAAAGTGACGCCTTTTTCGATGGCAAGTTTAGGGGAGATTTTGGGTAAACCAATGCGATTACTAAGAAATTCAAATTCAAATACCTTACCGGTGAAGTCTTTGATAGGGTTTAGTTCGGTGAGAGACTCACTTATACCTTCTTCGAGAAATTGTTTGTATGAATCAAGTTGAATCTGAGTCAGGTTCAATTCTGGTAATACAGGGGAAATTTTGCCCCAGTTTTCACGATTGGTTTGTTTATTCATCCGTTTTTTGGATTTAAGGAAAAGTAAATAACAATGGACAACAGACGAAAACCTGACCGAGACAAATTCCAGCCAAGTTTATAGCAGTGGCAATAGGATATCATAAAATCAAGGCCGTTGTCAACCTGGAGATTTTTGTTTACTGACAGTCCTTTTGGAGATAAGTACAGACGTTTTGGTTGTGTTGTTCAATAGTGTTAGCAAAGTGAATCTGGCCGTTATTGTCATGAAGATAGAACCAGGCTGAAGTAGTTTTGGGGTTGGCGGCGGCGGCAAGGGCGGATTTTCCCGGATTACTTATTGGCTTGGGAGGAAGACCCTGATTGATATACGTGTTGTAGGAAGATTTGTATTGAAGATCGGCTTTACTTAAAGACTTTGGCCACCAGTCACAGTCAAGTTTTTTACATTTGGCAGTAGAAAGAGCGTACTGAACCGTGGCATCAATCTGCAGTGGCCAACTGGCCTGAAGACGGTTTTCAATAACGCCAGCAATCTCGGGCATTTCGTCTGAGTTCGCCGCTTCTCTCTCTAAAAGAGAGGCAATGATAATAATTCTGTCAGTGTTTTTGGTGCTGATTTTTAATTGATCGGCAATTTGGATGAAACGGTCATCGAACTTACCGATGATGGTACGAGTGTCGGACTTTGGATCAAAATCATAGGTATCGGGAAAAAGTCGACCCTCTTTGCTTTCGGTGAGAGACAGGAATTCAGATGTCGCAAACTTGGCACCGTCTACTTCCTTAAAAGCTTTTTCTAGAATGACTGCAATTTCCTGACGCCGCAGACCTTCAGGGATGGTGACTCTAACCTGTCTGACGGTAGCGTGAGTAAGAGCTTTGGCAATATCGGTAAGACTCATGTCTGGGGAGAGACGGAAGAATCCAGCCTGGATTTTGTTGGAAATACCCAGTGTGACAACGGTAATTTTGAAGGCTGAACGAGAACGAATGAGTTTCATGGCACTGAGCTCCTGACCAATACGATCAACACCCCAACCAGTTTTTATTTCGAATTCAACTGGGGAGGTTTGACTGTAAGTGACTGGCCGAGTTGAAATGTAAAACCAAAAAAAGAACCCAAAAGCAAGAATGCCTAGGGCAACTAGCAAACGTCCCAAACCTAAAAATGAGTGATTAGACTTCGCTGAGGAGTGCACGGCGGTAAGTATTTGTTTTAGGGTTGTAAATAAAAATGCGGCCACATTTACAGGTAACCTGATCGCAACCTTTTACGGTTTTTGAAGGTACCCTCTCACCTTCGGTAAGAGAAGTGCCACACCCAACACAAGAGCCCTTAGAAAGGAGCCAGGCCTGGACAGGGGCGATAATGTTCTTGAACATATGTTTATTGTATCAAAGAGAGTCGAGGTAGTCCTCGAGAATTAGAGCAGCGGCGGTTTGATGTTCAGTTTGCTGACGACGGGAAAGATTTTTGCCGGTATTTTTGAGAAGAGATTTGGCTGACCGAGAAGAAAGATCCTCTGAGAAAAGCACAATTTCGCCTGAGAATACTTTGGCTAACTTTTTTTGAAAACATTGGACACTTTCGACTAGAGGCCCATGATGAGGAATGCCGATAACAATAGTGTCTGGATTGATTTTGGCGATAAAAGGTAAAAGTTTACCCAGGAGTTTATCTGTATTTGTTTCAAAGATGGTAGTTAGGGGTTCTGCCAAAATCCCCTCGTGGGAAATAGCGAGGCCAGTGTGGGCAGTACCAAGGTCGAGACATAAAATAACGGACATGGGTTGATTATATGGCAGTTGGTATGTTTTATTGTCAATCCGAAATGAGAGTACCTTCTACAACGAGACGTCTAAGAGTAGTTCCAGGAGGAACACAAGTAATAACTTTGATCGTCTTTGACGAATAGTTCTGTTTGAGAACCCAAAGTTCTGAAGGTTTTACTTCGATAGTATTGGTCACACGATAGGTGTATTCCTTGTCAACATACTTAACGATAATATCGGAGCCTACTTTGAGTTTGGTGAGATTGGAAAAAATGGTGGTGTATTTTTTGGAGTCATAGAACTGGGGTAAGGTGGAATGACCAAAAATAACCGGAGATCCTGATTGTCCTGGGAGAGCAGTTTGAGGGTACTGAACCAAATGTTTGGTGAGATCTTCATCAAAAAGAGCAACTTCGGCATCGGTAAGACCGAGCGAGGGAATAGATATCAAGTAGGTATCAGGAATATCAGGATTGTATTCTTTTTGATTGGCGGCAAAAAGATTATTTTGGCCACTCCCCGGGAACCAAGTACTAGCTTTGGTGTAGTCAAGATCGGTCAGAACTTTGGGTTCTTGATCGGAACTGGCTTTGGTTTCGTAATAAACCGGAGAGAGAAGTCCGGAGTCATTTGACTGCGAAGGTTTTAGAGTTTTGAGTTGATAACTAACAACTGGGTAAGCAACAGCACCGAGAATACCAAGTCCTAGGGCAGAGATTAGAGTGGGTACTGTCTTAAGATAAAGAGGTATTCTTCTGCCGGGATGAGGGTTTTTGGCAGTTGCTTTTTTGTAACCGTAAAGCATGTTAGTTGGCAACTAAAGAGAACTTGATTTTGGATAGCGGCAGAATTTTGGTATAGACGGGTATTGCCGGACTAATTCTGACATTTAAGTGATCAAAACCTTGAATAGTGGTAAAAAGAGGGCGAATACCGGAAACTTGTTTACCTTTGACAAAACTCTTGTATTTTTCCTCGTCGATTATGGGAAAAATACTGGCTTCGACATCGACCTTTGCCTGGTAGACTTTGTCAACAAGTGAAGGTGTGGCCAGTTTGATAGCGGTATTTCCTTGGAAGATCTCAGAACCGGCGGGAATTTGAGAAGCGATTTCGGTAGACACTAGCTGATAAAGACTGTCATCCGAGTAAACAAGGGTTTCGGTCGAACCTTCGAGACTAAGGTTGAGATTGGTAGCTTCTTCCCCGACGTTTTTATCGAAGGTTTTTTTGGTAATCGCAAAATCAGATAGAACTAGAGAACTGAATCCTGGGGTTTGAGCTTGAGTTGATTGCTGAACTTGGGCTTTTATTTTGTCTGTGGCTGTCTGTAAAAGTTTGTCTTGATCTGCTTTGGAAACAGCGCGGACTGCCCGGGACGTGCCGCCGGAAAAATCTGTATCGGCAACTGCATAGGCAACACTTCTGGAATAGTTGTCAACCGAGAAAGTGGTGTTTTTGGATAAATTGTAGTCAGCCCCGATTTTTGATGCGGTAACACCGACACCTGTGGCTTTGCCATAGGTTTCCTGAAAGGTAAGCGGGTCGGCGCTCTTGGAGGCAATGGTGACAGCGTCGTTTAGAGAATATGCATATTTGCCGTTTTCGGAAAGAATGGTAGCTCCGGCTTTGAGAGTAATTGGAGAAACTGATTTGTTGGCAATAGTGATAGTGCCGGAGGCTTTGTCGCCAACAGTGGCTTCACCTGAAGTTTCGATTGAGTCTTGGGTATTCCCTGAAACTACTTTTTTGGAGGCTAGAAGAGTCGGAATGCCAGAGACTGAGCTTTCAGCAATGGCAATAGTAAACTGGCTGGTAATTTTTTGTGGTTTGAAAGAGATTAAAATTTCTGCTTCTCCAAAGATAAGATAAGCAATGAAACCAAGAAGTAGAAGTGCTGGGGCGGCAAGAAGATAGAGAAGTGATGGTTTCCCCTTGGTAAATTTGGGAAAAGAAAATTTGGGAACTTTGGGTAGGGTTAGAGCAAATTGAGGTTTGCTAACAGGAGTTTCTTCGACTTGAGGAGGAGTTACTTCAGCGTCTTGGGCATCGGCGGTAAAGGCATATTCCGGTTCATCAGAGACAGCTTGCGGCTCGGGGGTGATGTCTTTTTCCACCGATTCCGGGGCGGTTGTTTCTTCGTAAGTAAAGCCGAGATCGGTGATGGAACTAGGAGTGTTTTGGGGGACAACAATGTTGGATTCTTCTTTAGGTAAAGCAGAATTGTCGTCAGAAGAGTCATCTTTGGCAACTCCAGAATTGTTGTACTCGATGGCTTCCAGGCCGCCGGTGAGAGCAATAGCTTTAATACTAAAATCAACCGGAAGAACCTCAACTTTGGGCATGTGTTGGAAGGAAAGGCGCTCTTGCCAAGGGTGAGAGGTTATACGCTGTTCTTCTTCCTCGAGATTACCTCCATTGGTGAGAATGAATCTAGATGGGAAGTTTTCGTCACTTATGGTGGTGAGCCCTTCTTCGACGTCTTGAGCAATGTCGCCTGAGCGAGCCGCTTCTTCGGACGAAGTAATTTCTCCTTGTTTGATAACAGAGACTACGACTTTGGTAGTGTAGATCTCAAGAAGAATAGCTGTTGGGGGAATACCTTCCAGCTTTTTCATGTAGTGAGCAATGGCTGAGTTAATCGGTACCATGCCGATCGGAGATAATTCCAGTTCTTTAACGAGACGATTCAGAAGTCTGTTTTTGCTGGCATGAATTTTGCCATCCTCGATCCAGGTGTCAGGTAGACCAAAAATTACTTTTCTTGGCTGAGCGTTTATGGCTCTCACCGCTTGCTCAAGTGAGGCATCCACGCCATTGATTAACGATTCTTCGTCTGCCCAGGACTCGTAAGAACCGATGTTGACAATAGCAGGCGTCCCTTCAGTTACTCCCCAGAGAGCTGTCTTGATGAGCGATTCGTGAATTTCGATGGCCAGATAGTATTCTGGTTCAACGGTTTTTGTCTTATTTCCAAATAAGTTAACTAGGTTCATGTTTACTTGCCCTCGAGGGGCTTTTACATGTCAAACTGTAGATAAAGACGGCGCGTTCCGGCGCCAAGAGACTCTTGTTTGACTATCTTTATCTTAGCAAGTTCTGCCGTGTTCGTCACATGTGGTCCGCCGCAGATCTCTTTGGAGAAAGGATTCTTGGAGTTACCGATCGTGTAGACACTAACAACGTCGGGATATTTCTGACCGAAAAAAGCAAGAGCGCCGGAAGCGGTTGCCTTATCTTTGGGCATTTCTGAGCGAGAAACAGGCAACTTTTCGACGATTTTTTGGTTGATAAGATCTTCAACTAATTTTAGTTGTTCATCGGTTAATTTTTCTGGATGATTAAAATCAAAACGAAGTCTTTCGGAGGTATTGTTGGAACCCTTTTGGCCAACATGATCACCAAGAATCTGACGAAGAGAAGCCTGCAAAAGATGGGTAATGGTGTGATATTTCATATTGGTCTCGGAGTGATCGGCCAAACCGCCTTTGAACATACCGGCTGAAGCAGAACGAGAAAGTTCTTTGTGTTTTTCAAACTCTTTCTCAAACTGTTTGGTATCGATCTTGATGTTCATTTGAGAAAGAATTTCGGAGGTGATTTCCATGGGGAAACCGTAGTTTTGATAGAGATCAAAAGCGGCTTTACCATCGATATGGGGATTTTTTTCTAGTTCTTTTACTCCCTTATCTAGAGAAATACCGAACTTTTTGATTTCGGATCTGATGGTTTCAAAAATGGGTGGTGTGTCTTTTTTGACATCGAAATAGAGAGGTGAATAAAACTGGGCCACGAGAGTACTAAGAGGGGCAATCTTCTCGAGAGTTTCAAGACTGTTGGTGAGGAAATAAAGCTTAACTGCGGCACGACGGAGAAGACGTCTTAAGACATAGCCCTGGGCTTTGTTGGTCGGGAAAACTCCGTCTTTGATAAGGAAGGTAGCAGCGGTAAGATGATCGGCAATAATTCGCATTGATGGCTGGTTAGCTGGATCGGAGTAAGGTTTGCCCGAAATTGTTTCTATTTCCTGAATTAAAGGGAGGAGACTGCTAATTTTGAACATGTCCGGATCATTATTGGTAGCTGCTTCCAATCGAGTAAGTCCACCTCCAAAATCGATATTTTTGCGAGGAAGTTCTTCGAGAGTGCCATCGTCTTTTTTGAGATACTGCATGAAAACGTTATTACCGATTTCCAAGAAACGCCCGCAGTCACAATTGGGATGACATTTATCATTTTTGAAGGGTGAGCTTTCATGGAGTTTGAGGTTGGCGCCAAAATCGTAAAAAACCTCAGAGTCGGGCCCGCCCGGTTCACCAGCAGGCATATTTTCGGGAACTCCGGCACGAGACCACCAGTTTTTTGTGGCCGGGTAAGCAAAAATATGACCCCCCTCTTTGGTACTAATACCCACTTTTGCAAATAAAGCTTGCCAGATCCTAATAGCGTCTTCATCCTTGGGGACACCGGATCCTCCCTCATAAACGGTGACAAAAATCTTTTTGGGGTCAAGACCCAGACCGTTTTCTTTGTTTGTCAGAAAATTAAAAAACCACTCAAGCTGTTTGTCCTTGAAGTAGTCTCCGAGAGACCAGTTACCAAGCATTTCAAAAAAGGTGGTGTGACGATTATCACCGATATTATCGATATCGACTGATCTGAAACACTTTTGGGAGTCAGCCAAACGAGTACCAAGAGGATGTTTTTGGCCCAAAAGATAGGGCATCATGGACTGCATACCGGCAGATGTAAAAAGAGTGGTGGCGTCCCCTTCAGGGACAAGAGAAGCAGAAGGGATAATAGTGTGACCACGCTTTTCCATAAAACTGAGATACCGAGTACGAATTTCGTTGATGGTCATTTGAGTATGAATTATAGCCTAAAAAAAGGATAACAAAAAAGCGGATGCAATGATCCGCTTAACTGACTTTGATATTGGTGTGGCAGAATCACCATGGGAAAATTAGAATGCCGACAAAAAGAAAGGCGATGAAACAAACTATCTGATACACGTGTTCACAGCCGCGAATTTCTTCGGCTCCACCCTTGACATAAATTTGCTTAATTTCTTCCTTGTGTTTATGCCATTTGACCTCGTCAACAATGAACCAAACAAGCACGGCTGCGGCTATAGCAAGAAATATTAGCGAAAAGATTGTCTGCCCTATCATAAATCCTCCTTTGATGTTTTGAAACTATCGATAAAACGAGATTAGAGTGCTAAGACAAGGCCCCAAAAAATGGATATTAAGGCGAAGGAAATGAAGATAAAACCTTCCGAACTTGGATATTGCTCCTTTCGCCGTATAAAAATGACGGCAAGCACTAAAAATACTGCGGCAATGACAAAGCAGATGATAGCGCCAATTGTCTGACTGATAACCATATTTCCTCCTTATTGAATCAAAGTACTTACTTTTGTGGGTATTCTATCGCAAAAAAGTTGAAGGGTCAATCTTATTGTGGACGATATGGATGGACGGCAGGAGGAGGAGGAGGCGGTGCTTCAAAATCGTAGGTAGAGTGATGCGGAGTTTCAAGCGAGGGAATCAGAGGAACGGAGAGTGTTTCAGATTCGTGATGGGGATGAACAATGTTTTCAGGAATTTTTTTATATTTTTCTGGAATAGCGTCAAGGGCCTCTTTGACAATTTTTCTACCCTCATCTGTGGCAAAGAGAAGGGCGGCAACGACACCAACAAAAACTCCTGTTGCAAATGGAGCAAACTTATTATTTGATTTGTTGTTAGCGGGATTCATTTTCTTCGAGATTGACTGGAGGAGTTTTTTTGTCATGGCCAAATAGCCCGGAAATTGTCTCAATGATTCTGCCTGATTGACGGAAGCCCTCAATAACAGCCAGTACTCCTGCTGCCGGTTCAGAAATTTTCTGCAGCGTGTCATCGGCAGTGTCTAAAGTACGATTGAGTTTGAGAAGAGAGTTTTTGAGCTCCTTAAGAACAATAATTAGCTCGATACCGACAATGACGGCGATAACAGTGAGCGCAGATATGGAAATTAAAGAAATTATTTGGGACAGGGTCATACAACCATGATAGCAAATTTTTTCCCTTGAGTCTTATTTGGAGATGACAGTGATTGGTACTGTTGTGGTGGTACTGCGAGAAAAACGATTAGTGGCTTTTATCTTGATGGTCGTTTCACCAACGGCTAGGTTGAGACTGGTTTGAAAATGACCATCTTGGTCAGGCTTAACTACAATATCGTCGTTGATGGTCACTAGGGAGTCGGAAGACGTGATGCCCTGAACATCGATCGGGGAAGCGGTAACAGAGTTTGTAAGGGGTTGGGATAAGGATAATGGCGGCGGAGTGAGAATCACCCGAAACTGGAATCCGAGATAGATAATAAAAACCGTGACCCCAAGGGCAATGGAGATCAATTGGGTTGAGGGGTGAAACGAGTGATGCGAACCACGATACTGGATTGTCTTTTTAATCCCTTGATCCGGATGGCGAAAGTCACGACGGAAAACAGCAACCAACTCATTTGGATCGGCATTTAGGGTTAGAGCAATGTTTCTGATAAACCCTTTGGCGAAAGTTTCTGAAGGAAGCAAGTCATAACGATCGGCCTCAAGAGCCTCAATATATTTTGGGTCAATTCGCGTGGCAGAAGATAACTCTCCAATAGAGATATTTTGTCTATTTCTTTCTGTATGTAGAAGTTGACCGACTGTTTTCATAACAGTTTATTCTTCGGATTCTTCGTTTTGGGGCAGATATTCTTCAAAACTATTAACAATAATTTCACGAGGCTTATTACCTTCGGCATGGGCGAGAATTCCTGCCTGTTCAAGCTGGTCTAGAATTCTGGCGGCTCTGGCATAGCCAATTTCCAAACGACGTTGTAGGAGAGAGGCGGACCCTTTGCCTTCGGCTATACAAAGACGAGCCGCTTCTTCGAATTTTTCATCGACGTTGCCCATGTCTTGGCCAGTGGCTGAGATAGTGCCTCGAGGAGTACTTCCCTTGGTAATATTTTCATCGTTTTTGGCTTCAACTCCCATGCTGTGAATGAACTTGAGCATATCACCTATCTCTTTATCAGAGACAAAAGCACCTTGAATACGTTTGGGTTTGGCTACATCCGGAGGAATGAAAAGCATGTCACCCTTACCTAGTAGTTTTTCAGCACCTGGAGAATCGATGATGACACGAGAGTCAATCATGGAAGTCACCTGGAAGGCAATACGAGCAGGGATGTTGGCTTTGATTAGACCGGTAAGGACATTTACGGATGGACGCTGTGTGGCAAGAACAAGATGAATACCAACTGCGCGAGCCATTTGGGCGATACGGACAATATGATTTTCCACATCGCCGGCATTCTTACTCATCATAATGTCGGCCATTTCGTCGACAATGATGATGATATAAGGCATTGACTGAAAAGCTTTACTTTCGTTGTAAGAGGCAATATTTTTGACGCCAACCTCCTGGAAAATTTTGTAGCGACGCTCCATTTCGGCCACTGCCCAACCAAGAGCGTTAACAACTTTATCAACTTCGGTGATGACGTCGGTCAAAAGATGAGGAATACCATTGTAGGGAGTTAGTTCGACACGCTTGGGATCGACCATAATGAATTTGACCTCTTCGGGAGAAGAACGGAACAAGATTGAGGAAATAAAAGCGTTGATAAGAACGGATTTTCCGGAACCTGTGGTACCGGCGATGAGGATGTGGGGCATTTTGGCGATATCTACGACACACGGAGAACCAGAAACGTCGAGACCGAGAGAAACAACAGTTTTTGATTTATTCCCCTGCATAACAGAGGATGAAAGCATGTCGCGCAGAGAAACAAACTCTAGCGAACGATTGGGAATTTCGATACCGACTAAATCGCGACCGGGAATGGGGGCTTCGATACGAATCTGACCCTGGGGTGCAGCAAGGGCTAAGGCGAGATCTGATTGCAAAGCGTTGATTTTGGAAAGCTTGGTGCCCATAGCAATTGTAAGAGCATACTGAGTAACAGCCGGACCTTTGTGGACTTCGGAAACGTGTGCTTGAATACCAAACGACTCGAGAGTGTTTTGGATTACTTCGATGTTTTTATTGATATCTCCTCGGTCTGCTTTACCCATTTTTTGGTCGGAGAGAATAGAGAGAGGTGGATACTGCCAGATGATAGCCGTAGCGCCTTCAAGCAGAGGTTTGGGGGGAAGGGGTGCCACAGAAGTATTTTTGTGTTTTTGAGATTCGTCGATGTGAACAACTGCTGATGCCGCGGAGTAGTTGTCTTCACCGCCAGTAATTTTGACTGCGGTTGGTCTGCTGACAAAGCCACCTTTCTTACCGAGAGAAAGAGCTTTGAGTTTGTCACTAGTTTCCCCAAGTTTTTTGGAGCTTTCTTGGATAAGTACTACTAGATCCTCAATAGAGGTTTCAAACAAAATAAAGATGCCGATAATAGTGCCAACAACGAAGAAAACAATCGCTCCAGGAACGGAGATTAGTGAGGCGACCGAGTCTCTCATACCCGTGCCAATACTGCCAGAACCAGAAAGACCACTTAGGGAAATCATGGTGATGACACTGCCAAGAAGGACGTGGGGCGAGGCTATAGCAAGTTTGACATGGGTAAGAAGCAAACCACCGACGATAAAGATAAAGGGCAAAAAAATGAGGGGCCATCCAATAAAATCACGACCTATTTCGTAGACCTTGGTAAGAAATTCTCCTTGCTGAGAAAAGGAAATGGCAATAAGAGCTCCAATGCCCATGATTACCACGGCCAAGATGGAGTTGACGGTATCTTTTTTCAGATTTAGCTTGTACGGCTTTGAACGGCGACCTTTTTTACGAGCCATAGATAACTTTTAGTATAGCTTAAGAGTTTAAAAATTAAACCTCTAGAAGTATGGCGATGACCAATGGACGTCTTTGGGTGTGATCGAAAGCGAACTTCTCCAACTGGCCTTCAATCTTTTTGCGAATGAATCCCCAGTCTGTTGCTTGGCCTTTGAGATCTTTGAGACAGGCGTAAACATGTTTGCGGGCGTCGTTGATTAACTCTTGTGACTCTTTTTGGTAAACAAAACCACGAGAGATAATTTCGATGTCGCCGGCAACTTGGGAGTTGTCTTTACGTAAAGGAACAATGGCGAGGAGAACTCCATCTTCGGACATTACTTGACGATCACGAAGAACAACTGTGCCAACGTCGCCAATTCCCAGACCATCAACATAGACGTTTCTGGTTTCGAATTTGGGGCCTTCTTTAATAATATGGTTTTCAATAATGATCGACTGACCTTCAGAAAGAATAGTAACGGCATCCGGACTTAGGTTCATGTCTTTGGCGAGGTTTTTGTAGAGCATCATGTGACGAAGGTCGCCTCCGATGGGGATGATGTTTTTGGGTTTGATAAGTCGGGCGAGAAGGGCAAGATCTCCCTTGTAACCATGACCGGAAACGTGGAGGTGTTCAGAAGTACCGGAGTAAATGACATCGATATTGTTTTTGTACAGAGTATCCATGAGGTTAAAAATATCAGCATCGTTACCAGTGCCCGGAATAGCAGTGGAACTAATGATGACCTTATCCCCTTTCTTCAGGCGAACCATACGGTGCTCGCCGTTGGCTAGTCTATGCATGGCCGAACCTGCCTGACCCTGTGAACCGGAGACAATCATGGTGACTTGACCTGCCGGAAGAGTGTTGGCCTGTTGGGGTTTGATAAAGACACCTGCGGGAACTTTCATGAAACCAGTTTTGATGGCCGCTTCAATATTTTGCTCCACAGAACGTCCAATGATAGCCACCTTGCGGTGATATTTCATCGAAGCTTCGATCGCAATTTGAAAACGAGAAATGGAAGAGGACATGCCGGTGAAGATGACTTTACCAACAGTATTGCGGATTTCATTATCGATAGCGGTAACAAGAGATCTTTCCGAAGGACAAAAACCTTCTTTCTCGATACCCAGACAGTCGGTGAGCAACAAATCGACACCTTCAACACCGGCGGCAGCCATACTGCCAAGATCTGGGGGAAGGTTGTCGATGGGGGTGAGATCGAACTTGTAATCAGCACCATGGTAGACAGTACTATTGGGGGTTTTGATCAAAAGATGAAAACAGTCCGGAACAGAGTGGGTGGAGTGAATAAGTTCAATATGAAAAGGACCAAGGTCTAAGTGCCCTTCAACAGTGGTCATACGATTGGGAATGCCAAACTCACGAACTTTGATCTCGGCCATGGCAATGGCGAGTCTGCCGCCAAAAACTTCGACATTTTTGAGTCGGGGAAGAATGTAGGGAAGACCGCCGATATGATCCATGTGAGGATGGGTAACAACGATACCGAGCAGATTTTTACCTGGTTTTTCCAGATAACTAATATCCGGGATGACAGAGTCAACACCAAGGGCATTATCCTGGGGGAAACCCATACCGCAGTCGACAACGAGTTGGTCGTCGCCATATTCGTAAACATACATATTTTTGGTGACCGAACCGACACCGCCAAGAGGAATAATTTTTAAACTCGGGAAATGAGAAATTGGTTTCTCGGGAATTGGTTTGTAGGCCGAAACGGGTTTCTCCGGGTTCTGTTTGAAACCAAACCTAGGTTTTTCCGTTTTTGGCATAGCTGATAACTGGGGATTTTTATTTATATCCATAACAATTTTTATTTAATTACTAAACTGATCAATACAGCCGCGCTGCTTGAACACGCCAACAAAAAGCTGGCTTACTTAAATTCATTTTACACTTACTAAGGAAATTGTTTGGGGACCGGAGCTGCAATATAAAACTCTTGGGTAACTAACGCTATCTTAGTCAAAGTCTAAACGTAATATGGGGTTATTATACACTAAAAGAAAACCCCGCTGATTAGCGGGGCTTGTTTTTTATTCGAACAGCTTATTCTCTAGCTCTTGTGAGAACACCTCTTGTCTCTAAGGCAATATAGATCATCGACTTCATTAACTTTTGTTCGGGTGACCCACTCTTTGCAATCTCCTCTAAGTTAACTAATTTCCACCCTTTGTTCTCCTTGTCAGCGTTAATTTCACCTGCACTCACAAAGTAATGATCAAACAATTCGTTTGGTTTAGTGATAAAAATAGCTTCATTTTCTTTGACAACAACACCAAACGTATCTCCAGTCTCAGACGTGAAACTATCTCCAACTTCAAACACAATCTTCATTTAATCCTCCAAAATTTCAAAGAATGTTATTGCTTTCTGCTGCTGGTATTGTAATATCCCGAACGTGAAATGTCAAGCTATAGGGTAGTTACCACTTGGGGAGGAAGGACTTGATGTTCTCAGGAGTAAGAGATACCGTTTTAACTTGGCCGGTAACAAGAAGCATGGCTACTTTACGAACAACTCCTTCAATGGTGCGGTTTAGAGTACGAATACCAGCATCATAACCTAGAGGCCGGATGATTGTTGGCCACAAAGCCGGGTCGATGGTGATGAGAGTCGGGTCCATACCGGCTGCTTCTAAGGCTTTGGGGAACAAATAATCCTGGGCAATATGGGATTTCTCATCATCGGTGTAAGAAGGCATTTGAATCGGTTCAAGACGATCCATAACAGCCGTCGCTAGATTGCCGGTGTTGTTGGCCGTGGCAATAAACATGACCTCGGAGAGATCGACAGGGTAATCGATGAAATGATCGAGGAAACGATTGTTTTGAGTGGGGTCAAGGAGCTCAACCAAAACACCCATGATGTCGGCTCTGGCGCTTTCGGTAACACGATCAATTTCGTCAAGAAGAATAATAGGGTTTTTGACACCTGAGTCACAGAGAGCTCTAACAATATAACCAGGTTCAGCTTCAAGATGAAGACGAGACTCACCGCGAAGGTCTTTGGCTGAACCAAGCCCTCCAAAAGGAATACGGGCGATGGGACGGCCGAGAGCTTCTGAAAGCGCATAGGCAAAGGTGGTTTTTCCGGTACCAACCAAGCCGACGAGACAGATAATAGGAGCGCGAGCAACACCCATATTACGTGACGAACGGAGTTTAAGAACAGACATGTACTCAAGAATACGTTCTTTGACATCGTTCATTCCGTAGTGATGTTTATCGAGTGTATCTTTGATCGAAACTAGATCAATTGGTCTTTCTACCCGTTTGTTCCATGGTACTTTGGACACCCAGTTGATGTAGTGGCTTAGTTTTTCGTATTCTTCCGAGAAAAAACCCTGACTCGACAGACGCTCAAGACGAGCGATCATATCTAAAGTATTGTCTTTTAGCTCGGGAGGTACCTCAATCGTCTGGATCTTCTGACGAAGATCGTCAAGCATAGAGGAAGGTTGGGTTGGTGCCTGGGCAGAAGGATCCATAGATTCATTATATATGGACTATTGAAGAAACAAAAAGCCCCGGTTCCTCCCGGGGCTTTCATAAGCTAAGGCCTGTACTAATTGTACATTAACGACTGTCTCTGAAGTTACGGAAGTTTGGGCGACTACCACCATTTCTTTGACCACCACGATCTTCACCAAATCTTGGTCTATCCCCGCCTCCCATTGGACGTTCGGCTCTTATGGGAGCTTCACCTTCCTTGAGCATGGTGAGATTGACACGACCCATGGAGTCAACTTCGTAACAACGAACCTCGACTTTGTCACCGATCTTCATTGCTTTGAAGACTTCCGGCTGAACCTGGGAAATATGAACAAGGCCATCTTTTCCGGGGATGATATTCACGAAAGCACCAAAGGCTTCGATTCTGGCGACAGTGCCTTGATATGTTTTACCAACTTCGGCTTCGGCAACGATGGAGTCAATATAGGCGCGAGCGCCGTCGACTTTGGCTTGATCGGAACCGGTAACGGTGACAGTGCCATCATCTTCAATATTAACTTCAACCAAGAAATCATCTTGAATCTGATGGATGATCTTGCCACCTGAACCAATAACGTCACCGATCTTGGCAACCGGGACTTTGGTGGAAACAATCTTGGGAGCATATTGGGAAAGTTTCTCACGAGGAGCGGCGATGGCTTCGGTCATAAGTTCAAGAATCTTCAATCTGGCGCGCTTGGCTTGTTCAACAGCTTGGGTTAGAACTTCGGCTTTGATTCCAGTGACTTTGACATCCATCTGAAGCGCGGTAATACCGTCGACTGTACCAGCAACTTTGAAGTCCATATCACCAAGGTGATCTTCAAGACCACAGATATCGGTTAGAGTAACAAACTTATCTCCTTCGGTAATAAGACCCATGGCTGTACCAGCAACAGGTTTTCTGATTGGAACACCAGCGTCCATGAGGGACAAAGTGGAACCACAAATAGAAGCTTGAGAGGTGGAACCGTTTGAAGACATGACTTCGGAAACAATACGAATGGCGTAAGGAAACTCATTTTGGTCAGGAAGAACCGGAATAAGAGCTCTTTCGGCTAGTGCACCGTGACCAACTTCACGACGGCCAGTACCTGGGCGCCCTACCTCACCGGCAGCAAAGCCAGGCATGTTGTAGTGATGCATGTAGCGCTTGGTGGACTCGCCTTTCATACCATCGATAAGCTGTTCACGGGCTGGTGAACCAAGGGTGACGACTGAGAGAACATGAGTGAGACCTCTTTGGAAGAAAGCCGAACCGTGGGTTCGAGGAAGAAGACCAACTTCAATGTTTATTGGGCGAATCTCTTCGACATCACGACCGTCTGGACGCTGTTTTTTCTCAATAATATTTTTTCGAGCTAAGTCACGAAGCATATTGTCGGCTGTTTCAGCGATATGGCTAGGATTATGTTCGGGGTGAGCGGCAATAATGGAATCGACTATTTCTCTTGCTTGAGTACCGGTTTTGGTGGCTTCGTTTTTAAGAATTGCTTCCAAATCACCAATCTCATCGGCAACAAATTTTTTGATTTCAGGATCCATTTCTATGCGGGCAATGGTACGTTTGGTTTTGCCATGTTCTTTGGCGAATTTTTCGATACCACTGGCGATGGTGTCGATGTATTCCTGAGCGAAAGCCAAAGCACCGGTCATTTTTTCTTCCGAGACTTCATTGGCACCAGCCTCAACCATACAGATACCACCTTTGGGTCCGGAAACAACCAGGTCCATTGGAGAGGTATTTTTTTGTTCTTCTGTGGGGTTGACGATGTATTCTCCTTCGGGAGTCATACCAATACGAACTGCACCAACAGGTCCAGCCCAGGGATAGTCGGAAATGGAGATGGCAGCGGAAGCGGCAACGATGGCAAGAATTTCTGGTTCTTCAACTCCGTCTATAGAAAGAGGAGAGACAAGAACTTGAACTTCGTTTCTGCTGGATTGATCGAAAAGAGGTCTTATGGAACGGTCGATTACGCGACCGGTGAGAATTTCGGTTTCTGCGGGTCGGCCTTCACGTTTGATAAAACGACTGGAGCTAATGACTCCACCTGCATAAAGTTTTTCTTGGTATTCGATAGAAAGAGGAAAATAATCAATTCCTTCTTTAACACGATTTGTGGCTACACAAGAAGCAATAACGACGGTGTCGCCGCATCTGACGGTCACAGAACCTGAGGCCTGGGCGCCAAAACGACCGGTCTCGATTGTAATAGTTTTACCATTGAGGACAATGGTGGTTTGAGGATGTGTCATCCTGAATCCTTTCTTTCGCGCCACCCATTCTTGAGAAGAAAACAGAAAATACCCAAAGGCATGGCCTTCGGATGGATATACTCTATTTACTCCTCAAGCTTATTCTGCGGAGTCGCGCAACTGACTGTTAATGTTTAGAGACTTGGTAACTTCGAGATAGTCTTTGGTGTTTGATTTGGCTAGGTAGTTTAAGAGACGGCGTCTCTTGGAGATGATTTTCAATAAACCACGACGGGAGTGATTGTCCTTTTTGTGAACCTTGAGGTGGCCGGTGAGTTCTTCGATTTGAGAAGTAAGAAGGGCAATTTGCACGCGAGGAGAACCGGTGTCTTTATCACTGGCGGCGAATTTTTTGATAATGTCGATTTTTATTTCTGATTTAAGAGCCATATCGGTGTGTATTGTAACAGATATATATATTTTTGCCAAGAAGGAAGCTAGTTTTCTTTGTCGTGAGTGGTTTGGGACATTTCGATAAAAGTGGGCTTGGGAGTAGGATTTACTGGTTCTGGTGTCATACCCATGTTTTTCCAAAATTTTACTTCATCTGGATTTAACATCACAATCTGATCTATTGATGTTTGTTTTACGGGATCTGATATTTGCTGATAAGAACCATCGGGATTCCTTAGTTTGAAGGGAAGTGTGATATCTGATTGTTTTTCGCCTGTTTCGCCCATAGATTATTCTAGCAAGAGTTAATCGTTCTTACTGTTGACGCGGAATATTTTGGGTTTACTCCAGTCGGAAGGCACCGGGGCGTCTTCCTCTTGAGGTAAAGGAATGTTTTCTTCCACCTGGGGAAGTGACGATGTTTCCGAGGCATCGAAAAATGGAGGTTGAGAAAAACGAGGTGCCGGTATTTCTTCACGAGGTACTGTAGCACCGGAGCGCATGAGGAAAGCAATGGCGGCAAAAGTATCAGCAGTGAGACGGCCGGCGGTAAGGTTGTTGGTCGAGTCGTATATATTGTTCAGGAGTTTTTGAGCAACTTCGATATTAGTATTGAGTTCTATGATTTCCAAAAGAGAAGCAATCAACTCTGAAAATGAACCACAGTTTTTATGAAAAGAGTTTCCGGTAAAGGCTGCTGGTTTGAGGGAGTTGCTTAGACTAATGATATTGGCGTTATCTAGGAAATGTTTTTCTTCAGCATAGATTTTGCCAAGCTCTTCGAGTGAGCTAACCCCAAGGGTAATGACAAGATCGGCATTTGCACCGGAGTATGAGAACTTAACGTCTCTAACCTCGGGGACAGGAGCGTTCACTTTGGGTTTGACAAGTAAGTAAAACTTCCCGTCTTCACGAACATCGTAATCGACTTTATCAAGATCCTCTTCTTTGTAATCAAAAGAGATAATCAAATTACGACTGCCGATGGTGTCAGGAATTTCTGCGATGCCGGCGATTGGTGAGTCAAGATGAACTTCACTTCCGCAGCCGAGTTTGGAGACTTTTCCTGATTCGGCCAGAGAAAGATGGAGACAAGTAGCGGCCGTGATAAGATCTTTTCCAGGATCGGAAGGGAGAATAACGATAATAGACTTGGCAGTATCAACTAAGTTTTTGATAGTTGAGAAATTGTTTTTGTCTTCCATATTATTTTTCTATGGTTGTGGCGGTCATTATATCACCAGCTTTGATGTCAATGGAAGGCGAAAGAACAAGACCACATTCCTGATCTTTTTTAGCTTCCTGAACATCTTCTTTACCAACTTTTAAAGAGGTGATTTGGGAATCTTTGACAGTGTCACCAATACTAATTTTGCCAGAGGTTACTTGACAGCCATAAACGATGGTGCCGCCAAAATTGAAAACTTTGAGGATTTTTGCTTCACCGGTGATGATGACTTTGGGAGCGGCTTGGGCATCTTTTTGTTCTTTGAGTTCTTTGAGGTAGTCAAAAAGCTGATAAATAATACGGAAATTACTGAATTTGACATGTTCCACTTCGGCTAGTTTGGTCACTGAAGCGGGCATTTTAACATTGAAGCCGAGGATCTCAGCACCGGTGGCAATAGCGGTCTCAATGTCGGTGTCTGTAACCTGGCCAACAGAACTTTCGACAATATTTGCTTGATCTTGAATACTATCTACAATAGCTTCGAGTGAACCTTGAACGTCGGCCTTGAGAACAATAGTTGGTTTTTCTTCATTGATGACATCAGAAGCACCAGAAGTTGATTTTGTCACCTTGTCCGAGCAGGGCTCGCTGGTAATAATGTCTCCAACGCTAGGAACTTTGGAAAAACCAATCACTTGAAAGGGGGTAGAAGGAATAGCCTTGTCCAAAAACTTTGCTGAGTAATCTATCATGGAGCGGATTTTGCCAAAATCGGTTTTTCCATCAAAAAGAGGATCATTTTTGACAAAAGTACCGCTTTTTACCAGAAGAGTAGCGAGAGGTCCTTTTTGAGGGTGCATGGAAGACTCGATGACAAGTGCGGTGGCCGGACAAGCATCTGAGTTATCTTTGAGTTCTTCAAGTTCAGCCAGGAGCAAAATAATTTCAAGAAGTTCATCAACTCCTTCACCGGTTTTGGCTGAGATATTTACGATCGGGACATTGCCTCCATAACCTTCAACAAAAACACCTTCGTTGGCAAGATCGGTTTTGACTCTTTCGGGATTAACACCAGGGAGATCGGTTTTGTTGACGGCAACAACAAAAGGAATGCCGGCAGACTTAATATGTTCGATAGATTCTTTGGTTTGGGGCATAACTGAGTCGTCGGCGGCCACGATTAAGATAGCCACATCGGCGGCTTGTCCACCACGACGACGCATAGCTGAAAAAGCGGCATGCCCAGGAGTATCAATAAAAGTAATTTTTTTATCATTATGCTCGATCTGGTATGCACCGATAGCTTGGGTAATACCACCAATTTCGCCAGCCGCAACCGTCGCATGACGTATACGATCTAAAAGAGATGTCTTCCCGTGGTCGACGTGCCCGAGGATAGTAACCACCGGAGGCCTGGTGGCATAAGTTGAGTCCGGCATAGGTTTATTTAGTTTTTATAAACGGCGAGTTGAGCCTTGATCTTTTCGAGAGTCTTGGGACCAATACCCTTGACTGTGTCAAGTTTCTCGGAAGTAAGATCTTCGATGTGAGTTAGTTCGGCTTCAACTAAGATATTTCTGGTTTTGGTATCGAGACCCAATTGATCGATTTCGTATTCTTCGGAACCGGTGGCGACGATACTGGCTTCGGTGTCCTTGGCTTCATCGGAAACGATACGGAGTTTGGTTTGGGTAAGTTTGGCAGCAAGTTTGACGTTTTGGCCACCACGACCGATAGCTAAAGAAAGCTGATCGGCAGGAACTTTGACGACGGTTTCGCCGGTGTTTTTATCAAACTTGATATCCATGCCTTCGGCAGGAGCTAAAGCAGACTTGATGTATTTTTCTTTATCTTCTGAGTACTGGATAATGTCGATTTTTTCGTTGTTTAGATCATTTATGACAGCCTGAACACGAACTCCTTTTTGGCCCACACACGAACCGACTGGATCAACACCGGGTTGAGTAGACTCGACAGCGACTTTAGAGCGGGACCCTGGTTCTCTGGCAACACCTCTGATGATCACACTGCCGGAACTAACTTCAGGGACTTCTCTTTCAAAAAGGCCTGAGAGAAGACGGTCGTCGGAACGGGAGACAATTATCTGACGGCCTCTGACGGTCTCGGTGATTTCTTTTAGATAAACGGAGATGCGTGAGTTTAGACGGTAAAACTCGGTGGGTGATTGTTCCTCGGGAGGCATGACAGCCTGACCGCGACCAAGATCGATGATAACGTTGCGACCATCCATACGCTGAACCATGCCGGTCATAACTTCACCGATGTGTTCTTGATAGTCTGTAAGGATGGATTCGTGTTCAGCTTCACGGATGGTCTGTTGGATAACAGTCTTGGCGGCTTGGGCGGCAATACGACCGAAACCAGGAGGGGTGATCTCTTTAAGATCTTTCTTTTTGGCTCCTTCTTCACCTGCAAAAAGACGGAACTGACCATTGTCAGAGTCGACATCGGCGGTGATAACTTTGCCTTCTTCTTCAAACTTTAAGGATTGTTCGGGGTAGTCTTTTTTGAAAGAAGCAACTAAAGCATTATTTATTGCAGTAAGAACCGTTTCAGTAGCAATGCCCCTCTCAGAACAAATCTGATTAATGGCGGCAGCAAACTCGGTTCTGGCGGTCAAGGTTTGTGTATCCATATTTTGTTTTGTATTTTTACGCAAAGGGACGGTCAACGCCGCCCCTGTGCACTCTTAATCGAGGTTATTATAGCATGATTGATGGCGTTAGAAAACAAAAGGGTATAATACGAAACTAAGTTCATTAAAAGGAGGAAGCGTGACAACGAGGGAAGAGGCAGAAAAGTTGGACCCTGATGTGATTTTTTGGGTGGATGGGAAGACAATTATCCCTGATGACGATATCCCAAAAGCATTGGAGATCAACTCTCAGCTAAGAAAAACCGATTCTCGGAAACGAGCTCGAGCGATTTTCAGCCAGGATGCGGTTGTCGCAACTGGGTTATGGACACCAGAAGAAGCTGGTGATGTGGCTGATCGGATGATTTTTGGATTAGGTGGTGAATATGTGGATCCAAAAGAAAACATTTTTCGGAGACTGTTGCGCCGCTTGGGTTTTCCTCAATATTAGTATTTCCGAATTGACCTGATTAATCAGGTCTTTTTTTTTATTTTTTTCTGTCTGCTGACCAACCACCTGTGTTCCACCAATCACTGGGGTTTTGAACAATTATTTCCTGAGCTATTTTTTGGGCAGACGGAGAAGACAAACGTTTGGCCTGTTCATTGTCTTGGAGCCAGACAGTTGCTTCTTGATTCCCTTGCCATGAATATTCTTTGAGAAGTAGTATTTGATCTAAAAGATCGGCATCTTTGGCTAATTTGGCTTCTTTCGATTCTCTTCCTTCATATTCTTTTGAAATTTCGAGAAGTTCATCGGATCCGGGAAGTTTTGAGAACTGATCAAAAATCACCTCTTGTTCGTAAGTTTTGACATATTTTTTGTGAATCCAGTTTTGATCCCCAGTGCGAGTTTCACTGGTATCGTGTAGTAGACACATCAAAAGGACTTTGTAGGGGTCGGCTTTCTCAAGTTTTGAGAGAAACCAACCGATGGCAATGACGCGAAATGAATGAGAGGAAATATTGTCGGAGAGATCGTCGGTGAGGAGTGATTGACGGTGACTACGGGCAATTTTTCTGAGAGTGCCGAGTTCATACAGATAATGAGTAAGTTGGGTAAGCTGGTTAGTCATTTTTTAATTTGAGGTACTTTGGATGCTTGATAAAGATGCTCAACTGTTCCCGACTGCCACCAACCGGCTTGTTCTGTCTGAGGAATGTTTTCCGGATGACTGGCAGGGATTCTGCCTGGACTCCAGCGCCAACCAGATGGCCAGGTAGTTGGGTCGGTATCTGGCTTACCCTCACGGACTTGGATGGGGTTTTCCCCTTGGAAGGCGAGATTAAGTATATTTTCCAAGGCAATATTAAGGGCGACATTGTGAAATTGGTTGGGGTGACCTGGTTTTTCAAAAAGGAAGAGGGGATCAAAAGCTTCCTCTTTGGTCACGAGTTCTTTATCGTAGGCATAGGCAAAGTTTTGAGTAAGATAAAGAGCTTCATCCATATGAAGGCGAAAATAGTCTGCATAACTTTCGATGTACTGGGCAAAAACTCCGGGGTAATCGAGCACCTCACCTGAGGCCATCTGCCACACTAGACGCCAGTTGTCTTTTCCATATTCTGCGTCCCAAGCGGCAATTTGCTGGTCTTTATTTTTCCCTAAAAAACCAGGTCTGCCAACAGTGACCCAGGTTTTTGTTTGGAGTTCTGCTTCTTTACTCATAAGCAAATCCTAAAAAAATAGTCAAGATATTGATAGAGCATGATGTAGATAGAAAACTAGCCATCTTGGGATTGACAAGACGAATAAAATGTCATAAATTGAGAAAAATAATAACTAGATATAGCTATGGAATGTCCATATTGTCATAAAGAAAATAACGAAGTAATAAACTCTAGACCAACAAAGAAAAACACACAAACATGGAGAAGAAGAAAGTGTTTGTCTTGTGGAGAAGTATTCACAACCCAGGAGATAGTAGACCTTTCTCATTTGGTGGTGATAAAGAAATCTGGAAAGCCTACAGTTTTTCGTAGTATTAAATTGTTTGCTGGGATTTATGGAGCCACTATTGGTTCGAAGACACTGAATCGAGAAATGGTGGTAGAAAAAATTACCCGAGAAGTCGAAAGAGAAATAATGTTTTTGAAGAAAAAGAGGATCACTTCCGATGAAATTGCCGATATCGTGCTGAGGAAATTAAAAAACGCTCAAACGGCAACGTTTATGAGATTTTTGGCGTACACAAAAGATATTTCGAGCGAGGCACAGATGAGACGGGAATTAAAGAAATATGTGGGGAGTAGTTAGTCGTTGAAACTTTCGAGAAGAGTTTTTTGGCGACGAGAAAGACGCTCGGGGAATTTGATGACGAAACGAATGTAGAGATCGCCGTGATGATTGCCCTGGACATGTTTGACCCCTTTGCCAGTAAGGCGGATGGCCGATTCAGGTTGAGTGCCGGGGCGGATCTTGATCTTCAAGTCACCATCGAGGGTTGGAACAGTAGTCTCGCCCCCCAAAATGGCAAGAGTAAAAGGAATTTCGTGATTAACGATAACATCATAACCCTCACGTTTGAATGTTCGACTTGCGCGAACGTCGAAACTGATATCAAAATCGGAGTAGCGGATGCGGGTGCCGGTGTCGGCACCGGCAGGAATTCTAATGGTGTACTTTTTCCCCTGGTGAACAATAGTTTTTTCGGCCCCATGAACAGCGTCGTCAAAATCAATTTTGAGCGAGTACTGAGGTTTTTGGGGACGTCGTGGACCGGCACCGAAACCGGCACCGCCGAAGAAACTGCTAAAAATATCGAAGGGGTCAGAGAAACCTCCGGCACCACCAAAAAGATCTTCAAAATTGATACTGCCCCCTGCCTGACTATAACTGCCAAAAGGATTACCGCCGGAACCAAAGGGGCTACCACCTCCCCCATTACCAAAAGCCGCATTACCAAACTGGTCGAACTTGGCTTTTTTCTCGGGGTTACCTAGGACTTCGTAGGCTTCGTTGATTTCTTTGAATTTTTCCGCGGCGTCTTTTTCTTTGTTGCGGTCTGGGTGCCACTTGAGAGCCAGTTTTCTGTAGGCAGATTTAATCTCTGCCGCAGAGGCAGATTTGTTTACTCCAAGAATATCGTAGTAGTCTCTTTTTGTGGCCATACAAACAAACCATTTTAACAGGGGCCGGACTAATCCGACCCCCGCAAATTATCATTATTAGTTGACAACTTCGCCTTCCTCGGCTGTCTTGGTATCTGTTTTGGCCTCTTCTTTACCATCTTCAGCTTTTGGTTCTTCTGTTGGCTTGTCTTTTTCACCAGCGGCTTTGTAGAGAGCTTCGGCGTGCTTTTGAACTAGTTCTGTGGCAGTTTTTAATTTGGTGTCAACTGCTTCAGTAGTAGTGTCGGCTTTCTTAATCTCTTCTTCCAATTCATTGAGAGACTTTTCAATCTCTTCTTTGGCAGCAGCATCAAATTTGTCACCGGAGTCTTTGAGAACTTTACGAGTTTGAATAATTAAAGTGTCGGCCTCGTTTTTCTTGTCAACCAACTCTTTTTTCTTCTTGTCGTCTTCGGCATATTTCTCAGCTTCCTGTTTCATTCTTTCTACTTCGTCGTCGCTGAGATTCGTGGCGTTTTTGATGGTGATCTTTTGCTCTTTTCCGGTCGCTTTATCTTTGGCAGAGACATTTAAGATACCGTTGGCATCGATGTCGAAGGTGACCTCGATTTGAGGGATACCGCGGGGAGCGGCGGGAATACCATCGAGGATGAAACTACCTAGTGTCTTGTTGTCAGCGGCCATAGGACGCTCTCCCTGGAGAATGTGAATCTCGACTTGGGGCTGATTGTCGCTGGCAGTACTGAATACTTGAGACTTGCTGGAAGGAACAGTGGTGTTGCGCTCAATCAAGGGGGTCATAACACTGCCCATGGTTTCGATACCCAGGGTAAGAGGAGTAACGTCGAGGAGCAAAACATCTTTGACGTCTCCGGAAATGACACCACCTTGAATAGCGGCACCTAGGGCAACGGCTTCATCCGGGTTAACTGACTTGTTGGGTTCTTTGCCGAAGAATTCCTTAACAACTTGCTGAACCTTGGGCATACGAGTCATTCCTCCAACCAAAATTACTTCACCAATAGCGGATTTTTCGATTTTGGCGTCTGAGAGCGCTTTCTTACAAGGCTCAATGGTTTTTTGAATCAAGTCATCGACGAGTTCTTCGAGTTTGGCTCTCCCAATCTTCATAGTTAGGTGAAGAGGTTGGCCATCACGTTGGGTGATGAAGGGCTGATTTATCTCAGTTTCGGTGGCGCTAGATAGTTCGATTTTGGCTTTTTCAGCAGCGTCTTTAATACGCTGAAGAGCTTGTTTGTCTTGGGCAAGATCAACACCATTTTCCTTTTTGAACTCAGCCACAATATACTCAATGATCTTGTGATCAAAATCATCACCGCCAAGGAAGGTATCTCCATTGGTGGATTTAACTTCAAAGACACCATCACCTAGTTCGAGAATAGAAACATCAAAAGTTCCGCCTCCCAGGTCATAAACAACGACGGTTTCGTTTTTGCCTTTATCCAAACCGTAGGCTAGAGCAGCGGCAGTTGGTTCATTAACGATACGCTGGACATTGAGTCCGGCGATTTCACCGGCTTGTTTGGTGGCTTGGCGTTGGGAGTCATCGAAGTATGCAGGAACAGTGATGACGGCATCTGTGACAGTGGTACCAAGATAGGCTTCGGCATCTGCTTTGGCCTTTTGTAAAATCTTGGCGGAGATTTCCTGAGGAGTGTATTCTTTACCGCCAAGCTTAATGATGGCGGAGCCATCCTTGCCGGAAGCAATTTCAAAAGGAGCAATTTCTTTGGTTTTTTGAGCTTGTTTGCCGGAGAATTTCTGACCCATTAAGCGTTTGACACTAAAAATAGTGTTTTCGGCATTGAGGATCATCTGACGTTTGGCGACATCACCAACGAGGTTTTTAACGGGTTCTACAATTGAAGGAAAAGTATTTTTGCCTTCTGCTGTAGGGATGATTTTGGCAGTGCCTCCTTCCATGACAGCGATAGCGCTGTTGGTGGTACCGAGGTCGATTCCGATGATTTTAGACATATTATTTTGTTAATAATTTATAATCCGAAGCAAATTATTTGGTGCCTGAACCGACTTTAACTTTGGCTGGGCGAAGGACTTTGTCAAAAAGAAAATACCCCTTGGAAATAGTTTCCACGACTTGATTCTTTTCTCCGGCAACGACTTCAATGCAGTCCATAGTTAGGGGGTTAAAAGTTTTGTCATCCGATTCAATTAATTGAAGTCCTTCTGTTTTTAAGGTTTCAAAAAGTTGTTTGATAACGATACCAAGGCCGGAGTCTTGGAGATGTTTTTGAGCAAGTTCAAGTGAGTCTAGATTGAGAAGAATTTTCTCGAGAAGAGAGGCACTAGCAAATTTGATTATTTGGCTTTGGGTCTCCTTGAAACGACGTTCTTGGTTTTGATAATCGGCTAAAACACGTTTGTAATTCTCTTCCAACTCGGAGATACGAGTAGTGAGTTTTTCGATTTCTTTGGAAGAAGTGGGGGCTTTTTTTACCATTCTTGAGCTATTTGATTAACTAAATTGGCAACATAACGAACGAAGGGAATATTACGATCGTATTCCTGACGACTAGAACCGATGATGCCGAGACTTCCTCTGTGACCGCCGATATTGATATCGGCAAAAACACAACTAGCAGGGCGGAGAAGTGTAATACCCATTTCATCACCCACCAATATATGAATAGGTGAGTTGTTACCGGCACGGTTAAAGATATCTAAGAGGCGTTGATTTTGGTCTAGGAGAAAAAAGATTTCTTTCGCTGTTTCAAAATCCTGGAATTCAATGTCGTTGAAAATATTGGCGTAACCAGCGTGATACATCTGACCTTCATCGGTAGTTGCTACACAGAGAGCCTTGGTTCTTTCGGAGAGGACTTTGGTTGCTTCACGGAGAAGGTCGTCGGGGTTATAGCGATGATCCCAAACACGAGATTTGACGTTGACTTCTTCGGCTACAGAAAGATCTTTTTCTTTCATCAGTTCGTTGACATAGAACTTGATCGCCATGGGAGTAGGAACACGACCAGCGGATGTGTGAGGCTGGCTAAGGAAACCCTTTTCCTCTAGAACGGCCATTTCGTTTCTGAGAGTTGCCGGGGAAACGCCCAGACGATATTTGTTTTCCAAAGAGACTGAACCGACCGGTTCGGCCGTTTCGGTAAACTCTTCAACAATCGTTTTTATGATTTGTATCTGTCTTTCAGTTAGATCCATAATCTTTTGTTATCACTCTCGTAATGAAAGTGCTTAGCAGTAATATAACATGAGTGATAAATGGGAGTCAAGTGAGTAAATGATGTAAAGTAAATCTATGGCTACCAGAAGAGAAATGATTAAAGGATTGATACCGCTCTTTATTGGATTGGCAGTGATTGTTCTGGTCACAATAGCTATTCCAACAGCAATTAGACTAACAGGAAAAGCTTCCGGGCAGGCAGCAAACTTGATTTTTAACTATGAAGGGATCTTGGGAAAAATGCCAACTCCATGGAAGAATCTGGCCCAAGGAGGAGAGGAGGCGAAAGATATGATAGCGAACGTGGTGCCTGAAGTTAAAGCCTTGCAACCTGCTTACATCAGAATAGATCATATTTACGACGCGTTTAAAGTTGTATCCGGTACGAGTGGTAACTTGAGCTATGACTGGAGCGGACTGGACAGAGCAGTGGACTCGATCCTGGCTACAGGAGCAAAACCGATGCTGTCACTCTCATATATGCCAACGGCAATTTCAAAAGGAGACATGGTTTCGACTCCCCGTGACTGGAATGACTGGGGGCAGGTTGTTGGGGCGACGATCAAGCATTTTAGCGGAAGAGACCAAAGAAACATTACCGGGGTAATTTATGAAGTATGGAACGAGCCGGATTTGTTTGGAGGATATAAGACATATGGCCAAACAAATTATCTGGATATGTATGGAGTTTCGGCACGGGCGGCGATGAACATAACTAATGTTAATGACTTTGAGATTGGTGGACCAGCGACAACAGCGCTGTATCAAAACTGGCTGGAAAATCTAATTAAATATGTAGATACCAATAAATTGAGAATGGATTTTTTGAGTTGGCACAGATATACAACAGACCTGACTCAGTTTGAAAAAGACGTGCAACAAGCAAGGAACTGGGCGGAAAAGATACCTGCCCTAACTAATCTTAAATACTACGTTACTGAGTGGGGTTTTAATAGTGAAAACGATAAAGGTTATGACGAAAAAAGCGGAGCAATTCACACCATTGCGGCGGCAAGAACAATGATGGGAGTGGTGGATAAAGCTTTTGTCTTTGAGATTAAAGATGGACCGGGAAATGAAAAATACTGGGGAAGATGGGGATTACTGACCAACGAGAAATTCGGAACACCGGAGAAGAAGCCAAGATATAATGCTCTTCTTTTTCTTAGTTCTTTATGGCCATATCGGATGAGTGTTTCTGGTGAGGGTTCATGGGTAAAAAGTATTGCCTCAAGCAATGATGACGGAAACCTAAAAATATTAGTAGTTAACTATGACCCGACCGGAAAACATGCGGAGTCGGTGCCCATGACATTTGAGAACTTACCACAACAAACATTTACGATAACCAGACAGGACTTTATGGGAGACAGCAGAAGTGTAAAAATAGCCACGGATAGTGCGACTTGGCAAACGAGAGAGTATTTTGAACCGAACTCGGCGGCGATGTTTACAGTGGAGTTTTAGGCTTTGACAACGGCGAGGAAGGCACTCTGTGGAAGCTGGACTTTGCCAAATTGCTTCATGCGTGCTTTGCCCTTTTTCTGTTTGTTGAGGAGCTTGAGGTTACGAGTGAAATCACCGCCGTGGAGCTTGGCGTCGACGTCTTTTCTATAGGCAGTGATCGTTTCACGAGCGATAATTTGACCACCTATCGCCACCTGAATTGGAATCTCGAATTGCTGACGCGGAATAGCTTCCTTGAGCTTGGCGGCAATGGCTTTGGCTTTGAAGCTGGATTTCTCTTTGACGGTGATAATGCTCATAGGGGTAAAGACTTCGTGGTTAAGAAGTACATCCAAACGGACCAGCTCGGCTTTTTGCCAGCCGGAAAGTTCATAGTCTAGGGAAGCAAATCCCTGTGAGACACTCTTGAGGCTATCATGAAGAGCGGTGATGACCTCGATGAGAGGTAACGAGTAATCAATCTCAACTAATTGATCAAGATATGAAACGTCGATCATACTGCCACGAAGATCTTGGCAAAGCTGCATGACAGCCCCGACATACTGATCTGTAACGACAATTTTGACATTGGCCAGAGGCTCGAATCCTTCGGCAATAATAGCGGGGTCAGGGAAATCGGCTGCTGAGCTAAAAATTTTCTCGGTACCGTTACGAAGTTTTACTTTGTATTCAACGGAAGGAGAAACAGCGATAACAGGAAGACCAAATTCACGATCCAGTCTTTCGCCTACAACTTCGGAGTGAAGGAGCCCCAAGAATCCTACCTTAACACCCTGACCTAGTATGGGTGAGTTGATTCCTTGGGTAGTGAGAGCGGAGTCGTTGAGTTTGAGTTTCTCGAGGGCATCGACTAGATCACGATACTGAGAACCGTCGGCCGGATACATATCTAGATATACATTGGGGTGGATGTGTCTGAAACCGGGTAAGGGGGAGACTTCTTTACTTTGGGAAGCTAAACAAAGGGTATCTCCGACCAAGATACGTCTGATGTCTTTGAGACCGGTGATAATGTAACCGACGTTGCCGGCAGTAATAGTTTCTTTTTCTTGTCTTTGGGGTGAGAAAACACCAATTTCGGAAGCTGCTAGAGTCTGACCAGAGTTTAAAAATCCAAGTTTGTCCCCTTTTTGGAGATTGCCGGAGATGACTCTGACGAAAGCGATAACACCCAGATGAGTATCAAAAACAGAGTTAAAAACAAGAGCCTGAAGCGGTTTGTCCTCAATTTTGGGAGCAGGTAAATCGGAGATGACTTTATCCAAAAGTTCGGCGACACCTTCACCGGTTTTGGCTGAGACCATAAATGGTTCTTGGGTAATGTTGAGAAGTTGCTTGATCTGACGGGCAGAAGCGGCAATATCAGCGAGAGGAGCATCGATCTTGTTGATTACCGGAACGATGGTAAGACCAAGATTCTTGGCAAGCCTGAGGTTGGCCACGGTTTGGGCCTGAACACCTTTGGTAGCGTCAACAAGGAGGATGGCCCCATCGCAGGCTTCCAAGGCGCGCTCAACTTCGTAATTAAAATCCACATGACCCGGGGTATCAATAAGATTAAGGGTGTGTCCTTTGTAGTTCATGGTGACCGGAGCCAGTTTGATGGTGATTCCCCTTTCGCGTTCGATGGGATTACTATCAAGAAGCTGGGCCACCATTTTGTCTTTTTGGACTGTGCCGGTGATTTCCAGCATACGATCCGCCAGAGTGGATTTACCAGCGTCGATATGAGCAATGATAGAAAAGTTGCGAATTTTGTTTTCCATAAAGGACTAGTTGGCAACAGGAGCCTCGATGACCTCGTCGGTTTCTCCGAGAACTTTGCGCCAGTTGCCTAGTTTACCAAAGAGTGTCTTAACATCATCGAGCTGTTTGACTCTAAGAAGAGAAGATAAACCATAGTAAACACCAAAACCAATAAGGCTGACAATGGCCGTAAGAACTAACAAAGGCACTGTACGGGTAGTGTCAAAAACAAACGTATCTAATAATCTCATAGGAACCCAAAGGGCAAAGGCGGTTAAAACACTAACAAAGAACATTTTAAAGATTTCTTTGGTAAGACCCATGCTGGGAATACGAGAACGAATAACAAGATAAAGAATAATGAAATTAAGGGCGTTGCAAAGACTCATGGCCAGAGACATACCTAAAACTCCCAGGGAAAGGCTGTTGGTAAAGAGATAAGAAGTGATGATAAAGAGAACTATGGTGGCAATATTGATAATGAGAGGGGTTTTGGTATCTTTTTTGGCGTAAAAGGCACGAGTGAGAACCTGAACTGCGGCTTGAGGAGCAATAGAGAGAGAAAAAACGGCCAGGGCTTTACCGGTAAGCAATGTGGCTTCCCAAGGAAAGTTTTTGGCACCAAAAACAATACGCACAATAGGAATTCTGAGTATCAGCATTAAAACAGAAGTAAGGAAACAGAAAAAGAACAGTTGGAGAATCGTTTTGCCTAGAGTGCTGGCAAATTTTGTTTGATCTTTACTGAGAGCTTCTTCAGATAGAGTGGGAAAGGAAGCCTGGCCAAGAGAGACGCCAAAAAGAGAAATTGGCAAGACATAGACCTGACGAGCAAAATTAAAGATGGTAAACGAACCGGCGGAGAGAGCAGAGGCTAGATTGAGAGAGACGATGCGTTCAACCTGAATCAGAGCCAAGGAAAGAGTGCGAGGGGGCATAAGGCGCAACATACGAATCACTCCCCGATGTCGACGAAAACGAATTTTGGGGTAGTAATGAAGACTCAGTGAAGGAGGTATCTGCACAAGCATATGAAGAAGGGAGCCAAAAATCACACCGATGGCAGCTGCATAGATACCAAGATAAGGAGTGAGAATGAGAATACCCAGAATGGTCCCCAGATTGTAAAAAAGTGGAGCAATGGCAGGAATTAAAAAGCGTTGCTGAGCCTGAAGAATACCGGTAAGGAAAGAGGATAGGGTAAAAAATATCTGAGCAATCGACATGAGCCGGATCAGATCGACCATGAGATCAAGCTGGGCGCCGGTGTAGTGAGAAATTAACTGGCTAAGGGGTTTGGCAAAGATGGCGATGAGGATGGAAATTATTAATAGGATAGAGGTGACCCAAGTAAGAGCAACGTTGGCCATAAAGTTGGCTTTTTTGACGGATTTTTTGAGATAACTCTGGTAAATCGGAATAAAAGCGGCGGAAACTGCACCAACGACAAAAAGCTGAAAAACGGTGTCCGGAATAATAAAGGCGGCAAAGTAAGCGTCGAGATTCCCTTCGAGTCCACCAAAAAAACGAGCTGCTAATAGACGATTCCTAATGAGCCCCAAAAAGGCCGACAGCAAAAATGAGGCCGCTATGATCGTTGCGGCAGAAAGAATACTAGAACTTTTACGGTTAAGTAACTCTTGTGATCGTGAAAATATTTTTTGAACCACTGTAAAGTGATTTTAATTCAAGATGATGACTTGCGCTAGGTGGAGCTCGTGGTAAAATTAGCGCATGCCAATAACCAAATCAGCAATAAAAAAACTTCGATCCGACAAAAAGAAGGCAGTTTTCAACAAGTCTTCGAAAACAAAAGCCAAGTCAGCAATTGACGCTTTCAAAAAAGCGTTGACCTCGGAAAATCTTTCCAAGGCGTTTTCTATGGTGGACAAAGCCGCCAAAAAAGGCGTCATTAAAAAAGGTAAGGCGGATAGAATTAAGGCTCGTTTAGCCAAAAAAGTCACCCCCTAACGTCGCTATTTTTTGATACACTGGAAGTGTGGCTATAAAGCGAGGTGTTTCTGGTATCAATTTACTACCTAAGGATAGTTTTGAATTCTCAATCTTCGGGAAGATTTTAAAATGGGTAACAACCATAGGCAGAGTGTTGGTCGTTATGACCGAGTTCGTGGTGCTTTTGGCTTTTGGATCCAGATTTTACTTTGATAAGAAGCTCGACGATCTAAACGAAACGATTATCCAAAAGCAAGCACAAATTCAGGCATACGGTGAGGTAGAGTCGAGTATTAGAAAAATACTGGCAAAACAACAACCTGTCGAAGCATACATGAGTAGCGGACTAAATTTTGGAACCAAGATTGACAATTTAACTAAGGTCGTTCCCTCGGGAACAACTGTTGATTCGCTTAATTTAACCAAAAATGGAATGACAGTAATCGGAAAAGCCCAGTCCGAGTACGGATTTGCCCAGTTGATTAGCGGACTAAAAAGACTTGAGGGGGTAACAAATATTAGTATGAGAGACACGATTTTTGATCAAACGTCCGGTGGAGTGAAGTTTAATGTTCAATTAACTTTTAAAGATGGCCAGTCTAATTAACAACGAAAAATACGCCCTTTATTACCAAAAAATTGGGCTACTCTATAAACGCCCTGAGGTTAAAGCATCGATTGAGATCATTTTGTCGATTTTCTCGGTAATAATTTTGATTACGGCGGCAATTAGACCAACTCTAGTTAACGTGGCGACTTTACAAAAGAAGATTGAGGATCAAGAAGCAGTAAGCAGAAAAGCTGATACCAAGATTACTCAACTACTGAATGCTCAAAAACAACTACAGACACATGCCTCGAATCTTGGCCTTTTTGATGAAGCGGTACCCGACAATTTTTCTTACACAGGGATGAGTGAAAGATGGGAGTACTTGGCACGAAAAAACAACGTAAATATAGAGTCGATCTCTCTCCCCGGTTATACTTTGTATGGCAAGGGGATCGTAAAAGGAGATTGGAGTAGCAGAATTGTAAAACCATCAGCAAACAACATTATCGTAAGTACGGCTACTTTTTCAGTAACAGGAAAACCTCTAAACGTAGTTGCTTTCCTTAACGATGTTGAAAATATGGACCGTTTGGCCGTGATTGATTCAGTATCATTATCCAAGCAACTGGGTCTTACTAAAGCCGACGATCTACTGAAAGCATCGGGGCAGATTACCTTTTATTTTTACTCAACAACAAAATGAAACCAACCCGAACAATCTCGTCGTACATCCTACTGATTGGACTGTTGGGACTGGCTATTGTGGGAGGTATTTTGGCATACCAAATCTATGCGGCCTCGGTGAAAACCCAAACTACTGCCGAACAAAAAGAAGCTATTAAATCAATTGATGGGATTATCAAACAAACAGTAATTGATGATCTTGCCCGCAGAGAGGTTTACACTGAAAGTGAGATGGATGGATATTTAGTTACCACCAGTGTTCTTGAAACCGCAGAAGTAACACCTGAGGCAACTTCGGCGGGAACAACAACAGAAACAGAAGAAGCAAGCCCGTCGGCACAACAATAAATATGGCAAAACAAGGACTAATGACTAAAAGAATTCCAACCCTACTTGGGGTGTTGATTCTATTGGGTGGATTAGTCGCCGGTGTGATTTTGGTAAATAGCAGGCAAGGACTGGTGACAAAGGCAGGCCCGACAGCTTCGCCCAAAAATGTAAAAATATCCAACCGCAGAGCCGATACTTTTACCGTAAGTTGGACAACCGACACTCCGGTAACCGGATATTTGAAGTACTCGGAAAACCCGGCAAAAATTACAACACCAGCTGGAGATGCACGGGACCAGATCTCCGGGAGTTCGCAGTCTTCGACAAACCACTACGTAACCGTCACCGGATTAAATCCAAACAGAACAATCTACTTTGAAATTGGATCGGGGTCGCAGATGTATGACGACAACGGGAAACCCTTCACCGTGCAAACGGGAAAACAGGTGGTAGCTTCACAGACGGAAGATGTAATCAGCGGGAAAGTGTTGGGGGCAAACGGCAGTCCAATTACAAATGCCATCGTGTATGTCGAAGTTGAAGGAGGAGAAACACTATCCGCAATGACGAATACCGAAGGATCATGGAAACTAAACTTGCTACTTTCGAGGAACAGTAGCGGAGACCTTTTGAGCTATGACGCCTCAACTTCGCTGATCTCGATCTTTGTTCAAGCCGGAATTTCGGGAACGGCCACGGCAATAACCAACACCGGTAATGCAAAACCGGTACCGGATATTGTTCTAGGAAAAAATCAGAGTTTTGTTGAGACAACCACGGCAACGACATCGGGAACTTTGACGGATACAGCCACAAAAAGCAGCGGTTTCAAAAATATTGCTGAGGAGGCTACATCGATAGTTTTGTCTCCCGACGCTTCGGAGTCAGCCGGGTCGGTGATTATTTTGAATCCGGCCATTAATGGAGAGATGATTGCAACAAGCTCACCGGAGTTTAAAGGAAAAACAAACCCCGGAACAACAATAAAGATTACCGTTCACTCGGCTCTGGAAATGACTCAGGTGATTAAGGCAGACAAGGATGGTCTTTGGACGTGGACTCCTCCTCAGGATTTGGAACCAGGAGTACACACCCTAACACTGGAGTATACCGATGAAAATAATGTTTTCCAAAAAGTGGTCCGAAGTTTCACCGTTTTGGCGGCAGAAAGCACTGGCGGACTACCAGCCTTTACGGCTACACCTTCAGCAACAGTAACGACAACCAAAACAGCAACAATTTCGGCAACTCCAACCAAAAAAGCAAGTATGCCGGCAACGACATCGGGAACACTGACAGATACCGGAACACTTTCTCTGACCGTGGTTTTGGCAGTTTTGGGCCTTGGGATGCTGTTATTTGGAAAAATTTCAAGACGATGGTGGATAGATTGACGGGAAAGTATATTTTATCTATAGTGTAGATAGGTCCGTTTTATTGGACCGCTAATTAAGCGCATGGATGATCAAAATCAAAATACTCAGCCTTTAGTTTCCGGTACTCCTCCAAACGTTCCCGCCATGCCTGAGGATATAACTCCGCAGACACCTCCACAGACCGCTATTCCTCCAGTAGAAACTCCTGAACCGGAAACACCTTTTGTCCCTTCTCAGCCAGGACCAATGACAACAACCACAACAGTAACCTCGACAGAGCCAGTTGAAGTTCCTCCGATGACAACTCCCATTGATACTCCTACTGAGGAGTCTCCTGTTCCGATACCCGCACCGATGACAACAGAAACAACGACTACAACTACGACAGAAACGCCAGTGCCAACTGAAGTACAAATGCCAGCGGCGAAGAAGAAGGTCTCACCGGTAATTTTGGGGGCTTTAGCCTTGCTTTTGGTGGTCGGTGTGGCTGGGGCAGCCTACTATGTATCAAATCAGTTATCTACTAGACAAGCAGTAGCACCAACAGCGCCGGAAAGTAAACCACAGGCGGCGGCACTGTGCCGTTTACTTTATGAAACTCAATGCATTCAAAGAAGTGACTGTGAATGGGATTATGATCATTGTATTTCAAAGATCGTAACAACACCAACACCGCCGCCAGCAACAAATAATAGTACTGGTGGTGGTGATAATAATACTAAAACCACAACAACGAGTGGTGAGAGCAGTTCTTCTTTGTATGTAAGTAAACCAACAGATGGATGCGGCTCAACAGCGTACCACAAATATGACTGCGGAACTCAGTGCTGTCGTACTACATCCACTTATGCCAAAGATGCCAACTGCTGTACTACAGGCTGTAAGGAGCCAGACTCAAGCGGGATATTAAATGGAGCAGAAGAAAAACTGTGGTGTGAAAGTGATACGATCGATCAGTTCCAAGAGGCAAATCAGATTACTTTTAAAAGAACCGGAACGGCGGCTATTTATTTGAGTGGTACTTTTCATTACAAAGTGAGTCTAACCAAAAAGAGTGGAGATGGAGCGGCGAGTTTTTCTATCCCCTCTTCGGGTGACTATGTCGTTGGTGGAACTTCTTATACTATCGGCACGGTAAGTGCGGGGTCTGTGTACACGATGAGTATTACTTTGAAAGAGGATGTCGATGTGAGTCGTGGTGCGTCTTTGGGTTGGAGAAAACCAAAGTCTGTGCAGACAGCACACCCTTCGTGTGACGCGTCGGGTACAGTGACAAAGGCGAGTGCTTTGTTTGATCTTAAAACCGAAACAACAGATGTTGATTATCCGGTGATGTGCTGGGCTGACTCGATCATTACTGGCGGACCCGATCAGAGCATGGCGGAAAAATATGACTTTGATGACTTCACTGTTGCTGTTGGTTACTCATCTTCGACAACAGTTGGAATGTGTTCGAAGATCAATATCTACAAATACGACACAGCAACAAGTGCATATAGCTCCACAGCACTGACAGCCACCGAACTACAGAATCTTCATATTGGTGATGTTTTGCAATTCGAAATGGAAGCAAGTATGGAGAACTTAAGCGGAAAATTTAGAGTGACCACCAACGGATCTGCCGGAGACTGGCTGACAGCAAGAGAAAAAACGACGTCAAATTGGACTAAGTTGGTTTATTATCCATACACCATATCAGCTTTGGGCGCGTATTCTTTTGAAGGTCAAGTTACTACCACTGCACAATAAGAAAAATGAATAACAAGAAAAAAATACTGGCGATTGTCTTGGTAGCTTTGGTACTAATACTGGGAGGAGCATCAATTTATGTGGCCACACAACTGTCGACAAGACAAGCTGTAGCCCCTACAGCTCCCGAAAGTAAACCGGCGGCGAGTGAGTCGGCAACAATTGTATGGTCTGATTCATGTGTAGCTACGGCGTCTGCAGTGGCAGTTGCTGAAAAAACAACTACCATTGAAGGAGTAAAAACAGCATATGAGAACGAAACGACAAATACTGCCGGTAGTTACTCACTAAAGACGGCTATGGATACAGTGGCGAAGAGCCAAACATATGTTTACGCTATTTCCTTGAAAAATACCGGTGAGGCAACGGCAACCGGAGTAACAATAAAAGATTCTTTAGCTGAAATTACCGAGCTAACATATGTTGACAAAGTGAGTGGGTGTTCATGGAGTGTTGCCGAAAAGCTTGTAACTTGCAGTACGACAATCAACCCCGATGAGACAAAGACTTTCTCATTTAGAGTGAAGACGTCGAGCGATGTAGTTAACGGTGCGGTAATTACCAATACGGCAGCCGTGACTTCGGACAATGCCGGTTCGCTAACCTTAACCAAAGATTTACCGGTGAGCACGGTTGTGGGCTGTAATCACACGTGTACCACTGATGAAGAGTGCGGTTCTGGACTTACCTGTGACACAACAACAAACAAGTGTAGACTGGCGGCATGTCTTACCGAGTCAGACTGTGTTTGTGCGACTGTTACAACGACTACAACTACAACTGTTGTTACTGCTAGCCCAACAAAAATCGCCACAACGGCGGCTACCCCAACTATCTTGCCGGAGACAGGTATCCTTGATCTGCCAGGAATTGCGGCCTTTGGCGGTGGATTGCTTTTGGCAGTAGTAGGAATACTCTTAGCGCTGTAAAGACATGAAGATCGCAGTTGTCGGGGGAGGTTTTACCGGAGTTGCCTGTGCTTTGTCTTTGCTGGAAAAAGGAGTTGAGGTGGTTCTTTTTGAGGAAGGAGAAAAACTGGGAGGTTTGGCGGGTGGTTTTAATCAGGGAACATGGAAATGGGATTTGGAGTTTTTTTATCATCATGTTTTTACAAATGACAAAGAGATTGCGGAGCTGGCACGAAAAGTAGATTGGCCAGTAGAGATCAAATCGCCCCTAACCACAAGTTATTTGAAAGGGAAGGAAATCCAACTGGACACCCCATTGTCTGTTTTGAGATTTTCTCAAATGAGTCTTTGGGGAAGAGTTCGGATGGGACTGGGGCTTTTGATCTTAAAAATGATCCCTAACGGACTATTTTTGGAAAAGTATAAGGTGACAGAGACGCTCCCCGGATTGATAGGCAAAGAGGGGTATCGAGTCATCTGGGGAAAACTGATTAAGGCAAAATTCGGACCATATACAGAAAAGGTTAACATGGCTTGGTTTTGGGCTAGGGTTGCCAAACGAAGCAGTCGTTTGGGATATTTTGAAGGAGGGTTCCAAAAATTGGCCGACAAATCCTGGGAAAAAATCACGAATCTGGGAGGAAAAATAAAATTAAAAGAAAAAGTGGCGGAGATAAAACCATCAGAGGGAAAGTGGCTAGTAAACAAAGAAAAATTTGATGGAGTGGTAGTAACGACGCAGATGCCTATTGCAAAAGACCTATTGGAAGGAGTGGAGGTTCCAAAAATTGACTATCTCTGGGGACAAACATTGGTTTTGGAAACAAGCAACAAACTAATAAACGGTTATTGGATGAATATTCTGGAAGATAAATGGCCGTTTTTGGTAGCGGTGGAACACACCAACATGATTGACAAAAAAAACTACGATGATAACCGGATTGTGTACTTGGGAAATTATTTGCCAGAAGACAGCAAACAGTTAAAGATGAGCAAAGAAGAACTACTGGAAATGTATCTGCCTTTCCTGCGAAAAATAAATAAGAACTTTCATAAAAAGTGGATTAAAAATGTTTTTCTTTTTCGAAAACCATATTCTCAACCAGTCTTCCCAGTAAATTATTCCCGACAAAAACCGACGACAAAAACAAAGTATCCGGGACTTTATATTGCCAATATGAGTATGGTTTATCCTTTTGATCGAGGAACAAATTATGCAGTAAAAATGGGCAATGAGGTAGCCAAACAGGTGTTAACCGATTTAAGATAAAGAATGGCCAACGGTGATTTTTTGATTATTTTGCAAACATATGCCATAAGTTTGGGATTACAGTTTTTGGGATGGCCGTGGGTGAAAAAGTTTTTTGGAAAAATGCCGGACAAGGGGTGGTGCTTGAGCCGAGTATTCGTTTCTTTGGTAAGTGCCCTGCTTATCTGGCAGTTGTCCTACCTAGGATTACCATCAAATACTCAGGCCGGAGTTTGGGCATTTTTAGTTTTCATCGGCTTGGCCGATCTATTTCTGATTATTAAAGAGGGTCTGGGAGCAGTCACAATTCCAAGAGGGATTGCGAAACTTGTGTCGATTGAAGAGTATTTGTTTATCATTGGATTTGGCGGAATTGCTCTTTTAAGAGCATATGACCCCAGTTTGGACAGCCTTGAGAAATACATGGATTTTGGTTTTGTGAATCAGTACTTGAACTCACTTACCTTACCCGCTCTTGATATGTGGCAGGCGGGTCAATCCATAAATTACTACTCTTTTGGACATTTTTGGGCGAGCATTCTGATAAAAATTTGGGGGGTAAAAGCGGCAGTTGGTTATAACTTAATGTTGGCATTTATTTTTGGGGTTTGTGTCGACCTGGTTTTTATGGCCAGTTATATGTTGACAGGAAAACACAACGCCAGGGCGTCTTTGGTAGGAGGCCTGGTAGGAGCTCTATCTGTACTTCTGGCAGGCAACAGTCAAGTAATTTGGTATCTGATTGAAAATCAGAGTTTAAGTAATTACTGGTATGCCGATGCTACGAGGTTTATTTACAACACAATTCACGAATTTCCCAGCTACAGTTTTGTGGTTTCTGATCTTCATGGACATGTTTTGGATCTGCCGGTGATTTTGGCGTTTTTGATTGTCCTTTTTGTGTGGATTAAAGACCGAAAAAGAGTTTACGAAATAATCATGGGGTGTTTATTTGGGGTGATGATGATGACAAACACATGGGATGTGGCTGTCTACGGATTACTTTTGATAGTGTTAAGCGCTCAGATGGCTCTGTCGAACAAAAATAACATTAAGGATATTTTGCGAGTAGCAATGATAATGTTTGTGACGATGTTTGCGGTGGCAATACCGTGGGGGTTGAAGTTTATTCCGATTTCAAACGGAATAGGAATAGTAAGTGCGAGGTCTCCTCTTTGGCAGTTGGCTGCTCTGTGGACAGGAGGAATAATCGTCAGTTTCGTGGCGGTAATTACTGAAGGAAAGGGTGAAAATCGTCATTTGGTGAGAACCTTAATGATTACGGCGCTACTATTGATTGCCATTCCGGAGTTTGTTTTTGCCAGAGACATTTATGCTACTTATCCTAGGGCGAACACGATGTTTAAACTAACTTATCAGGCCTTTATCATGATGGGAATACTGGCTGGATATTGTTGGGGGAAACTGCTAGATCGGGAAGTAAAAATGCCCATTGTTTGGAGGTTTGGAGCATTCTTTGCCGTGTTTTGGATATTTGTAGGAACAATGGTTTTCCCATTTGAAGCGTTTCCAACTTACTATGGCGGATTTAAAAATTATCAAGGCTTGGATGGGGAAAAATGGATGGAGACAAAGATGCCGGAAAATTATGGAGCAATTAAATATCTCCAAGAAAACAGGAACGGCAAAAATATGGTTGAAGCTGTAGGTGAAAGCTATACCCTGCAAAATGCGGTATCGGTATTTTCGGGAGTACCAACCATCCAGGGTTGGAGAGTTCATGAATGGCTGTGGAGAGGAGGTTTTGGGGTGGTAGCCGAAAGACAGGACGAGGTGACTGAGATATATCAGGGCGAAGATCTTGGAGACACCGCGGAGATATTAAAGAAATACAATGTTGGCTGGATTTTGGTTGGACAAGACGAAAAGATATCGTATCGGATAAACGAAGAAAAACTATGGCAGTTCGGGGAAGTAGTTTGGAGTACCGGTGAGACTTATCTAATCAAGATAACCCACTATTGAGTACCGTTGAGACGATTGGCGGTGTATTGCTTAAGGGCCGACCAGTTGTTATCTTTGGGTATGAGGACCCAAGCCCCTTTGTAAGCCGCGGTAGGTGGATTGTAGAGGATGGTAACACCGTTCTCATCGGGAAGGTCGGAGATACCAAAAGACTTTAAGGGATTATCTTTTGTTTCTAGAGCGACCTTGGCCAAGGTGGGGTAGAGAGAGTGATCAATATTTGTTTTGAGATTTGAGTCGAGAATGGAGAAAAATTGATCGACTTTGTTTTGGTCTAGAAGGAAGCTGGGGGTAAGCATTTTTTGTTTGAGAGCAGTGATCACCTGCTGTTGTCTATGAGAGCGGGCGAAGTCTGTACCCTCGTCCCCTTCCGAGTGGCGGGAACGAACAAATTTGAGAGCAGTTTCGCCATCGAGGTGGGCTGAGCCTGTGGCAAAAGTGATGGTTTCAAAGCGACTGGAAATAGGGAGAGAGTCTTCTTTGCCGGGGATAGGAAACTCGGTGTCGGTAAAACCGGGATCGATGTTGATATCGATACCACCGAGAAGGTCGATAGTTTCTTTGAAAATAGTGAAGTTGATAACGGCAGTGTAGTGAATGGGCAAACCAAGATCTTCAAGAATGGCTGCCTGAGACATTTTGATTCCCGCTCCGGGACTTGCTTCCTCTCCATAGTAATAAGCAGTATTAATTTTTGCCTGGAGTGAAGGAACCCAGAGATCCCGAGGAATACTGATAAGGGTGCCTGTTTTTGATTGATGATTGTAAGACAAGACAATAATAGTGTCGGCAAGATTGGGAGAGTCGGTGCCCTCACCTCGAATGCCAAGAATAAGAAAGTTGGTGACACCGTTGGTGTTGTCTAGATTTCCGGCTGGTGTGCCAAAGAAACTTAGTAGATCTTGAGGTTTGAGGTGAAGACCGGCAAGATATCCCATCCCCTTCCAACCAAAGAACCCGAGTATAGCGACGAGGAGGGCAAGAAAGAGAAAAAGAAGATGACGTCTAATAAAGGAAGCAAAGCGAATAAAAAGCCGGCCTGATCTGAGATGGCTGAGTTTCATTAGGCTAGGCTATTGATGATTCCGGCAAATAAAGTTGGTTCTAGGCTGTCAGCACCAACGAGAACACCATCAATGCGACTTTGATCGACAAAAGACTTCACATTTTCCGAGGTGACTGAGCCGCCATAAAGAATGTGGGCTTGATTGTCGATAAGAAAACTAATTTGGTGAACAACATGATTGGCATCGACCGGATCAATAGGATTCCCTGTCCCAACTGCGGCGAGGGGTTCGTAGACAAAGAAACAACGAGAGACATCGATATTATTTTGGAAAAGCGCTTTGATTTGTTCGTCGAGGTAAGGTGTGTCGAGACAAACAATCGGAGTAATCGAGTTTTCGAGCAGATACTTAGTCTTTTCGGCAACCATGTCACTGGTTTCGGCAAATTCCCGACGACGCTCGGAGTGACCAACAATACAGTAACTTACCAACTCGGACAGCATGTTGGCCGTGATCTCCCCAGTGTGCTTGCCGGGTGGCAAATGAGAAACGTTTTGGGCTCCGGTGATAATGGGGATTTTCATATCAGCGAGTTTGTGATTGAAAGCGGCAATGTCGGTGAAGGGAAGACAGAGAATAGTGATCACGTCAGAAGAAAAACGAGGGTTGATGGCCTGGATGCCATCAATCCAGATAAGGGACTCGGTGAGATTTTGGTTACTTTTCCAATTACCGATTACGTATTTCATAATCTGAACCAATTATATGCCAGATTGTCCTACAATATACTGGTTATGGACGATTTTTTCAAAGGGCTTAATAAGGAACAGAAAGAAGCAGTGGTTTTTGGAAAAGGTCCTTTGTTGATTTTGGCAGGAGCAGGTTCGGGAAAAACGAGAGTCCTAACCTACAGAACAGCGTATTTGATTCGAGAAAAGAAAGTTAAACCCGAGCAAGTTGCCTTACTGACTTTCACCAATAAAGCCGCCGAGGAGATGAAGGAAAGAGTAAAAAAACTCCAAGGGAAAAGTGTGTCACTGGGTTTTGCAGGAACATTTCACACTTTTTGCGCGAAATTACTTAGAGAGTATGGTACGAACGCCGATATTAATCCAAACTATGTGATCTTCGATAGCGACGACTCAGAAGCGGCCATGAAAAAGGTTCTAAAGGAGATGGATATTGACCCCAAAGAGTCTAAACCATCAATGTTTTTGGCCGTGATTGGTAAGATGAAAAATGATTTGGTAAGCCTGTCTGAAGCAGAAACTTCGGCCAACGATTACTTCCGCCGTATGGTAGTGAAAGTGTGGAAGGCATATCAAGACAAACTCAAAAACAATAATGCGGTGGATTTTGACGACCTTTTAGTAAAGGCAGTCGCCTTGTTGAGAATTGAAAGAATCCGAAAAGAAATCAATGAAAGATTGCAGTGGATATTGGTTGATGAGTACCAAGACACAAATAAAGCTCAGTTTGAGCTGACAAAATTGTTGGCTGGGGAAAGACAAAATATTACAGCGGTTGGAGATGCCGCTCAGGCAATCTATTCTTTCCGAGGAGCAGACTACCGTAATCTTGTCTTGTTCAAGAACGAGTACCCCAAGGCTTCGATGGTGAGTCTGCCAATGAATTATCGATCCACACAAAATATCTTAGACACAGCGTATGGAGTAATTAGCCACAACACGTCTCACCCAACATTACACCTGGAAACAACGGCCGGAGTCGGAGAAATGGTTGATTTTTTTGAGGCTAGTGATGAAAGAGATGAAGCCAAATACGTGATAGAACAAGCAAGGAAAAGTTCTGCCGAAGACGGGCAATCGGCGATTCTTTACCGAACCAATGCTCAGTCTCGGGCTTTTGAAGATGAACTTATGCGCCGAGATATCCCTTACAAATTGGTGGGTGGTTTGCGCTTCTATAACAGAGCCGAAATTAAAGATCTGATTGCCTATCTTCGAGTGGTAAACAATCCAAAGGAAGAAATTAGCCGAGCAAGAATTGAAAAACTGGGGAAAAGAAGGGCGGCTATCTTTGATAAATGGCTGGAAACTCAGTCCACTAAAAAAAGGTCTGGAAATCCCGGAAAATTACTGGAGGAAATAATTAATGTAGTTGGGTTTTTGGAAAGATTTGATGAACGTGATGAAGATGACGTGGCCCGAATCGAAAATATCAACGAACTTTTAGCAGTGGCTTCGGATTATGAAAATGTGGAGAAATTTTTGGAAAGTGCGGCTCTGTCGGAGTCGGATATCAAACAGCACAGATCAAACGCCAAAATAACTTTGATGACAATACACGCCGCTAAGGGGCTGGAGTTTGAGACGGTATTTGTGGTAGGTTTGGAAGAAGGCTTGTTCCCCCACTCACGATCAATGCTTTCGGGAGAAAAAGAAGAGATCGAAGAAGAGAGGCGCTTGATGTATGTGGCGATGACTAGAGCCAAAATAAAATTGACCCTTTCATGGGCACGAAGTCGACTTGTGTTTGGCGGTCGACACTCTTCAATCCCGTCAAGATTCTTGTCTGAGATACCTGAAAAACATTTGAAGAAAATTGGTGAAGTGCGAGATGTCGAAAGAAAAATGTCCCCAAAAACTTCGGATCTAGATGAATTTGGAGAAAAGAAGAGAATTATTGTCCAAGATTGGGAGATTGCCGAAGCGACAAAAGACGATTTTGCCGAGATAGATAATTGGTAATAATGAAATTAATAGTAGTTGGATGGTAGATAGATTGCCTATTTGAGGTTAGAATAAGATTTGTGATAGAGGAAGTTTCAGAAAAAAATAAAAAACAGTTCAACGACATCGCCCGACACCCCCTGCAGTCTTGGGAATGGGGTGAGTTTCGCCGAGAAACTGGGGTTGGCCTGTCTCGATTGCTGGAGAAAAAAGGAAAAACAAAAGAAGTGTTTCAAATAACCTGGCACACAATTCCGTACACCAAGTGGTGTGTTGGATACTGCCCGAAGTCAGCTATTCCCGATAATGAAGCAATAAATAAAATAAAACAGTTGGCAGCAAAAAAGGGAGCCATTTTTGTCAAATTTGAACCGAATGAAAAAATTTCACCAGAAACAAAAATGAAGATTGCCTTACTTTCCAAACACTTTAATTGGGTAAAGGGGAAATCACTTTTTACAAAGTATACTTTTCAACTGGATATTGCAAAGAGTGAGGAAGCTCTGTTGGCCGGTATGCACCAAAAAACTCGATATAATTTGAGACTGGCCGAGAAGAAAGGGGTAAAGATCGTGGAAGATAGTAGCGAACAAGGTTTTGAAGAGTACTGGAAATTAATGGAGGATACGACAAAAAGACAGGGTTTTTATGCGCACTCTAAAGGTTATCACCGGAAAATGTGGAAGAATATGACTGAGTCGGGTATGGGCCATCTGTTTAAGGCTGTGTGGCAAGGTCAGACTTTAACTACGTGGATGGTTTTTATTCTGAATGGAGTGCTTTACTATCCTTACGGGGCTTCGAGCAACGAACACCGAGAGGTGATGGCCAGTAACCTAATGATGTGGGAAGTAATTCGCTATGGTAAAAAACTGGGGTGCAGTCTGTTTGATATGTGGGGCAGTTTGGGACCAGTTCCTGATGTCCGCGACCCATGGTATGGATTTCATCGTTTCAAACAGGGGTATGGGGCGGAGTTGATTGAGTTTGTGGGAAGTTATGATTTGGTAGTGAGACCAGGGCTTTATCAAGTCTACGGACTGACAGATAAGGTGAGATGGCTTGGACTGAAATTATTGGCCGGTGTCCGAAAGTAGATGGAGGATATCCGACAAACAAAAGGGTGGAGAGGACACCTTAAACATAGGGGGTGGAAGACAATAAATATAAAGGCAGCAGACGACAAACACACAATACAGGTATTTGTTTTTCGTCTTAAACCTTGGCCATTTTCGATGATGAAAGTTCAGAGAGCAAATTTCGACCCTGATTTTGAGGAGTTAAAAAAAATTAAGAGAAAATATTGGGTGGCAAACTCGGTAATTGAACCGGTAAGGGTGGAAAATCCAAAGAGATACAAAATAGCGGGATACCACATAACAAGATTCCCCTTTTTGGCAATGAGTACCTATATTAACGATCTGCAAATGACAGAAAAGGAACTCTGGAATGGTTTGTCGAAAAACGCACAACGGTTAATAAAAAAGAATCAGAAAGTAGAAATAGAGGAGGCTGACCCAAAACTATTTTGCCAATTGTGGAAAGCATGCTCAAAAATATGGATTATGCCGTTTAAAGAAACAGAAAACTTACTAAATAGTTTTAAAGGGAGAGCAAGACTGGTAGTCAGCAGAAAAGGAGATGAGTACCATTCGGGCCTAATGGTAATTTATTCAAAAGATACAGCCAATTATTACCAGACATGGACCAATGAGAAAGGCAGAAAAAGCGGAGCTCATTACAAGCTGGTCTGGGAAGAGATGTTACGGGCTAAAAGGAACGGTTTGAAGTACTTTGATTTTGAGGGCACTTTTGACGAACGCTGGCCACAAAAAAGATGGGTGGGTTTTACAGACTTTAAGAGGAGGTTTGGAGGTAAGTTGGTACAGTTCCCGGGAAGCTTTTTTCGGTGGTTTTGACATAAAAAACCCACTCGAGTGAGTGGGTTTGACGATTTAGGAGGCTAGATATGCTTCCGGACTAATCATCTCTTTGCGGAGGAGCTTAAAAAGCTCAACCAGAGATTTTTGCGGATAAGGAAGATATTTGCCACTTCCCCCAAACATGACACCTGAGCGATGAAGACGAGCATAAACCGAAATACCATCGCGAATAATCATGCGGGTACGGCCTTTGGCACAAGCCTCGCCCAGTACCAGGTTGAGTGCATTGATCGCCTCAGAGACAATTGTGTGTGAGTGACTTTCTTCACTGACAACCTTGACCGTAGCCAGGATACGAATCAGCAATTCAGCAGACACGACATCTTCGATTTTGTCTTTTCCTTCGACTTCAGTACTACCACTGATTTGACGAGCTTCCTTGAGCCAGTCGTTTTCTTGGTCTAACCATTCTTTTGGTGATAAGCCCCAGAGATTCTCGGCAATGGTAAAGATGGCATTTCTTCTCTCGGACTTTTTACTAAGAACGGTTTGGCCATCAGGCAAAAGGGCTGGATTGATGTGGGCGAGGTCAAGATTATCGTAGATAGCCTTGAGGTGGCTGATGTTTAACTGACCTCCTGTGGCCGCCTCGCGGCCAATTTCCGTCCATTCGGCTTCAAAATCTAAAGGCTTAAGCATTATTCCTCCTTAAGGTGCATTTTATGGCTAGATTATATCATATAGGATATAAAATAACAAGCCGAGTAAGATAGAATGAGTTATGTACCAGGTTCTGATAATAATGTTATTGATGGGTTTTGTGGGAATGGTGATCGAGTCGGCTCAGGCATCGATAACAGCTAAAAAACTGATTTATAAAGGGGATCGATTTTTTTACAATTTTCCGATTGTTTTTATTTATGCTGTTGGGGGAACCTTTTTTTATTACACAACAAAAACTTTAGTGTGGATGCCTTGGTATAAAGTGATTTTATCTTTGGCCTTAATCGCCTCAGTTTGGGAGTATGTGGCAGGATATTTTTGCGAACATATCGCCAAGAAAAAATTTTGGGATTATTCTAGCCGTAGATTTAATATTTTTGGCTACATATCATTATGGAGCATGATGTGGTGGCTAGTTTTTGCCGCAATATTTTATTTTTTTGTGTTTGAAAAATTGTTGAGTATGGAGGTTAATCTATCTCAAAATATTTGGCTGTCTCAAGAACAGGGTAGAACGATTTTTGGAGGAATGACATTGACTGTGTTGCTTTTAGCGATAAAAAGAATAAAGGAGTACTCAGCTACCAGTCGATAGGTGTATTGCCATGTGCTTCGAGATAGGTGTTTGCCTGACTAAACGGACGGCTCCCAAAAAATCCGTTATAGGCAGAGAAAGGTGAAGGATGAGGTGATTTGATGACCAAGTGTTTTGAGGTATTGATAGAAGCCCCTTTTCTTTGAGCGTATGAACCCCAAAGAATAAAAACAAGATGATCTTTTTGTTCGGCAAGGCGATGAATAATGGCGTCGGTGAACTGCTCCCAACCGCGATTTTGATGTGAGCCAGCTTGATGAGCCCTAACGGTTAGAGTGGCATTGAGAAGCAGAACCCCTTGTTTGACCCAACGATCGAGATTGCCTGAGTGAGGAGAAGTCTTGCCTAGATCGGATTGAATTTCTTGATAGATATTTTTTAGAGAAGGGGGCAGAGCAATACCTTCGGGGACCGAAAAAGAAAGCCCGTGGGCTTGTCCCGGGCCATGATAAGGATCTTGGCCAAGGATGACCACCTTCACTTTGCCGACCGGCAGACTGTCGAGAGCATTGAAGATAAATTTGGGAGGTGGGTAAATAGTGTTTGTCTGATATTCACGATGAACGAATTCGGAAAGCTCCCGAAAATAGGGTTTGTCATACTCATCTTTGAGAAGATCTTTCCAGGATTTTTCGAGACGGACTTCCATGTGACTATTGTAGCTTTAGAGGAGAGACTTTTGTTTGGGAAGAACTTCAAAATCTCTGAGAGATTCGGGAACTTCAAAAATCTTTATTTTGGCAGTGTGACCGGAGATAAGAGTGATACTTGACCGGGGTATTGAGAAATACTCAGCCAATGCTTTGATAATCGCCTCGTTGGCACGGCCGTCAACAGGAGGCTCTTTTACGGAAACAACATACTGACTGGCAGAAAGTTGCTCAACATAAGCCCGTTTCTTTTTGGGTTTGGCGACAACGGTAATCCTCATGAATAAGGCTTATTTCCCTACAGAGGGGATGTTGGCAGGCATGGTGGGAATGTTTTTCATCATCTCGGAGAGATCGGTGAATTTAACATCTGCAGGAATAGTAAACTTACTATTGTCCACGATCCAAGGAGTGCATTTCATGTCGTACTTCTCGTTCATATCAACTCCTCCTGTTTGGACGTTGGCGCTGTCGGGGGTATCGGCGTCGTTGGCCTCGGTTTCCGAGATGGCCATTTTTAGCCCTTGATCTTTGGTGTCAATGTTCCAGGTATACATGAAGGAGCCATCAGAGATCATGTGCATATTTGTTTTGGGCATGTTTTTATCGGTGCTGGAGACAGATATTTCTTCGGCCATTTTTTTGCCGGAAACATAGAGGGTGGCGTTGGTTTCTGTTTTTATGCCCTCTTCATCAGTGCTGGAGACAGAGATAATACATTTTTGATTTTTACCTGATGCCAGAAGATCGCGCATGGTCATTGATTGGTTCTGTTCGGTATCGGAACCGTTACCAGCCTGATTTGAAGTTCCAATTGGGTTTTTGGCTGTACAAGCGGCAAGAAGAAGAGAAGAAAAAATAACAAAGGAAATACTGGCTTTGTTGATCATATATTTTTGAGTATACACGGGAGATGACAAAATTACAGAATTCTGCCTCGAAATATAGTAACATATAATCAAGCTAAGAATGAATAAATCGCCGATGGTTCAACGTGCACAAACGAAGATAATTAAGAGTATTTTTGTTGTTTTATTGGGAGTGCTTCTGACAACTTCTTTGTTTTTCTATAAAGTTTGGTTTAGTGCAGTTAGTGTTTGGGCAGATAGCTTAACTTGGAATTTCTCAACAACCACTGATTACACATATAACTCAGCAAAAATTAGTGTGGTTAATGGAGGTGCTTATCTGGCTTCACCGTCTGGGTGGTATGACTCAAAATGGCTGTATCGGAAAGCAATAACAATCGACAATACGGCTTTGGGCACAGTATTGAGTAATTATCAGATCGATGTGGATCTTGACTCTTCGAACTTTGACTTTAGTAAAGCAATGGCCAATGGAGAAGATATTAGAATTACCGACGCCGATGGAGTAACTGTCATTCCGTATTACCTCGAACATTTCAACAATTTAAATATGATCACGCAAGGTGTTGAAAATTATGCCGTCGTAAGTGGGGCGGCGGCCTGGTGGCAATTGAGTGCCAACGCAAATGATTCCGGAGAAAATGCCAACAATGGTACTCTGGCAGGTAATGCCGCTTTTTTAGGCTCATCACTCAAACTTGACGGAAATGGAGATTACGTAAGCGTTGCGGATAGTGCGAGTCTGGATTTTAATTCTTCTTTCACCATCGAACTTTGGGCAAGGCCGGACACTTTACCGGCAAGCGAAACAACTAGACAGTTTATCGCTAAGGGCGGAACAGGTGACGGAACGGGAAATGACCATAACTATTACTTTGGTATGGGAAATGCCGACACCGGTTATGGCCTGACCAAGGGTCCGGGGGTGGTTTTTGGTTTTGAAGACTCGGCCGGAAATAACTATCAAGTAGTTGAGTATATCCAGTTAAATACTGGTCAGTGGTATCACCTGACAGGTGTATTTGACGACACGGCGAATACTTTGAGTATTTATATCAATGGAACACTGCTAAAAACTTTATCCAGCGTAACTGCGACACCTTTTACCCAAAATAGCAGCTTGTTAATTGGAGCAAAGCTAACTAGTGCCGAGTTCTTTGATGGAAGAATAAGAGAGGTAAGAATGTTTAACTCGGCCATATCGGCGAGTCAGATTTTGGCTGATTATCAAACCACCTCACAAAAAGCAAAGATTTGGGTCAAAGTGCCATCGATTCCGGCAAGCTCAACAAAAACTATTTATCTATATTACGGATTAAATTCAACAACTAATCTTAAGGCAGGGTTGATTTCGGACGTACACGGTTTTTCGGATAATGGAGATAAAAAAGGAGTTCAGGCAACAGACTATTTGACTGACTATATAAACAGAATGAACAATTCATTTGTCCCGGATGTTTCTGTTGATCTGGGCGACAAGATTACCACAGTTGATCAAGCCACAGATATCACTGATTTGACAACCGTCTCGGGAATATTTGGCAATCTGACCAGTCCGCATTACTATACTTTGGGAAATCATGAAGTAGCCAATTTAACTAAGACACAGGTAAAGACTGCTCTGGGAATAGACTACACTCGAAAGTCGGTGGATGTTGGCAATTACCACATCATTGTCCTTGACTCACAAGATACCGAACAAGCAGACCCTTGGGGTGGAGCTCTGACCGAGGCTGACAAAACTTGGCTAACCACGGAATTGGCGGCCACCAGTAAAAAAACACTGGTGTTTTCGCATCAACCTCTCGACACCCAAAATATGGCTTTGAATCAGTATTTTGCGACTAGTGACGATGTGTTTCTGGCCAATGCCGCCGACGTCAGAGCCATATTGGAAAACGATGGTGACGTGATCGGAGTTTTTAGCGGGCATCTCCACTGGATCAACAAGTCGATAATTAACGATATCCCTTATTTTTCTTTAGGGTCGCTGGTTGAGGACTACGGTAAAAACTGGGTAGAAGCTTCAATTGTCGGTAATCAATTTTTGAATATTGTCTTTAAACAAAATGGAGAAACGGAGAGATTGATGATCTGGGATTTTGTTAATCACATAGAATTAAACAAGCCATCGACAGCTTTTGATTTTTATGACAGTTTTGAGGGAGACAGCGGTCAATGGGCGGAGTTGACCGGACTTACGGGAGGAAACTGGTCAATCTCGGGCAAGGGCTATTTGCAAGAAACAGGTACAGCTACAGGACAACACAAAATCCTTAATTCGAGCTACTCGGAACCTGCCAACTATATTATCGAGGCTAATATTGGTCTTTATGGAACAACTGTTGGCCGAACCCAGTTGGGAGGTTTTGCCTCAAGAATAACAAATAGTACAAACTTTGATGCTATCTACATGGCTAACGATGCCGATGATGATATCCGCTGGAAACAGATGGATAACACTACATGGGAGTTGATTGGTCAACAAGCAACTTTTACACCGGATACGTATTGGCATCAGTTAAAGATGGTGAAGCTGGGTAATCAAAGAATAGTTTATCTAGATGGAGCACAACAGTTTGATTTAACCAACGCTGATTTAGCTGATGGCACTTTTGGTTTGTGGACATATTTTGACAGTATTCAGTACGACAATTTGAAAATTCTTCCCTATGTCGCAACCGAACCAACAACCAGTGTTGGCTCTGAAGTTTTGATTTACCCAAACGACGACCCAACCATTGTTCCGGTAACTCCGATAACATTTAACTCAATCTCCAGTTTTACGGAAACAGCAACTAAAAATGATGGCGAGATTAAATACCAAATTTCAAACGATGGCGGAACAACTTGGTATTGGTATAACTCCGGATGGACAACAACAGTAACAGGCTATGCCGAAGCAAACACAGCTACTGTAATAAACTCAAACATCGGTTCTTTCCCGGAAGGTGATGGTTCTTTCCTTTTTAGGGCATACCTTCACTCAGATGGAACAGATTTAGTAACGCTGGACGCTGTGGACTTAACTTATGTATTGGACGTGACTGCTCCAACTGGCGGTTCGATATCATACGCGGATGGATACACGACTCAGGCTTCAATAGTTCTGACTGTCGCAGATGGAAGTGACGACTCCGGAATTAATACAGCAACAAGAACTGTCCAGCGAAAATCGGCTACCCTGTCAAATGGAACGTGTGGATCTTATGGTGAATTTTCAACAGTAACTCCGAGTGGCACTTATCCAAGTCTTACAGATTCTTCAATTTCTTCCGGATATTGTTATCAGTATAAATATCTTGTTTCGGATACTATCGGTAATCAAGCAACTTACAACTCATCTAATACGGTGAAGGTAGACACCGGCGATCCTGGCGTTCCGGGAACACCATCAACGACCACACCAACTGATACAGCGACACAAGCCTGGACATGGACGGGAGTGACTGATCCAATTTCGGGAGTTGCAAATTACTTTTGGAGAACAACGGGAAGTTCTATATTATCGGGATCAACGACTCTGGCTTCTCTGACAACCAGTTTTACCGACGGTATTTACAACTTGTTTATTAGGGCAACGGACAATGCAGGTAACGAAGGTTCCGAAAGTGCGGCGGGGAGTTTGACTGTGGACACCCTGGCACCAACTATTTCTTCGGTGTCTTCGGGAACTTCTTCAGTCGATGCCGCGACAATACAATGGACCACAAATGAAAACTCCTCATCTTTGGTGGAGTATGGAATATCAGGAAGTTATGGACAATCAACAGCGGAAGCAGATACTACAACAAGAGTGACTGATCACTCTGTTAATTTGGCAAGTTTGGTATCTTGTAACACCTATCACTATCGAGTGAAATCGAAAGACGCTCTTGCTCATGAAGGTGTGAGCTCTGATTACACTTTTTCGACAACCGGTTGTCTGGGCTCCGCAACGATTGATTCCCAGAGTTCGGAACTGATTACGACCGCTTCCGGAGGAACTGCAAGCCTTACGAGTGGAAGTACCGGGGTTAGTTTGGAGATTCCGGCTGGTTTTGACAGTTCAGACGCCTATTTCCAAATAGGAAAACTTAACAGCTCAATGGCACTGGGTTCTGCGGCCGCACCTTCTGGATTTCAGGCAATAAATTCGTACATATATGATCTAAAAGCTCTGACGAACATTTCAACTTTGGTAAGCAGTTTTGACCACAACATAAAAATTACAATCACCTATTCTGCATCCGATGTTGCCGGTATCGATGAGAGTAGTCTGAGAATATATACGTGGACCGGGTCTGCGTGGGAGGTACTTTCAAACTGCAGTGTTAACACAAGTGCGAAGACAGTTGCTTGCTACACCAGTCATTTCAGTGTTTTTGGTCTATTTGGCGAAGAAACAGAAACGACTCAACAAACCACCACGACATCAACAGTAAGCAGTTCTTCGACTAACCCTTCGGTTTGTACCGATACTCAGCCTGGAGCTAAAGTACCCTGGCTCTATGGAGCAGTTGCCCAAAGTCCATCCAGTGTTCTACTATATTTCACCGAAGCAGATGACCCTGTTGATAAATATGTTTTGGAGTATGGAACGGAGCCAGGAGTATACCAGTACAGTTCACAGAATTTGGGGGTAAATCTTCGCGGACAAATGACATACTTGGTTGAGTCTCTTTCACCAAATACTGCTTATTATTTCCGAGTGAGAGCGGGAAACGGCTGTGCTTCCGGGGGATGGAGTAATGAGATTCAAACAAAAACTTTAGGCTTCTTTACGACAAACAACCTCGACCTGACTGACTCCAGCCTGGAAACGATCCCTGGTGATCCTTCTGATCTATCCGACCAAACAACTGAGGAAATTCAAGGATATGTTCTTAGTATTAAAGTAAAAGATGAGAAAGGAATTCCAGTGAAGGGAGCAAAAGTGACGATACACTCAGAGGTACAAACTGCTGTTACAGATGAAAACGGTGTGGCTCAGTTTGAAAATGTGGAAGCCGGTAATCATGAAGTGACTATTGCTTATGTTGGTTATGAGGGAAAAGAAAATATTGATCTGACGGCAGATTCCGCAACAAAAGAATTCAGTTTAAATGTAGTCATCCAAAGAAAAGAAGTGATGTTCCCGCCTTGGTCTACTTTGACCATCTGTGTTTTGGTGATTGCCTTATTGGCGGTCATTTTTATGAAGGCCAAACATCGATAACTACGGACACAAAATTAGGAAAATTCCGTAATAAATAATTTAGTGCGGTGGGAAGGGAAATTCGTGATATGATATAGGCTATGACATATTTTAATCGAGGAGGAGATAGTAGAAGCCAGTATTACAGCCCCAGAGAGGGAAGCAGTTTTGGATCAAGAGGCGGATCAGACAGAAAAGAGTTGTTTGACGCTGTGTGTGCCAAGTGTGGTGGAGTTGCCAAAGTTCCTTTTAGACCAAACGGCAGAAAAGATGTTTTCTGCAGTAAATGTTTTGGTGAGATGAATGGTGAAGAACCCCGCGGCGGAAACAGATTTGAGAGCAGGGGCAATGACAGAGGTTTTAATGACAGACCCAGATATGATAAACCGATGTTTAACGCCATCTGTGACGAATGCGGTGACAACTGCCAAGTACCTTTTGAACCCAGAAATGGTAACCCCGTTTTGTGTAGCAATTGTTTTGCCAAGAAAAGCGGTAAGGGAAACGATTCAAGATCTTTCTCACCAAAGTCTGCCGGTAATGTTGATCTCTCGGAAATAAACGCCAAACTGGATAAAATCATCAAAATGCTTTCCCCAGAAACTCCAAAAGATATCACGGAAAAGATTCTGAAGACCATTGAAGAGACAAGTGGAAAAGAAATTGTTCCCGCCAAGAAAAAGGCTAAGACAGCCAAAAAGAAAGTAGTCAAGGAATAATCTTTAATTAATTAAAGCAAAAAGAGACTCAAAAGAGTCTCTTTTTGGATAAAAAAACCTGGGGGTTAGCCCAGGTTTGGGGGTTGTCTGAGTGTGGAGGTGACGTAGTAATAGAGATTGTCTTGTCCGGTGAGAACGTGGACAATCAGGTCAGACCGATCACGATATTCATCGAAGGCGGCTTTTATTTCCCAGACGGCTGAAGCAATATTCGGAAAGATGGATTTCTTCACAGTGTTAGGTGTGAGTGTGCCAAGATTGCAGAGGGGAAGTGCAATCTTGGAATAGCCGGCTTTCTTGGCGGCGATCAATCCCTTGAGAATCGGGGTGTGCAAGGGGGTGGACTCGTTCAGACGAAACGAAAAGATGACATCGCGGAACATAGTCTTTTGAGGCTGATCTTCTTGTTTTTTGACAATGAAGACCGACTGATTCTTGTGCCGTTTGGCCAGCATTTCGTTGAGCTGACGCAGATACTGTTCGCCACCCAAGGCAGTGAGCTGTTTGTCCGTGAAAGAGTCGACAGGATTATGGATATCACGGATGAGCAAGAGGGCATCAACAGGATCTGTCCCAAAAAGATGATCACTTAAGAAACTGTTAAATACGGTCATTATTACCTCCCAGTGAATGTACTATTTGATGTCGGAAGTATATCAGAATTGAGGCCAAAAGTCAAGTTATGGGGTAGTTTTGAACTGTGCCATTTGTTGTGGGAGCAGACGAAAAGGAGGTTGGGTTTTGAAATAGACATGAACTAAGTGAGGAGGTTGACGATTGCTACGGTCGAGGCAAGATCGACTAAAGATGAAAAAATGAGTTTTTTATCTAAGAGATAGTCTGTGTTATTTATTGAATCAAGATTCCCAATGTATTTCTCAAAAGTTGATGAATATAAATAATTTATATCTTGATCAGGATTCTTAAATATTGAGGCTTGAAAGTCAGTGCGGACAAAACACATCAAATATTCACCGATGACGGCATGGAAGAAATCGTCTGAAACTGTTTTTGTTAGTGAAAATTCGATGTGATGAGCTTCTAGTTCGTCGGTATATACGTTGGGGATTCGGTGATGGAACTTTTCTTGATTTATGACATGAGCTAGTTCGTGAATGAGCATCGAAACTTGCTGATTGTGATTTGTTTTTGGGATGAAAATGGAATAGCGACCTTCTTCTTTTGAATATTTATAGTCAGCACCGGAACCCGAGTCAGAGATAGTGATTTTGTCTTTCAGTTCGATCATCTCTGGATATTTTTGAGCGACAAAATCAAAAACACCATCGGGGTAACTAATATTGACTTCATCTAACTTGGATAAAAAGTGGGGAGTGTTGGAAGAAATTTCTAGACGAGCAGAAAAACTGGTAGCAAAGGCATCCCGATTAGACAAATATTTTTGCCAATGATCCTCGGGGATACGGAAAAAATTCTTTTGGAGTTCGAGATAATTTGAAAACCCTCTACTTACAGCAAGGTAATTTCTCGCACCGATAAGCTCTTGATATGCTAGAGACATCTCTTGGGTATCTCCTTTTCCTTGTGCTTGAAAATATTTTCCGAGAATTGTTTTTATTGTTTCTTGAATTTCCATTTTTTGTATAAGTGCTACCACAGCACATTATAGTCTAGCTGTCTTTTTCATCCGGAACATTATCCGGATCTTGGCCGCAGTTTCCGCCGGCAGCGTAGCCACCGCTGTTGGCGCCTTCGATTGCAACGTTTGCTTCAACACATTCTTTTGGGGTGTCATGAACACCACCATTCATATCAATGTAATACTCATCTCCTGACACAGTTTTCTCCTTTTTCTGAACGTGCTGTGGTAGTGAGGCGTATTATATCCTGTAGTAGTGAATTACTCAAATATTGCGGTAGAGATTTTCGGCCGTGGGCTGCGCTATTTGTTGTGGGCTTATTTATTTTTCAAATTCAGCTTTTATTTGATTATCAATATCTTTTAACGATTTTCTCATCTCTAGTTGAATATTTAATGAATAGTCTTTAAATTTTTCTTTATTTTTATTTTTTTCGTATAATGCTTTTTTAAATACATCAGAGACATTTTTTGGAAATCTGATTAGAAAATCACTAACAAGGTCACCCTCAAACTCATTATTTTCGAAAGAATCATATAGATTCTTTTCGTGTCTTTTGTATAATTTTAATAGTTCTTCTTTCTGGTTTTCTAGGTATCGAATTTTTTCTCTTTTCTTCCATCTTCTATGATCAATAAATATATTGATGATTGGAAATACTGAAGCAATTGTTCCTCCGATTAACACAGCTAGTAAGTTTTCTGACATTGTCCTTGTTGAATTTGTTTGTTATTAATATTTTGTATGAATATTGACCTTGATATTTTGTTTATGTTATATTTAAGGTGGTCGCGAGGTAATCGCGCCCATCGAAAGTGAGCCTAGCTAAAAATGCTTAGGCTCTTTTTCGTTATATCTGGGAATATTTTTAACCCCCACCCGTCAATTTCTCCCGATGGGTTCTTAACAAGCTTTTGATAGCTAATTTCAGAATACCTCCAATAATCAGACCCCTTTTTGTTGTACTCGAGTACGTTAAATATTGGATAGCAATAGAGATCTGATATTTGTATACCAACAGTCTTGTCAGATTGTGAAAATAATAATTTCTCAATTATATTTGGACAAGGCTTCCACAGAACACTATCTCTCCATCTCATACCCCTATGAATATTATCTAGTTCATTCCCGAGAAAGTGTTTTTCTACCTGTCCTTCTCTAGGATCGATAATTGAAATTCCAAGCGATCTTTGCGTTGTTAAAAATTTTTGAAACCTTTCGAGGAGAAATACATAAGCTACTTCGTATGGATTTTGAGAAGGATATTGTTGCCAATATTGTTCTTTATCAATGGCGACGGCATATAAACTGACAGGCATTTCCTTCAATAATTTTGTTATTTCGTCTTCTAGTTCATTGTATTTCTCTCTTAAATTTAGTTTTAAAGGTGATGACTCTGACAGATCTGGATTAGCATATCGTAAAAAGTTTGATTTAATTTCTATTTCTGGATCTTGATAATATTTCTGTTTGATGGCTCGCAATTTTTCTTCAGCTGGTCTTATTTGATCTTCGCTAAAAATGGCTCCCGATAATACAAGAAATTTAGACCCTCCTTGCGAGAGCGGGGTCGTGTCTCCAGATTCATCAATATACATGATATGCATAATGTCAGCTCAATAACAAAAGTAATATTTGTTATGTTTACTGCCACCATCGTAGTGTTATAAATCAAATTATTCAAGGGGTAGAAATTACGGGGTTTGTACGGCCCTATCTCTGGCAGTGAGATTTGAAGGGGCAGGTGGCACATTTGGTGAGATCTTCAGTGCGGGTGAAATCGAGATCGCGGATTTGGGAGACGGAGGCTTTGATGACCTTTTTTAATTCGGTGACGTCTTCTGGCGAAATAATAAAGTTTTCCCGGTGGAAATTATTTTGGGCATCGGGCTCGATGAAGTCTATCTGCGTTTGCCGGACTTCGTACTGGAAAGATTTATCTAATTCGGCGAGGAGCTGGTAGAAAGTGAGCTGACGTTTGTAATCACCGTCGGAGTTCTTGGTGTTGCCTTCGATTTCGTTTCTGGTTTTGGATTTACCTGTCTTGTAATCAATGACGCGGACGTGCTTTTCTTTTTCGTTGGTTACTTCTATACGATCAACCTTGCCGGTAAGAGCAATATCGTCTAGATGGATTTGGGAGGTGAGAGAAGTACCGAAATTCTTTTCGGTAAAGAGACAAGCGGTAAATTCTTTTTCGTATTTATCGTAGTAAGCGGTCAGAACTTTTTTGCCATGGGCGAGGCGATCTTTGAAATCGGTTTCGGTCATGATTTCTCTTTGGAGTGCCGCTTCGAAATCTTTAAGGAAAAGCTCACAGGACTCGAGTTTGCCGTTATTTAATTCTCTGAACAATTGTTCAAGGGCGTAGTGCACTGCAGTACCAAAACACATGGCAGGAGCCTTGGCTCTAGGAATTCTGTAGAGATTATCGAGCTTGAATTTGTAGTGACAGCGGAGATAGGTATTGAGGGCCGTGGGGGAAAGCTTGAGGTCTTTGATGATTTCCCGCAGATACTCGGCTTCGCCATCGTGAAGAGTGACTTCGGCTGCTGGGGACATAAGAACGGCGAGAATTTGGACAGAATTTTTTTCTATTTTTTTGGTGTCGACTTTCTCTATATTTTCTTTGGGTAAATCTTCGAGGAACATAGCGGGAAAAATCATTTTGGCGGAGTTTGGGTACTCGGTAGAACCAGTGAGGAATAGACTCTGTTTGGCTCTTGTTAGCGCCACATAAAAGAGACGGCGTTCCTCGGCGTTTTTATCTTCCTTATCCGTATCTTCGTAACGAAGTATGCCTACGGGGAGTTTGATCATTTCCCTTTTGGCTTTGTTGCCCCAGTGAGTATCGGCGAAACGATAGATGTAAACAGTTTGCCACTCCAGACCCTTGGCTTTGTGAGCCGTGGTGAGCGTCACGGCGTCGTCGTTGCCAATGAGGACTTGCTCTTCTAACTTGAGATTGTTTTCCTCCATGATCCGTAGATTCCCGACATAACCAAAAAGATCGAGATCTGGGAAAGAGCTGCTTTGTGACTTAACATCGTCGAAGAGTGTGCCAAATCGATTCAGCTCAATGATGGGCTGCGGAAGTGCCAAAATATATTCCAGAATCCCCGATTCTTGAAGAATCATCTGGAACATTTCGGGGAGAGTGTGAGTGGCGGACATAGAGTTCCAAGAAACAAATTTGAGATAGGCTGAGACAACATCATCATCTAACTCGGGGTGATCGGACTGGAGAGAGTCGACTAGAGTTTTTCTTTCTTGATGAGCGGCTCGGCTAATCTTCAAAATAGAAAGTGGATTGAGATGAAAATAGGGAAAGTTTAATACGGTAAAGAGGTCGAGATCGTCGACGGTGTTGTGGAGAGTAGTAGTGACTCTTAATATTTTGAGGAACTGACTAACAAGAGGAGTGGCCAAGATATTGGTGCCGCCCTCGAGGCGATAAGGAATATTTTTTTGTTTGAACAGATTGACGAGGATGTCGACGTCTTTGTTTTCTTTGACAATGACGGCGAAATCTTTGGGGCTTGAGCCTTTTTTTATTTTTTCCAGGATGTCACTCGTGATAAATTCGTCTTCGAGAATGGTGGAGCTAAATTCGACGGTTTTTATTTTTTCGTCTTTTAAATCGGTGTTGGCGTGGAGAGGAGTTTCGCCCAGAAGCGCGGCGGCGGAGTCGAGAATCGTCTGGGTAGAACGGTAACTTTGATCGAGAACAATTTTGGTGTGGAAGGGAAAAGCTTTTTCAAATTCACGGACGTTTTCTTTACTGGCTCCTTGGAAACGGAAAATGCTTTGGTTCGGGTCGCCGACGGCAAAAATATTGGCGTTCTCACCCCAGAAACTGGCAAGAGCGAAAATAAGCCTGTTCTGGGCGGAATTGGTATCCTGATATTCATCAACCAAAAGATACTGGAACTTTTCTTGGTAACCTAAGAGGAAATCTTGATCTTTTTCAAAGGCTTCGACGACCCAGTTGATCATGTCGTTGAAATCAAATCTACCAAGTGAGGTTAGTTTGGTTTGATATTTTTCGTAGATATCTAAAAGATCAATATTTTTATTGACTAGTTTTTCTTTTTCTAGTCTGGCTGTTTTACTAAGATCGTCTTTTTCTGGTTCGTATTCATCTTTTAAAAGAGAGACTGATTGAGAATATTTGGCGATGGTGAAGCCCTCGCGCTTTAAATCAGAGATACTACTTAAAATGTAGGGGAGATAGAAGAGGGTGTCGCCTATTGGCTTTAGAAGAGCGAAGCTTCCCTGCTGCAAAATCTCTTGGATAATCTGAATCTTTTCCAGATCGGTGACATTTTGCATGCCGGCGGGTTTGCTGAATCTTTCGGGATTTTGGGCGATGACATCGGCACAGAAAGAGTGAAAGGTAGTGACTTGGACGAGGTAGCCGTCTTTGCCGATGAGATCAATAAGGCGTGTGCGCATTTCTTTGGTGGCCGCCTCGGTAAAAGTGAGGGCGAGAATGGAGCTCGGGTCTGTGTCCGTCTCTTTGAGGATGTTGGCAATACGGGTGGTGAGAACTTGGGTTTTGCCAGTGCCAGGACCAGCGAGAACCAGCACGGGGCCCTCGATGGTATCGACAGCTTTTCTTTGGGCATCGTTTAACTTTTGGTAGGCTTGGTCAAAGTTTGGAGTGGTAACTGGCATCTGTGGATATTGTAGCGCCTAGGAAGGGGCAAGAGTGGTAGAATAGCGACAACAGTAATTTAAAAAGTGAAGGGAGGGTTGACGATGGAAGAAGATAAAGGTTCTGAAATTCCAGAGATAATTAAAATCTCAATGAGTTTTTTTGATTTGTTCCCTGTGGCATTTGGTTTGACTATATTGTTGGGTGCGGCTGGTTTTGTAGCTGCTTTTTTAATCTTGGTTGCATTGGGAATAGTCGAAGGGTTAGCCTGCGCCTTGGGCGGGTTTTTTGGATTGGTGATTGGTTTTTTCTTGGCTCCAAAGATTGCATCTTGGATTCTGGAAAAGTAGAGGGGTAACCACCCCTCTTTTTTTGGCCAAAAAAAATCCCCGGGGTAACCGGGGATTGTTTTACTTGCAGGGATTACAGGCGTTGTCAACAAGATCGATAAACCAGAGAATGACGACCAGGACGCCAACAATACTGCCTGCGACAGTGTCGGGTGTGCTTAAAGCCTGCGGTACTGCGAGAAGATAGATCACACCGGGCACTGAAATAAAAACGGAGGCCCAGAAGCCAAGCTTGCTGGTCTTCCCTGCAGACATAACCAACAGTTTGTAGGTCATGGAGAGGAGGAACCAGAGGATGCCGGTAATGAAGAAGAGGATCATCCATACCGATGGCTGGAACGGCATGCTGAGGAAGATGATAGAAGCAATCAGTTCCACCAGGAACGATACAAAGCCAATATGCCTTCTCATTATTTCTCCTTGTGAATGAACTTAGGATATGGCGGTAGTATAGCAGAAAAAGGGCAAAAAGTCAAGTTATAGGATGAAAAATGATTACTTTTCTGCTTCCAGTCCAGATTTGAGGGATTTAGCAGAGTCGAGTTTGGAGCCGATCTGGTTCATGGTGTGGCTAGTGTCGTTTAGGGTGTTGTAGGCATTGGTGAGGTGTTTGCCCAGAAGAGCAAAATTTTCATCGAGTTTTTCGTAGTCTTTTTGGACAGCACGTAAAAGAGTAAATACTTCGGAGGTTTTACCGGCGATTTTTTGACCTTCGAGAGAAAGAAGAATGGTTTGAAGATGAGCGTAGAGAGTGGTAGGAGAAACGGGGTAAACACGAAGGTCACGGGCAAGACTTAGGATATCCTCTTCGTTGACTATTTCGTAGTAGATGGACTCGGAAGGGATATACATGAGGGCAAAGTCGAGAGTGCCTTCCTCGGGAAGAATATATTTGTCGGAGATATCTTTGAGATGCCTTTTGACATCACGAATAAAGGCGGACTTGGAGGAAACTTTTTCGGTTTGAGTAGTGGCTTGGTAGATTTTTTGAAAGTTTTCCATGGGAAACTTGGAGTCGATGGGGAGTAAACCGGCTTGGGTTTTGATGGCGGCATCGACGATTTGACCTGATTTGAAATGGTGCTGGAGAAGATAGCCTGTTTTGGGAAACATCTGCCCCAAAAGATCTTTGAGAACTTGCTCGCCGATGTTACCCCTGAGTTTGGGTGACTTGAGGTAATCCTGGAGGTCTTTCATAGAACGGCTGACTTCGCTAAAGGCACCGGCCTCTTTTTTGAGATCGCCGATAATGGAAGTGGCTTGATCGAGGCGAGAAAATAGTTCACGATAATTTTGCTGAAGAGAAAGAGTGGTATTTTTGTTGGTGGTATCGAAAGATTGCTGAAGTGACTTGAGCCAGGCAGTGAGGGTTGGATCGGTTTGGGGTTTTTGGAGTTGGGACTTAAGAAGAAAATAAAGAACCAGTAGACCAAAAAACAAAAAGGCAATTACAATGATAGTGTCAGCGGACATAAAATCATTTTACTCTAATGGAGCGAAACAAACACGAAAGGAATAAACGTTACGGATGGTTAATATTTTTTACTGTTTTGAATTGGCTGAGTATTGCTTTGGTAGTTTGGCTAGTGGATCCGGAAAATTTGGCTAACTTTATTATTCAAGGAAGTTACCTGCCGATGGGCCTTTTGCTATTTGGAGGTTTTTTCTGGATTTTGACGATTTTGACACTGTCGACAGTTAGGGCGTTACGTTGGGATTTGGGAATAATCATTTTTATTTATCTAAGACTTTTTGGTTTGGGCACTATTTTGAATGGCATTTTGATCTTGGGTTTGTTGGCAATTTGGGAGGTATATACCTACAAGAAAAAACCGAAAGAGAATGTGCTACACTCTGATTAATTAAAGTTAATAATTAGGACAGAAAATGCAACTTTCAAGTAATCCGTTAAATAAAACAATCGAAAAACAGCTCTCGGGAATGTTTTATGGAATATTAGCTGAGCTTTCAAGCCCTGAGGAAATAAAGACTATCTTGAAAGATATTTTAACGGAAGGTGAAAGGGTGGCAATTTTGAAACGCCTTGGAATTGCGGTGTATTTGGACAAGGGCAGAAATTACGAAGACATCAAAAACAATATTAAGGTAAGTTCGGCCACAATTGCTTCAGTAGCTGAAAATACCGGTAACCCCGGATGGCAAGAAGTGATCAGAAGAATCAAGGCCGATGAGTGGGCATCTGAGTGGACAAATAAAATCTCTAAAGGAATCCGAAGGATTTTGCCACGTTGAGGTACAATTGAGGCATGGGAAAGTATTACATCACAACAACCTTACCGTACGTTAATGCTGAACCACATATCGGCTTTGCGATGGAGATTGTGCGCGCGGATGTGATGGCGAGACTACACCGAGCTTTGGGAGACGAGGTGTTTTTTAATACAGGGACAGATGAACACGGCCAAAAAATATATCAGAAGGCAATTGATCTGGGAATCGATCCACAAAAATATTGTGATGAATATGCAGCTAAGTTTTCGATTTTGAAAGACTCCTTAAATCTGTCGTTTAATAGCTTTGTCCGAACCACGGATGAACACCATATTAAAGCGGCACAGGAATTTTGGAAATTGTGTGATGCCAGCGGAGATATTTATAAAAAGAGTTATAAAACAAAGTATTGTGTAGGATGCGAGCTGGAAAAAACTGATTCGGAACTAGTGGACGGCAAGTGCTCGATACATCCTCAGATGGAGTTGGAGATTCATGAGGAAGAAAATTATTTCTTTAGGTTTTCTAAGTATCAGGGGAAACTGCTTGAGCTTTACAAAAATAATCCCGATTTTATCCAGCCTGATTTTCGCCAGAACGAGATGAAGATTTTTGTTGAAGGTGGTTTGCAAGACTTTAGTATTTCCCGACTCAAAGAAAAAATGTCTTGGGGAGTCCCCGTACCTGATGATGAAACACAGGTAATGTACGTCTGGTTTGACGCTTTAACAAATTATGTTTCTTGTTTGGGTTGGCCTGAGAACGAAACAAAGTTTAAAGAGTTTTGGCCCGGAGTGCAGGTGTGTGGAAAGGATAATTTGCGTCAGCAAACAGCTATGTGGCAGGCGATGTTGATGTCGGCTGGACTACCAACTTCCAAACAGGTGATGGTTGAAGGATTTATCACTTCTGGTGGAGCCAAGATGAGCAAAAGTGCCGGGAACGTGATTGATCCTTTGGAGTATGTGGAAAAATATGGAACTGATGCGGTGCGCTATTTCCTAACAGCAGAGTTGTCTGTTTTTGAAGATTCGGATATGACACGAGAGAGATTTGAAGAAGCATACCAAGCAAATCTGGCAAACGGTATTGGGAACCTTTGTGCTCGCGTTGCGGCCATGTCGGAGAAAGAAGGCTTGAAAGTAACCCCGAGTGAATTGAGTATCCGAAAAGAAATTGTGGAGAAATTGGATGGGTATAAATTTGATGAGGCTATGGCTCTAATATGGGAAGAAATAAGAAAAGCGGATGCTTTGATTAATCAAAGAGAGGTTTGGAAATTGGAAGGCGAAGAAAAAATCGCCTCACTATCTGAACTGGTGAAGATGATCCGCCAGATCGGAATTGACCTTGTGCCTTTTATGCCAGCAACAGCTGAAAAAATCATGGCGCAGTATGGAGTGGAAGAAATAAAGAAGACCGAAAACTTGTTCCAAAGATTAGCTTGAGGTTTGACTATTGAAGATTTTCTTGATAATATAGGCCATTCTGAACTTTTATTTTCAAGGAGGCAAAGGTGAGTAGTATCTTGATTGGCTTGAAGTGGATGGACTTCAAGAGGAAGTATCTGACCAAATATCCCGACGATATTCTGGAAAAGTTCTGGTCGGCAGTTGAAAAACTGATCCCCAAGTTGCAGGATGACGAGATCATTACCGACGATTCAGTTATTGTTATCGACAATGAGTTGTTTGTGTATCGAGGCGAGAGCAAGTGGTATATGATCCGCCCGGCCACAAAAAATGTTTGGCAAGGAACAAATGGTGACAAAAACCATTTGGGGGAAATTATTCAACTCCCGAGATGGGAAATGGCCGAACTTCTGGACGTATTCACCTGGATGCTTGGTCAGCCAGATAGAATGAAACAGGCATAGTAATATTACCGCTCCTTTGGGGGCGGTTTTTTGTGGGAAAATCTAGTTATGCTAATTGATACACATTGTCATCTGACTGACGAGAGATTTACGGATGTGAGGGAAGTAATAAGAGAGGCTAAGAAAAATGGAGTGGGAAAAATCTTTATTCCTGCCACTAGTGTGGAAGACGCTAAAAGAGCTGTGGTAATTGCGGAACAAGAAAATTTGTACGCTATGGTTGGAGTACACCCAGAGGAGATTGATTCTGTGGACGATGTTGAGGGGATGATATATGAGTTGGAAGAGTTGGTCGGAAAGTCAGAGAGAATAATTGGAATCGGCGAAATCGGTTTGGATTTTTTCTGGGATAAAGAAAAGAAGACAAAAGAAAAACAAATGAAAGTTTTTGCGGCACAGATGGAGTTGGCAGTTCGTTTGAAATTGCCTGTAGTGATCCACATGAGAGAAGCAGAAGAGGAAATGCGAATGATTTTGGACAAAATGGAGAAGCTGCCGAGAGGAGAGTTCCATTGCTTCGCCGGAGGAGAAGAGTTTTTGGAGTATATCTTGGAAAAAGGTTTTTATGCGGGGTTTGACGGGAATATTACTTATAAAGGTGCACAGAGTTTACGCAATCTGATACACAAAGTGCCTCTGACTCGCCTGCTTTTGGAGACTGATAGTCCCTATTTAACGCCAGAACCATTACGAGGAACGGTTAATAAGCCTAGTAATGTTAAAATAGTAGCTACAGCCATAGCCTGCCAGCTGAACATAGATACCGAAAAATTAATTCAACAAACCGGAAATAACGCAATATGTTTGTACTCCTTAGATATCTAATAAAGAAGTATCCCCATGGTAGTCAAAGAATTTTAGAAATATTGCCAGGCTTTGTAAGCTGGATGTTTATCCTTTTCCCTATTTGGGGTTCAATATTTTGGCCTGTTGGAGTAGCTTACTTCATCATTAGTTTTAACGTTTATTGGCTTTATCGATCTTTGACGCTGTCAATTGCTTCGGTGATGTCATATTACCGAATCAAGGCCGCAGAGAAATATGATTGGATGGGAGATGTTGCCGGATTTGCAGACTGGAAAGAAGTAAAGCACGTGATCGTCTTACCAACATACAAAGAACCCGGTGACATCTTGGTACGTACCTTGGATGCCTTGGAAAAACAAACCATTGGCGCGAAACAGATAATCCCCTTAATCGCAATGGAAGTGAGAGCCGGTGAAGAAATGAATGCGAGTAGGGTAAAACAGTTGCGAGATAAATTTGAAGGAAAATTTGCCGACTTGATGTTTACATACCACCCTGCGAATTTAACCGGTGAGGTGGTTGGGAAATCTTCGAATGCTGCCTGGGCGGGGATGGAACTTCGAAAGGAACTTAAGAAACATGCGGACTGGGATATAAACAAAATGACGATTTCTTCTGTGGACTGTGACGTGGCACTTCACCCGAATCATTTGGCGGCTTTGACATATATGTTTTTGGATGACCCGAATCGATATCACAAGATCTGGCAAGGAGCGATCGTCTTTTACAACAATATTGAGCGTATTCCGTGGCCCATGAGAGTGTTTAACCGCATCGCCTCGGTAAACAATATGGCCCAGCTTTCACGACCAGATCGCTTAATTAATTTTTCTACTTATTCATTGAGTTTGAAGTTGATGGATGACATTGATTACTGGGATACCGATGTTATTCCAGAAGACTATCGTATTTTCTTTAAAACTTACTTTGCTACCGAAGGGAAGATTGAGGTAGAACCTTTGTATATTTCTGTTTCTGCCGATGCAGCTGAAGCAGAAGGTTTCCGAAACACTTTTACCAACACATACGAACAGGTAAAGCGTTGGGCTTGGGGAGCAAGTGATGACTCTTACATAATTAAGCGATACATCATGGATGACAAAGCTCCTTTTTGGGACAAAACAATTAGAGTTTTCAAGGTAATTGAAGATCACTTTATGTGGCCGGTAAATTGGTTCATTATTACTGTTGCCGCAAATCTACCGCCGCTTCTAAACCAGACGTTTTCGAGAACAGTGATGGGCAAAACATTACCTCAGGTATCATCGGCAATTTTGACGCTGTCGCTGGTTAGTTTGGTGGCCATGATCTTTATCGATATGAAAGCAAGACCAAAAGTCGAAGGATTGCCATTATGGAGAAAGATATTCTCGCCTTTTGAGTTTGTACTTTTACCGGTAGTAGGTTTCTTTTTCTCAGCTCTACCTGGACTTGATGCCCATACCAGACTGATGATGGGAAGATATCTGGAGTACCGGGTTACCGAGAAAAAAGCATAACAATTAATGGAAATATGTTTGTAAGTATATTTTGGATTGGAATGGCACTCATTGGAATGATGGGCGGAGTGTTGGCTATTTTCTGGAAAAGCTTGCCTCCACAACTCCCCTGGTTTTATTCTCTGCCTTGGGGAGAACAACAACTGGTAAACAAGATGTGGTTTGTGTGGATCTTGGCGGGAATGGCAGTTTTGCTTTTTTTGACTCGGATAATAGCCAGATGGGCAGGCAAAGATGACACTACCGTAAAAACACTCATCATGAGTGGTGGATTATTGGCCGTACTGTTGATGACCGCCAGTTTTGTCAGAATTATGATGATCTTTTTGAACCTATGAATCCGGTAATGATGATTACCGTGGCTCCATTTGTATTGTCACTTGTTATCAGTTTGATGATGACCCCCCTAACAATTGCTTGGTTTAAGAAAAAGGGATGGATGATTGACCCGAAGAAAACTCCCCATCCGGCACATATTCATAAGGAGCCGGTTCCCAAAGGCGGAGGTATTCCCATTTTTTTGGCAGTGACGATCACAATGCTGCTTCTTTTGAGGCCAGATCGACATCTGATTGCTATCTGTTTGGCAGGACTGGTGGCTTTGATTGTGGGTGTGATTGACGACATCAAGAGTTCAAGTCCTTACTTACGTTTGCTGATGAACTTTGTGGTGACCTTGATTATTGTGGCCTCGGGTATTGGAATTGCTTACATTACAAATCCTTTGGGGGGAGTGATTGATCTCTCTTGGCCAAGACTGGGTCTTGACCTGCTCGGCAAACACCATGAGATATGGATTTTGGCTGATCTGTTTGCTTTGCTGTGGATTCCGTCATTGATGAACGCAATTAACTGGTCTTCGGGAGTTGATGGTCAAATTAGCGGGGTAGTGACCGTGGCCGCCATTACCTTGGGTTTGATTTCTTTAAACTTTAGCGCGGATATTACGCAGTGGCCGGTAGCAACACTGGCTTTTGCGACGGCTGGGGCTTTTGCCGGATTAACGGTATTCCATTTTTATCCTCAAAAGATAATGCCCGGCTACTCGGCGACCTCACTGGCAGGTTTGTATCTTGGGGTGGTGTCTATCTTGGCAACAGCAAAAGTGGGGGCATTGATCATTGTTTTGGGAATACCCCTCATTGATTTTGCTTATTTGACAGTTAAGAGGATCGTGTCCGGAAAAGCTCCGGTATGGGGAGACAAAAGTCATCTGCACCACAAATTATTGGCCATGGGGTGGGGAAAACGAAGAATTTCGTTGTTTTATTGGATGGCAGCAGTAGTCCTCGGGGTGGCTGCTTTGAGCTTTGAAGCTAGAACAAAGCTTATAATCATGATAGGATTGGTAGTATTAATGATGGTTTTCTGGATATGGCAATACTTCTCGCATTATTCAAAACAGTAAGACCGAGACAGTGGCTAAAAAACTTAGCTCTGTATGCGGCTCTGGTTTTTACGGGAATGCTGTTTACAGAAGGAGCTTTTGGTTTGGTTACTCAGGCAGTATTGGTGTTTATTGTTTTGTCTAGCAGTACCTATATCTTCAACGATTTGGTGGATGTGAGGGCCGATAGATTGCATCCATATAAAAAAAGAAGACCGATCGCATCCGGGGCATTACCCGTTCCGGTGGCTGTGTTGGTGCTGGTTTTGGGAGTAGTACTCGGTTTGACTTGGGCTTATGGTCTGAATAGTTATTTTTTCATTTGCTGTTTAGTTTATTTGGGCGTGCAGGTACTTTATTCGGGATATCTAAAGAAAGTAGCTATTATGGACGTGATTGTGATTGCCTTTGGGTATCTGATACGGGCATATGCGGGAGCATTTGTAATATCTGCCCATATGGATGTGTGGTTTTTGTTAACGATGATTTCGGTGTCTTTGTTTTTGGCTGTAGGAAAGAGAAGAGGAGAGATGACTTTACTGATGTCTCGAGGAGAAGGGGTGGCTACCAGAGAAGCCTTGAAGCGATATACCGAGAAATTGTTGGACATTTATACGGCCATGTTTGCTACAGCAACATGGATAACTTATGCACTGTTTACCTTCAACCACCCAAAGATTGTGCCCGACGGCAGAGCTTTATCGATGATTTCCTTACTGCCAAAAACGCTAATATCCGAAAAATGGATGATGGCTACGATTCCTTTTGTGGTCTACGGAATCATGAGGTATTTACAGTTGATTTACGAGAAAAACGAGGGGGAAAGTCCGGAGAGAGTGCTTTTGTCCGACAAACCCTTGATTATTACCGTCCTTTTGTGGGGGATAGTAACAATCGGAGTGCTTTACTATATTGCCTGAGTTTATTTCACTAGTTTGGCGTAGGTGGTAGAGACGTATCCCCATTCACCGTCGGTGTATTCGATGTAGTACCAGCCAGTAGTGTCAGATTCTTTGTAGGGGAATTTGTCACCGGGATTGACCTTAGCAAGCTCATTGGCAGATGTGGAAGCGGATTCACGGACTTTGAGCCAACCGGTTGGAGTAGTAAGAATCTCGACATAAGGTTTGGCAACAACGGCCGAAGAGGTGGCTTGTTTGGGAAGAGGAGTGACTGTGGTATTTTTGCTCAAAGTTGGCGTGGCTGAAGGAGTGGCAATGGTGGGTGTGGGGGTAGGGGTGATGTCCAGAGCCGCCATAGTGAAGTTTAGGAGCAAACGATAACCAGGCTGAACATTGGCATTGATGATTTTGTCTTGGTAACCTGGAGCAGTAAAGGTAAAGACGTGGGGACCAGAGTCAATATCAATATTTAGAGGAGTAAAGTCGTTTGGCTGACCATCAATACTGGTCGTGGCATTTGAAGGTAGACTAACAACACTTACGGCCGAAGCCTTGCTACTACTGAGCTTTTCAAAAGAGAGTGAGTAACTATGTGATTTATCTTGGGTTTCACCAAACTCACGATGAACTGTGGACAGAGTGCCACCTAAGAGATTTATCTTGGTTTCCCATGTCTGGCCGCTATCAATGGCTGTCATTTGAATCGTGTAGCTACCGGCGTTTTTGTTAGCAGCGTAGTAAGGGGTTTTGCCGACGGACTCACCGTTTATCACGACATTAGCGTCGGGATGGGCAGTGACTTGAATACCGGCTTTTTTGGCGAAGGGATTGAGATTGCACCCAGCGAGAAGAAGAGAGAATACGGAGACGGCTACGAGCCTAAAATAGTTAGTCTTCATTTGTGTTTATGATAGCAGATTGTGTCAAGAAGGTGAGTAGAAGATTATATTGAGGCCGGAGAGGGAATCGAACCCTCGCATGGAGGTTTTGCAGACCTCAGCGTTACCACTTCGCCATCCGGCCACTTCAGGCACTATTTTATCATTTATGAATGATATTGATAGAGAAAGCTGGCTTTTGGGTAAAAAATGGGTGTTAGTAGAGCTCTCCGGCTTTGATGGTTTCCTCAATGAGGCGGTTGGCATAGCCCCATTCATTGTCGTACCAAGCCAGAACTTTGACGAGGGTGCCATCAACAACACGAGTCATGTCGAGGTCGACAATGCTGGATTCCGGACGGCCAACAATATCGGAGGAGACAAGGGGTTCATCGGTGACGGCTAAGATACCGCGGTAGCGAGGGTCGCTTGCAGCGTCGATAAAGATATCGTTTATTTCTTCAACAGAAGTGGAGCGACGAGTAACGAAGGTAAAGTCGGTGATAGAACCGGTGATGACGGGTACACGAAGAGAGATACCATCAAAAAGACCCTGGAGCTCGGGAATTGCTTGAGTAGCAGCTATGGCGGCACCGGTAGATGTAGGAACGATGTTTTGGGCGGCTGCACGGGCCCTTCTGAGATCTTTGTGCGAATTATCTTGGAGATTTTGGTCATCGGTGTAACCGTGAACCGTGGTGAGCATGGCTTGGAGAATGCCAATTTTGGAGTGAAGAATATCGGCGACCGGGGCAACACTATTGGTGGTACAGGAAGCGTTACTGATTACCGAAATTGTGCTTGTACGATCTTTGGTGAGTACTTCATTTTCGTTGACCCCGAGAACAGCCGTGGGGACACCTTTGCCCTTGGCTGGGGCGGAGAGGATAACGACACGTGCACCACCTTGGAGGTGAAGAACTGCCTTATCGAGGCTGGTGAAAGCCCCTGTGGACTCGATAACTACCTCGGTACCGTATTCAACCCAAGGAATCTTGGCTGGGTCACGCTGGGCGAGAACAGAAATCTTGAAAGTCTTCGAGGGTAGCTCCACTGTGAGATAGCCAATGAGGGGTTTGGCCTCGGTTGCTTCTTTGGGATCTTGAACTTCTTCGGTAGAGATAGTGTAGGGGAGAATACCGTAAGCAGTGTCGTAGCGCAAAAGGTGAGCCCAGCCAGCCACGTTAAGGGATCCTGAAGTATTGATGGCGACAAGATTGGCTTCGTGAGTATGGCTTTGAAGCCAGACTCTTGCGGCTGAACGACCAATCCTTCCAAAACCGTTAATCGAAAAATTAACCATAGGGCAAGCAAAATATAACTAATTCAGTTTAACATTTTTGAGGACTTCCAGAAGGGGATGAGTGCCTTGAGCCAGGAAATCGAGCATAGCACCTCCTCCGGTACTGACAAAGCTAAAGGAGGCATATGAGAAGCCTAGGAAGGGTATCGCCGCAAGAGTGTCACCCCCGCCAATCACCGAGAACGCACCAGAGTCAATTATGGCCTGGAGAATGACTTTGGTTGACTGAGAGTGAGTCCCATCTTCATAGGCTCCTAAGGGACCATTGAGAACGATGGTTTTGGCTTTGGCAATCTCACCAACAAAGCGGGAGGTGGTTTCCGGAGTAAGATCGAGACCATCTGGGGTACGATCTGTGCGTGGAGCAAGAACACCACCAAGAAGAGTCTGATCAAACTGGGGAGTGATTTTGTTGATGATTTCGAGCTTGTCTTGCTTGGCACCTGAGGCTATTAAAAGAGTGGGGTGAAGGGGATTACTCAGAACATTCTTGAGCGTGGCCACCTCCTGATCGAACCTAAATCCGGTGAAGGTTGGTAAAACTTCGGGTATTAGGGTCAAACTGGTCGAATTTCGGTAATTTGCGAATGATTCATAAATATAAATGTCAGCCCCTTCGGCCAGTTCTTGTGCAAATCCCCTATCAATTTTTTCTTCACGAAAATCAAAGCGCAAATTTTCTTGGAGGACCAGGGGGGATTCCCCTCCCCACCTCTCCCCTGGAGAAATACCCGAAACTAATAATGGAATATCTTGATTCAGCAATCTTTTTAGACTTTCTGCTACCGGGGCGAGGCTAAAATGAGGATCCTCTCCTGCCGGCCTGCCTAGATGGCCAATAATAATGGTTTTACGAGCGTGTTGAAGGCAGAACTTGAGGGTTGGAAGAAGCGAACGAAGACGATAATCGTTGTCTACCTTCCCCTCTTTGAGAGGTAGATCGAGATCGGCACGAAGTAAAACATTTTTATTTTGGATGTTTTCTATAGTCAGCATAACTAAGATAAGGATATACTAATCTTATGGAAAATAGTGGTATTGAATTACAGGCTAAGGTTGAAGGCAAATTGAGCGAGAACGATAAAAGGCAGATCATGGATGAAATGCTGCTTACCCTGAGAAGATCAAAAGACAACCTGACAAGTTACTGTGAGGAACACCGAAAAGAAAAGACCTGGCTGACTCAGGAACTTGATGACAGGGCAAGAGAAGAGTCAACGAAGAGATTGGCTGATTTTGTGAAGGAAAAGATTGCCGACAAGAGTGAGTTGGGGGAATTGGTAACTGAAGTGAAAGAAGCGGCAGAAAAAGATGAGATAGCTAAATTGAGATACGTTTTGGAAGACCCTGGTAAAAAAGAGACGGAAAAAATCTCAGCCTTAAGACAGGCTGGCGAGTGGTTTATTTTACCGGCAGACGTTCTTGAAAAGATTAATTTTTTGATCCCAGATATAAAGGGTAGAATAAGCACCATGATGGAAGAGTCTCTGGCTGGAAGCACTCCTCGTGAGGACTATATGAAGATAAGCGGGATTGAGGAATCAACAAGAGTGTTCCTGGATCGAATGAAAACTAATACGGAAAAGGAATGGAGTACACAAGGTTTTGATAGAAGACAATGGAACAGTAACCTGGATTTGTTGGCGTCTTCTTAGCCCTATAGGTTTGACTTTTAACGATTGATATGGTATGATCTAGTCCGCTTGAGAAATTCAAGCTTTTTTTGTACCTAAGGCGGGATATTACCCGCGTTTATGATACGAAACATACTACCAAAAACCAGAACATCTAGTCGCATCTCTAAACTTTTTAGACCGATGTTCGAGAAAAAAAGAATCAAATCCGCTTTGGGCGGAGTGATTTCCGTGACTTCTTTGGCCTCAGGCTTAATATTTTTACCTATGGACCAAGCTGTAACCGCGGCTAATGTTCAGATCCCCAGTTCAGAACTATCAATGGAAACAAGCAAGAGTTTTGCTAATGTTTTGCCGGAGTATACAGGTGTATCTCAAAGATTTCACTCTGGACATCCCGGAATTGATCTTACAGCTCCTTTGGGTGCCAAGATTTTCCCGATTAAGAGCGGTGTGGTCGTTAAGGTTCAGTATTTAAAATACGACTACGGACGTGCTGTGTGGATTGATAGTGGAAATGACATTATTTCTGTCTATGGACACATGGGTAAGATCTTCGTGGAAGAAGGAGATATTGTAACCACTGATAAGGCTATCGGTGAGGTTGGCTTGACCGGTAAAACAACCGGACCACATTTGCATTTGGAGATCCTTAGAGATGGGGTGGCTATTAATCCTTTGCCTTACTTGGCTTTGGGCCCGGTAAACAAGAGATAAATATTTTCAACAGTTTTGCACATCGTTTAGATTGATTTATCAGTCAATTCTCTTGTGTGGAAAACTCGTCTTTTTTGTGGAAAAATAGATAAACTATAATAGAGAGGTGCGAAAACAATTCTTTAAATCCGAAGGGAAGCAAATTCCCCTACCAGTCTTTTTCCCTGATGCAACTCGGGCTGTTTTGCGGACCTTGGATTCGGTGGACATCGAAAACACCAAAACTCCCGGTATTTTGGTAAATACCTATCACCTCTATTTGGGGCTTGGAAAAGAGATACTTAAAATGCATGGCGGAGTGAGACCTTTTATGAACTGGCATGGCGGAGTGATTTCTGATTCCGGTGGGTTTCAGTTGATGTCTTTGGTTAAGGCAAACGGTAATGGCAAGGTTACAGATGAAGGAATCGTTTTTAGACCGAGCAGAAATAAGAAAATATTGTTTACACCGGAAAAGTCGATAGATTTTCAGATGGCGATAAAACCAGATATGGTAGTGGTACTAGATGACTTTACTGATCCAAGAGCAACCTATGAAGAAGCAAAGGAGTCGGTGGAAAGAACTATTGAGTGGGCAAAGAGATCTAAAGCTGAGTTTGAAAAAATCTGTAAGGATCGGAAACTAGCTAAAGAAGATAGGCCATATTTGCTGGGAGTGGTCCAGGGCGGAGAGTTTTTGGATCTTAGAGCAGAGTGTACCAAACGACTGGTGGAGATAGGTTTTGATGGTTTGGGTTATGGAGGCTGGCCGATGAGAGCTGATGGGACTTTTAATTTTGACGTTCCGGCTGTAATGGCTGAAAACTCTCCAGAGGAGTATATGCTTTATGGCTTGGGTGTCGGGAAACCAGATGAGGTAGCAAAGTGCGCTGCTCTTGGTTTTAATATCTTTGATTGCGTACTCCCTACTCGGGATGCAAGGCACGGAAGACTTTATGTGTTTGATGCCGAGTCGATGGACACAATTGATGTTACCAAGGAGAAGTTTTTTCGTTACTATGAACCGGACAAAGAAAGACATGTGAGGGATATCTCCCCCGTTAGTATGGCTTGCGACTGCTTGCTGTGCAAAAACTACACACGGAGTTATTTAGCACATTTGTTTAAGATCGAAGACACAACAGCACTGAGGTTGGCAACAATTCACAACTTGCGCTTCTACTCTCTCTTGATGGAAAAAATTAGAGAACAGATCTGGAAGAAATAAAAAAGGCCCCATTGAGGGGCCATTTTGTTAATGAACGTGATAGAACTTATTAAGGAGACTGACTAAACTTACGTCTTTTTCACCATATTTTTCGTAACCGCGGATAAAGCAATGCCATTGGCCATCATGATACTGGATAGTGACGAGATCCTTGGAATCTGCAAAACCAATGCGAAATCGCTGAGAGAAACTACGACCAGGGTGCTTTTTTTCAAACTTCTGTCTGGCTTCGGCGATGCGGAGAGCAGTTTGGTAGATATAACCGTCAAAGTAATTAGGTGCTGATTGCAGCTGCATTGTTTCAATATCGGCAATTTCCTTGTCGAGTGGGCTAGTCAGTTCGGACATTCGTCCTCCTTGTTAGAGTGCTTTTGGGGTGATTATAACAAAAGAGCCCCAGAAGAGGCTCTTTGCGGATGATGGGTACATCACATTCCCATGTCGCCCATGTTGGGGGCTGCGTGGTCATGTTTGTCTTCCTCAGGAATGTCGGTGATGAGACATTCTGTGGTTAGAATCATACTAGCAACTGAAGCGGCATTTTGGAGAGCAGAACGAGTGACTTTGACCGGATCGAGAATGCCGGCTTTGATCATGTCTTCAAAATCTAAAGTCAGGGCGTTGAAACCAAAATTGACATTTTTATTATCTTCGACGGTTTTGACGGCAAGATCTTCATCGAAGCCAGAATTCTTAGCTAACCAACGGAGAGGTTCCGAAAGTGCATTTTTAACGATTTCGATACCGGCTTCCTCGTCGGAGTTATCTCCTTTGAGGCCATCAATGGCATGGCGAGCCTTAAGGAGAGCTACACCGCCGCCAGGAACAATGCCTTCATCAATGGCGGCCTTGGTAGCACCAACAGCGTCTTTGACTCTTTCCTTGAGTTCGTTGAGCTCCACCTCTGTGGCGGCACCAACTTTGATAACTGCCACGCCACCGGAAAGTTTGGCGATACGTTCGGCAAGTTTTTCTTTATCAAACTCGGAAGTGGCTTTTTCATACTCTTTCCTGATTTGATCGAGACGGGCTTCTAGAGCCACCTTGTCTCCTTTGCCACCGATGATTTGAGTATTGTCTTTGTCGGCCCAGACGCTATCTGCTCTACCGAGATCTTCAATGGTGACAGAGTCGAGTTTACGACCGGTGTCTTCGGAGATGAGTGTTCCCCCGGTGAGGATAGCGATGTCTTGAAGAATAGCTTTTCTTCTGTCTCCAAAGGCTGGAGCTTTGACAGCCAAAATATTGAAGTTACCGCGCATTTTGTTGACGACTAACATGGCAAGGGCTTCACCATCAATATCGTCGGCAATGATAACTATATTTTTTGTTACCTTCATGGTGCTTTCCAAGAAAGGGACAATTTCGTTTAGAGCACTGACCTTTTGATCAAGAATTAAAATATATGGATTCTCTATCGTCGCGTCCATGTTACTGGCGTCTGTTGCAAAATAGGCGGATGCATAGCCCTTATCGAACTGCATACCTTCTTTCTTTTCGATAGCAAACTCCATTCCCTTGGACTCTTCAACGGTAACAACGCCATCGCGGCCAACGGAGAGTAAAGCTTCGGCGATTTTTTTACCAATTTCTTTGTTTTGGGCGGAGATGGTAGCCACAGCTTCCCAGTCGGACTCTTGAAGATCTTTTTTGATTTTGCCTAGTTCTTTGACGACAGCGGTGACGGCTTTGTCGATTCCACGTTTCATTTGCATGGGATTGACACCGTCAGTGATCTTGTCCATACCGGCAATGACAATTTGTTCGGCTAAGAGAGTGGCTGTTGTCGTACCGTCACCGGCAATGTCGTTGGTTTTACTGGCAGCTTCTTTAACAAGCTGGGCACCCATGTTTTCAAAGGGATCAGCAAGTTCGACTTCTTTGGCGACAGAGACACCATCATGAAGGACGGTAGGAGCACCCCATTTTTTGTCGATGGCGACGTTTCTGCCTTTGGGACCTAGGGTGGTGACAACAGCACGTGCAAGTTTGCTAACACCGGTAACAAGTTTGGTACGAGCTTCTTCGGAAAAAATGATTTGTTTGGCCATATTTTTTATTTAACAATTGCTAGTATTTCGTCGAACTTGGGGAACTTGTACTTAATCCCGTCGATATCCATTTCGTTGGCCACCCATTCTTTGTAGAGAACTGTGTCCCCTACTTTGGCTGGAGAGTCGACTTCGACACCACGGTCGTTGATTAGTTTACCGCCGACAGCGAGAACGACACCGTACTGAGGTTTTTCTTGATGCGATTCGGGAAGGTACAAACCGGATGCGGTTTTCTTTTCTTGTTTGGCCGGTTCAACCAAAAGATAACCGGGGGCTGGCTGGAGTTTTTTAACAGTGAGGTTGTTAACCATAGATAAATTGAATTAATTGTTAAGACTTAAGAGTTGAGTATACACTTAATAGCACTCTAACTCTATGAGTGCTATTTTTACCAATATTTTTGGCGTTGTCAAGGGGTTAGAGAGCAGCTCCTTGGAAATTAGGACAGTTGGTTTTATACCAAGCCATGGCTTCGGTTGAACAAGCAATGGTTTTGGCGGCATCGAGAACGGGCATACAATCAACCCAACCGTTTGTAGGACAGGTGTATTTGGCATTGTTTGTTCCTGTAAATTTGAATGTGGAGAGAATTTTGACAGTTTGATCTTGATAGTTTTTTTGTTGATCTGGATTAGAAGCAGGATACATGGAAGTGATTTCATACAGCTTGTCTCCTTTGATGACCATAACAGTTGTCGAGTCGGTAAAACAGTTTTTTGTGGAAAATTGCATTGCCGGTTCATCTGAAATTGTGGTCTGAATGAGTGGGGAAATAACGGCTTTCCCCGGTTCGGGGCAATTATCGGCATTGTGTTGATGAACATAGTTAGCGGCAGAGGCAAGTGTTTGAGTGGGCGCTGTATATTCAAAGTTGATGGATATTTTGTAGCCATCCGAAAGTTCTGATTGGGTTCGTCCGGAATCAATTTGGGCCTGACCAATGTAGACAATATCGACAATCGGTTTAGAGTTGGTAGACAAGGTTGCATTCGTGGGGTATTTGATCTCGTACTTTCCTACAGAATCGACGTAAGTTTGCCAGTTGGCTGTTGGGTCAATTGTGGGTGTGGGTGTTTCCGATGGGACAACAATAGTTGGAGTAGGTGTTGGGGTTGGAATAACCGAGGTCCCAGACATCGGAAGGTAGCGGGCGGCGAGGACACCAATAAGAACTCCAAAAAGAATAAGAGCAATGACAATAAAGAACGTTTTTAGAAAACCGGATTTCTTAGGTGGTTGGGCTGAGAAGGTCGGTTCCTGGCTCAGAGACTGTGGCTGGGAGATTGTCTCCGATGACGAGGGGTTGGGAGTTGGGGTGCTCTGCCAATTTTGGGGCGGGTTGAATGTTGGGGTGATTGGCTGGTTCGACTGCTCTGGGTTTGGGAGTTGGTCTTGGAGGTCGGATGACGGGACCGGATTCTGATCGGGGGTGGTGTTGGGGTCTGGATTCATGGGCTTTTTCTTTTTGATTGTTAATAGATGGTTCAGACGAAAGGAACCCTTTGGTTTTTAGGACTTCGAGAACTGAAGTGGTTATTCTTAGTTTACCGCCTTGGGCAGAAGTTTTGGCTAGTTCGATGGCTTCTGGAAAATTAAGCCAGCGAAAATCAGAGTACTCTTCATCCGAAGGGAACTTAAGACTAGAGGAGGCGGATGTAGCATAGAGAAAGTAGTATTTTTTGCCCTTCATAGTGACCGACTCACCGGAGTCGAGATTAAGTTCACGCAACCCTTGTTTGTCCGGAGGAAATTCGATTTTATCGACTGCTACCAGTGTGGGTTTGAAGCTTGTTTGCTTAACGAAGTCCTCGCCAAGTTCTTCGGTCATTTCACGTTTGAAGGCTTTGACAAGATCCTCACCATTGTCTACTCCTCCTTGGGGCAGTTGCCAAAGTTGGTGGACTTTTTGAAAGGTAAAAAGGATCTTACCGGAGTTGATGAAACATCCAACAACACTGGGACGGAGCCCTTCGGCTCTGTCCTTGTCGAGATCTTCGAGACTTGGTTCTATTGAACTATTTGTCTGGGGTCGCTTCGTCATTTCATTCCTCGCAACAACAGGAGAGGGTGAAGAGAAAGGTTTGGGAGACTGCTGTTGGGGACGATATGGAGTTGACTGGGAGTATGAGCGATCCTCTCCACGAGGCCCTGACTGATTTGGGTAAGCAGGTCGGTACTCTCTTTTGGGAGCTGGAGCACTGGGAGTGTATATAGTTGCTTGAGACATGTCTAAGGCTTCGGTTTTGCGATAGAACTGTTCTTCGCTCATCTCGATAATTCTTTGACGATTATTATCTTTGGTTTCCGGTAACGGCAAGGTAGTTGCGGAAAAGGGGTTGGAGATAGAAGCGTTAACAGAAATCTTGACGATGATTTGGTAACGAGCCAGACCGACAAGATCGTCCTGAGTATAAAAGTTTCCGAGCTCGTTCATGAGTCGATTGGCATCGGCGGCACCAACAACGAAACTGATGAGTGTACCGGCGTTGCCAAAAATGGCGTCTTGAATTTCGATTGGAAGCTGGGCCGTGTACTGATTGGCCAGAATAAGATTGAGGCGGTATTTCCGAGCCTCAGAGAGAATTTTAATGAAGGAAGTCGTGGCAAAGTTTTGAAACTCATCGACATAGAGGAAAAAGTCTTTACGTTCTTTTTCGGCCATGTTGGCACGGTTCATAGCCGCGATTTGAATTTGAGAGATAAACATGGCACCTAAGAGGGCTGCATTATCTTCACCGATCTTACCTTGAGGAAGATTTAAGATAATAATCTTGCCGTTGTTCATCAGGTCTTCAAAATCAACCGTGGAGTCTGGATGACTAATAATGTCTCTAATTGTGGGTGAAGTAATGAATTGTCCGACTTTATTGAGAATTGGAGAGATGGCTTCTGATTGGAATTTTTCGGAGTATTTATCGTACTCATCGTGCCAAAAATTGTGCAGAACCGGATCTTGGACGGCGGCCAGGTATTCTTCACGATAGACTTTGTTGGTAAGAATGCGCGGAACATCGAGAAGGGTGGCTCCGGGTTTGGCGACTAAGGTGAGAAGGGTGTTTCTTAAAATATATTCAAGACGAGGACCCCAAGAGTTGCCGTAGAGTTTACTAAAAATGGAAACAATACCAGAAGCAACTAACTCGGCGTAGGCCTGGTTTTTGACAAAAAGCGGATTAAGGTGAAATGATTTGCCAACAACCGAAGGGTCGAGATAAGCAACATCTTGGATTCTATTGCTCGGAATGTAGTCCAGCAAGTGTTCGGCGGTATCACCATGAGGATCGACAAGGGCCATGCCTTCACCATGACGAATATCATTGATGGCCATGTTGGCTAGCAGAGTTGATTTACCGGTACCGGACTTTCCCAAAACGTAAACGTGACGACGACGATCCTCACCTTTTTTCATACCAAAGGAGACTAAACGATTCTTGTATTCTGTCTTGGCGAAAAAATTAACTTCTTGTTTTTCTTCCTCGGACATGTCTTCGGAAATTGGAAGGTTAGCTGGCGGTTCTCCCCTTAGAGTCTTGCCCCAGGCAATACCTTTGATGTTGGCAAGGCTAGCTCCAGGTAAGTGGTAGATGGCGGCAATTTCGGCGTAGTTTAAAAACTGATACTGATTTGAGTATTGGGTGGAGCGATCGATGATTACATTCCTAAGTTTTTCGTAAGAGGCGGGTTTGATGGACTTTAATTTAAAGCTATTACCTTCTGAAAGAGAGTATGTTCCGAAGGCAGCGGCTAACTGCGAAAGAAGCTGGTTTGAGGTGGATTCATTTTGAGAAATAGCAACCAAACGAATATCACAACCATAGGCCTGATGAGCAAGTTTTTTCTCGATGAAGGTCTTGGCTGGGTTGGGAGATGCCTTACCTCCTTCAGGGACAGGTTTGGGTTCAAGAGATTTCCTGAGCGACTTTTGCCAGTTGCCGGGAGCGGCAAAAAGAGCAATTTGAATCACAGCGGCCTGGCCTGTGGAGACGCGAGAAAGACTACCAAGAATGGCAGTCATCTGATCAACTTTTTCGTCTTCGGTAACATTTAACGGAAGCTCAGAGGGTGCGGTGAGAACAAGTTGTCCAAACTGAGGCTGGCCGTGGTTAACCCAGTCTGAGAGATAGTCCTTCATGGGGTTTATTAGAGCTGTAGGGTATTGGGCAGCAATTTGAGAGCGAACAAGGTGTTCCAGACGCTCGGGACAAGCAATAACAAAGTAGGTTGTCTGATTGAGGTTGGCTATTTCAAGAGTAATGGTCTCAAAATTGTTGAGAAGGCGATCCATAAAACTGGATTTCAACGATGATTTTATGGAGGCTAAGAATTCGATGAATGCAGCCTGGCCAGTAAGAGAGTCTTTGGCAGGACGAATCTGCAGTACCGAATATTTGGGCAGGGCCATGATATTAGTATATACAATCTAGGCGTTATCGGGAGCGGAAACAAGAGTACGAACTGGATGTTTGGTACCGGAGTCGACTACTTTGATGTCGGAAAGAAGAACATTCTCGACGATAAGGCCTTTGTCTTCAAATAACTTATTGAGCTCCATCTTGAGGTCGCTTTCTATCTTGGATCTCTCATTCCCTATTTCGGAAGAGTCATACTGACTAAAGCCTGAAGAAATGCGACTTCTGGAGTATGGGCGAACAACTTTGGAAATAAAGTTGTCTCCAATATTTTCCCAAAGCTCGGGAGCATTGGCTTTATCGATTTTGAAAAGAATCGAGCCTTCGACTGAGATAATCATACTGTCTTTAGTAGTTGCGGCAATTGGTTCGTCCCCTAGTGACTCTTTTTGAGAAATATCAAAACCGTGACGAATGGTGTACTCAAGAATCTGAGCGTTGAATAGTTTGGCAATCTGCCAGAAAGGAAACTTGAGGTGAAGCCCTGGCCCCCAGACACGTTTGAGGACGCCTAATCCGCGATCATAGACACAGGCGACATGTCCGGGAGGAACGGAAATAAAGAATCCGCCAACAACTTCGTCAACGAGAAATGAGACTACGAGTTTATCAAAATCAGCCATATTTCCTATATTATAACTTTTTTTGGCGAAGCGGTGTGTTTTGAATGTTTTGAAGGTGTTGTTTGAGGGAAGGATACAGGTCGTTTTTATGAAAATACGCAGAGTGAAGAGAAATGGTTTCGGATGTTTTTTTGGGAAGCATATAGAGGTATTGGAGGAAAAAGAAGATGGCATTTAGAGGCGCCAAGAAGAAGTTTCTTGAAACTAGACGGGTTGAGTGTGAGGGTGTAGTTTTGGCGTAGTAGGCATTTGCCAAGTACTTTGATGTCCAAGCGTTAGCTTTCAGATATTGTTGATATATATCTCCCCTTTCAAACACAGGCCGGGCCTGAAGTACTTCATGGGCGGTGTAAAGATTTTGTTTTTGGGGGTGAACTGTAAGACTGAGGGTATCGAGCCAGAGGTTAGGACAAAGGGAGTTAAGGCGTATGGAACGAGGGTTGTCGCCAGGATGGCGACGAGGGAAATGGAGACTGAGAATCAGGAGAAAAAGAGGGCGGATTAGCCAAAGAACGTAAGGCTTGGTAATGATTAAAAGATCGATGTCATCGCCTTTTTTGGTGTTTCCTACAGCAACCGATCCGGTGATGGCGATCATTTCGATCCCCGGAATGTGACGAGTATAAGAGATAAGTGACTGAAGATACTTTTCTTTAGCTTGAGTGTTTTTTAGTAGTAAGAGACGCTTTTCTGTATCCTTTTTTGAGAGAGGTGGAGAATACCGTTGAACTGTTGGGTATGAGACACGCTTGTCTCCAATGAGCCAAAGGTGGATTTCTTTTGAAGATAGGGGGAACGAAAAGTACTCAGAGTAGGCAATGGTTTGGATGACCGCGGAACGATGGACCATTTTAAGGTGTTGGAGTGGCCACAGCAGTCACAAGTCCATAACTTGAAAGGACCTGATTGAACCCGTTGCTCAGGGTTTCTGTCGATTGGGTTGTGTTCTGATTTTGGACAAAAGCATTTACAGCATCTTCGAGATACTTGATTAGTCTGGAGTTGAGGGCGGTTTTGGAGTCGTGAGTGGATCCGGCGGTATAAAAAGTACGGGCTGTATCCATGCTAAGAATGTAGGGGGCAACAATAGAGTTTTTTTGGGCAATAGAGGCTACGGCTTTGTTGGCTGGCGGTTGAGGAAATTCCCTGTCTGTAGTAGCTGAGTCAAACAAAAGCTGTTGAGCTTTAGCTGAGGCTAAGAAACTTAAGAATTTCCAGGCTTCTTGTGGATGTTTGCTGTTTTTACTAACACCTTCGAACCAGTATGTAGCCCAGTTGACGGTATCGGAGTCGGGAAGCTGGGGCACGGACACGGTTTGCCACGAAAGTGAAGGATTGATAGTTTTGATATCAATCGCGCGATATGAGGGGGCAATAACCATGGCCACTTTTTCGTTGGCAAAGGCTGTAACTGAAGGAGGAAGGGTGTCGTCCCAGACATGATTTTTGTTAACAAAATCTACATAGTATTGAAGGGTGGAAGTAACTTCTGGCCCTTTGGGGTCTGTTAGCTTGACACCGGCCTGAAGAAGCATGAGACTGACAATATCGGACCAGTGCTCAACGTTGGCTGTATTACCGAGGGCGATACCTGCGCGAGTAATTTTGCCGGTTTGAGGATCAACTTCTTTGAGCATTCTGGCGGCGTTAAGAACATCTGGCCAGGTTTTGGGGAAATCGAGCGACTTTTGCTGAAACATGGAGGTGTTGATGTAAAGAGCCAAGCCTTCCATGGTCATGGGTACTCCGTAAACTGAGGTGCCGGAAACGAGAGTTTTGGCGACGACGGGATAAAAGTTGGTAGAGATCTCGGTGGCTGAAACGGAGTTGGTCGGAGCAGGAAATAAATCTTTGGCTAGTAAGGGAAGCCAGGTAGAGTGCAGACGCACGATATCAGGAGAGTTTTGACTTTCAAGTGCAGTTTTGACACGATCTTGATAGTCTTGTGAAGATTGGAGTTGGTAGCTAATTTTTATGGTTGGGTTTTCCTTTTCAAATTCGTCAATGACGGGTTTCATAACGGCCGACGATTCCCACAGTCCGTAGTATGTAAGAGTCACAGTCTGGGTTGTAGAGGCAGATTTTGTACTCGATTGGCCGCTAAAAATCTTGGAGAGACCAAAAACAATACCTGCAATAACTAGAGCGCCAATTAAAACCGGAATAATAATCTTAGGAAAAGATGATTTTGTCTTTGGAGCTTTGACGGAAGCCGGAGCTTGGTAACTGGGAGGGGGCGGGGCGGCTTCTTCCGGAGCAGGAAGTGGAGTATTCCCAGAAGGAATTTCTGTGGTAGAAACTGGTCCGGGTAAGGGAAATAAATTATCCATGTATAAATTCAACTAAAATAGTCGTGTCATTGGTACAATGACACTAGTTAAAGTATATCAAGAATGAATAGAATAAAAAACCTTGTCTGGATCGTTGTGGTGATATTTTTTATCCTGATAGCAGTGTACTCTGGCTATCAACTAGCCTTTAGAGGATTAATTTTTCCGAAGGTGACTATTGCCGGAATAAATGTTGGCGGTATGGATAGGATCACAGCGTTAAAACTGGTGGAAAATTCATTTTCTTTGAATCCAACGAAGATAATTCTTAGGGTAGGAGAGAAAGAGGTTGAAGATATTAACAAGATTAAAGTGGAGAAAGATTTAAATTGGGCAGTAGAACAAACTTTTTTGGTGGGAAGGAACGGAAATATACTGACACAAATTACCGAGCAAATAAAAACAGTCTTTTTATCTCGAGATATTGCAGTGCCAATTAGCTACAACCAAGATGATTTGCAAGGATACATTGATCAACTGGCATTGGAGATTAATCAAGAACCTGTTTGGCCGAAACTGATGCTTATAAACGGAACTTATGGTATTGAGCCTGGAAAAGACGGTTTGGAAATTAAAAAAGAACAGCTTATTGGTGAGATTGTAAAAAGATGGGGATTTTCTGACAAACAACTGATTGATATTCCCCTGGAAAGAGTAAGCACTGAACAAAATGAGGAGATGGCGAACAGGGCAGTGGCTGCTTTAAATAAGTGGGGAGAGAAGAATCTAACACTGACTTACCATAATTTTGAGGACAGTTTAGAGAAAAAAGAAATGGCAGATCTGCTCGGATTGATGAATGACATTATTGATGAAAATAAATTTGAAACTTTGCTGGTACGAATACAGCAAGAGATTGAGACTGAACCCAAAAATGCCATATTCCAATTTGAAGATAACGTTGTCAAAGAGTTTCAGCCTGAGGTCATGGGGGTTGAAATTGATATTCCAAGTTTTAAAACAAAGTTAGGTGAGGTATTGTTGACAGCAGAAACTGAGACCTTGGAAATCCCGGTGATACTGACAAGCCCCAAGATAAAAACAGGCGACATAAATAATTTGGGCATAAAAGAGTTAATAGGAGAAGGAACTTCGAAGTTTGCTCATTCAATAGCCGGTAGAGTGTTTAATATCAACCTGGCATCGTCGCGTGTAAACGGAACACTGGTCGCCCCAGGAGAGGAATTTTCTTTTAATAAGGCTGTTGGTGACATATCGAGAGCAACTGGTTACCAGCCAGCATACGTAATTAGCGGAGGAAAAACGGTATTGGGTGACGGGGGCGGTGTGTGTCAGGTGTCGACAACAGTTTTTAGAGCGGCATTAAAAGCGGGACTGCCAATAACCGAAAGAAAAGCTCATGCATATAGAGTTGGTTACTACGAACAGGATAGCAACCCCGGAATTGATGCCACTGTTTACAACCCAACTGCAGATTTGAAGTTTATAAACAATACTGAGCACCATATTTTGATTCAGATAGAAGTTGATACACCGAATATGGCAATGAGGGTTGGGATATATGGAGCAAATGATGGACGAAAGATAACCATGACTGAACCGAAGATATCAAGACAGGTTGCACCGCCTGCGACTTTGTATGTTGACGATCCAACTTTGGCAGTAGGTCAAACAAGGCAGATTGATTGGTCTGCTTGGGGGGCAAATGTGTCTTTCGACTACAAGGTAGTAAAGGGGGAACAAACAATTTTTGAAAAGACTTTTTATAGCAATTATCAGCCTTGGCGAGCAATTTACTTGAGAGGTACAAAGATTTAGACTAAGAAAATGAAAATATTGGCTATTGAAAGTACTTGTGATGAGACGGCGGCAGCCGTGGTAGAAAATTGTGGGGCTGGAGTAAAAATATTAACCAATATAGTTGCAAGTTCGGCCGAAATTCACCAAAAGTATGGTGGGATTGTACCTGAAGTTGCCGCACGCGAACAGATTAAAAGTGTTGTTCCGGTGATAAGAGAGGCTATAAACGGTGACAAGGAGAGTATTAAAGCTGTAGCAGTGAGTTATGGACCAGGTTTGATGGGAAGCCTTTTGATAGGAGTAGAGTCGGCAAAAGCCTTAGCTTGGGCTTGGCAAAAACCATTACTGCCAGTGAATCATATGGCGGCGCATATTTTTGCGAACTGGATTGTGGAGAATAACGAACAAGAGGTACCGCAGATGCCAGCGATTGGCTTGGTGGTAAGCGGCGGTCATACTGATTTGATACTTATGAGAAGCTTAAAGGATTGGCAGTGGATTGGCGGAACGAGAGACGATGCTGTGGGTGAAGCCTTCGATAAAACTGCTCGTCTTTTGGGGTTTCCCTACCCTGGAGGACCTGAGATACAAAAAGCAACAGAGAGAGTAACTGAAGATATGAAGGAAAAATATGGAAAAATTGTTAGGCTACCAAGGCCGATGATCAATGAAGATAATCTGGAGATGAGTTTCTCAGGATTGAAAGCAGCTGTGGCCAAAAAAGTGGAAGAGATAAAAAATATGGGTGACGAGATAAAAGATGTATTGGCCTGGGAGTTCTCTCAAGCGATAGTAGAAATACTGATTAAAAAGACAATGAAAGCGGTTGATAAATATCAACCTAAATGCGTGTTGATGGCTGGCGGCGTGGCGGCCAATAAGCAGTTGCGTGAAGGTTTGAGAGAGACAGTCCAAAACATGGTTGGGGTAAAGTTTTTTTGTCCTGAGCTTCGATATTGTAGTGATAATGCGGCCATGGTGGGAGCGGCGGCGATACTGGCTCCAGAAGAAGCTAAAATTGAGTCGATAAAACCAGATCCTAGTTTGGCAACAGTGTAGTGATAAAATAAGTGAGCAGTGATCGAGGTTTGTCACCTCGGGAGTAAGGGAAGAAATCCAAATCGGAAATTAGAACCCAAAAAATAAATGAGTAAAATACGAGGTGGTACCGCCTGAAATGGCCCTCGTTAGTCCCCTATCAATGGAGATTAACGAGGGTCTTTTTATACATATACAATTAACGTAGATGCAAAAAAATTACGATCATACACAGTACGAAGATAAACTCTATAAAACTTGGGAGGAGAGCGGAGCATTTACTCCCCCGAGCGGGGAAGAATTGCTGAAGAGTGGTAAAAAGCCCTTCACCATTATCATGCCCCCACCCAACGCTAATGACCCATTGCATATTGGCCACGCGATGTTTGTAACTATCGAGGATATTTTTATTCGCTATCACAGAATGAAAGGCGAAGCTGCTTTATGGCTTCCAGGAACTGATCATGCAGGAATCGAAACGCAGTTCGTTTTTGAGAAAAAACTAGCTAAGGAAGGTAAAAGTAGGTTCGATTTTGACCGTGACACACTTTACAAAATGATCTGGGATTATGTGAAGGAAAATGGAGAAGTAGCCATTAACCAGATGAAAAAACTGGGGGCAACGGCGGATTGGAGTAGATACAAATTTACTCTCGACCCTGAAATTGTGGCTGAAGTAACCAAAACTTTCAAAAAGTTACATGATGACGGACTTATTTACCGAGCAGAAAAATTGGTTAATTACTGTACGAAGTGCGGTACGGCGTACTCGGAACTGGAAGTGGAGTATCAGGAGAAAAATGATCCTCTTTATTACATCAAATATGGTCCTTTTACACTCGCAACGGTTCGCCCCGAAACCAAGTTTGGGGATACTGCCGTGGCGGTTCACCCTGACGATAGTCGATATAAAGAGTGGATTGGAAAAGAAGTCGAGGTTGAGGGTTTAAATGGGAAGTTCAAATTAAAGGTGATTGCCGACGAACTGGTTGACCCTGAGTTTGGAACCGGTGTAGTAAAAGTAACACCCGCTCACGATCCAAATGACTTTGATATGGGGCAACGCCATGGACTGAAGATGGTACAAGTGATTGGATTGAACGGGAAACTGACTGAAGTGGCTGGAAAGTATGCCGGAATGTCTGTTTTGGATGGAAGGAAAAAAGTGGTTGAGGATTTGCAAGAAAAGGGATTGATAGAAAAAATTGATGAGAAATATGTACACAGAATAGGAACTTGTTATCGATGTGGACGCACTATCGAACCACTTCCAATTAAGCAGTTCTTTATTAAAGTTAAACCCTTGGCTGATAAGGCTTTGGCGGCACTGGACTCAAAAGAAACCAAGATATTGGGGGCCGGGAGAGATAAAATTTTGCGACACTGGCTTATGAACCTTAGGGACTGGAATATTAGCCGACAGATTGTCTGGGGAATCCGCATGCCTGTTTGGTATATGGATGAAAGCAAAACAGAGTATGAGGTTTCTGAAACTTCACCTGGAGAAGGATATATCCAAGAGACGGATACCTTTGATACATGGTTCTCTTCCGGTCAGTGGCCAGTAGTTACTTTGAAAACTAACAAGCCTGGTGATTTTGAGGCATATTATCCGACAGACATTATGGAGACAGCTTATGACATCCTCCCCTTTTGGGTAATGAGAATGATGCTTTTGTCAATTTATTTGACCGGAAAATCTCCATTTAAGTATGTATACCTTCATGGACTGGTCCGGGATGAAAAAGGACAAAAGATGAGTAAGAGTAAGGGAAACGCCATTAACCCACTTGATCTATGCACAAAATACGGTACAGACTCAGTGCGTATGGCTCTCGTGATGAGCACTACGGCAGGGCAAGATAGTAACACCGGTGAAAATAAGGTTCGTGGTATGCGTAACTTCGGAAACAAAATCTGGAATGCTGGGCGCTATATTGCAGAGAAAACAAATGAGGATGTAGTACTAAAGGGAGAAAAAGATGAAGAGTTTATGAATAAGCTTTCAGCCGTCACTAAAGAAGTGACCAAGCTCCTTGATCAGATGAAGGTTGGCTTGGCGTCTGAGACGGTCTACAACGAGTTCTGGCACTGGTTTTGTGACGAGGGTATTGAGATGAACAAGCAAAAGCAGGTAAGTGATGAGGTCTTGAAGAATGGATACCAAACAATATTGAAGTTGTTGCATCCTTTTGTGCCTTTTGTGACTGAAGCTGTATGGCAAGAGATGTTTACGAATGAAGAGTTACTGATGATTGCCGATTGGCCAAAATAAACCCACCTGATGGTGGGTTTTGATTATTCGTCCTTGACTGTGTAGGTTTGGAATTCGTACCTGAGTAAGCCCTTTTCGACTAATGAGTTCAAAAGCTCTTCGAGAGTTTCGCTAACATCAAAAGGGCCGATCTTTTCTTGACGACAAGCGTCTTTAAGTTCCCAAATAGTGAAACTGTTGAGCCTGTGAATCAAGTTGTGGATCTTACGGAGATTTTCCTGATGATGAGCGATTGATACTGTACGGTATTCGTGCTCAATTAGTGAGCTAGGGTACTCTCTTAGTTTTTCAGACATTTTTCCTCCTGGTAATGAACAATCTGGATTGTAACATACAAAAAGGCGCCTCGCGGGCGCCTTTTTTGACTAGCTAATTTTTTATTCAGCTTTTGTTTCTTCAGCAGGAGATTCACCTTCGGCTGGCTTTTCGCCTTCTGTGGCTTCACCTTCGGCAGCACCTTCGGCGCCAGTTGCGTCTTCAGCAACTTCTTCAGCAACAAGAGGCTCTTCTTCCTTCTGAGGTTCTTGTAGAGATACAACCATTTGTTCAGGATCTGTTTTGATCTCAACCTCAGATGACACCTTGGCATCAGATACTTTTAGCTGATCGCCAATTTCCTTAAGTGCTGAGATATCGAAAACAATACTTTCAGGAATGTCAGTGGGTAGAGCTTCAACTTCAATTTCGTTGAGGGACTGGGACAGAACAGCCACATTGGTGTTGACAAGTTCGGATTCTCCAGTAATTTCTACAGGAACGTTGGCGGTAACTTTTTCCTTAAGATTAACCTGATGAAAGTCGATGTGAAGTGTATCACCGGTAACAGGATTTAAAGCGACTCCGGTAACGAGTGTGGGGCGTTCTTTATCTTCACCTTCAACATTTATCCAGATAAGGCTAGTCTCTCCAGCCTCTTTATAGGCACGATTAAAATCAACAGATCCAACTTGAATTGCTTGGCTGTCAATGGTTTTTCCAAAAAGGTTGGCGGGAATGACGCCTTGACGACGAAGTTTTTTAACTTTACTCCCAAGTACAGTTCTCTTGTTTGCTTTCAGTGTAAGCTTTTGCATGAATCGTATTGTAACTTATTGAGATAAGGATCTCAACTTTACTCCATTTTTTCTATCAGACTGAGACCAAAGGTGGTGGTACTTGGCGGAAGAATGAGATTTAATGATTGTGGTTTGAAGTCTGCTGTTTGAGTAACAACTGAGACCTTAAGTGAATCTGGATAGTTAATGGAAAGATTTATCCCTGGATCTACGGTCCCCGGCTGTCGATACTCGGTGAACGAGTATGAGGATGGGGCTGTAAGTGAACTTGCAGAGGTTGTTGTCATTTTAAAAGAAACAGAACGAGCCTGGTTGTTTTCTAGGTCGATGGATATTGTGTAATGATCTAACTGATGAATATTTTCCTTGATTACATTTTTCATTGAGTAAGGAAGATTGTCGAGATATATCTGATCCAACGTAGAGGGGGCGGATAAATATAGATGATAGTTGATGGCAGAAGAGACCGTTGATGAGAGAGGATTTGGAAGATACTCGACCTTGTATTCATGAGTGTTTTGAGTCGCTGAGAGAGTAATGGTGTGACTTACAGTACGATTGCTCCATGGTGTGGTGTTTTTTGTGTTTGTCCAACCCTCACTAAGATAGCCAGACTCAGAAAAACATTTTTGAGTCCCGGTTATGCCGGTTTGACATGGATGAGAGCCAATAATTCCTGAGAACGATTGAGTACTAATGATTCTTTCAACACTTGTGTCTGAAGACCAAAACAGAACTTGATTGTTATTGATGACTTTGGCAATGACACGACCAAGTATGGGAAGAGGAATTTGATGATTAAAGAAACGGTTTAGATATTCATCAACTACTTTTTGATACTCATCAACACCATTCTCAGTGATGATCCGTGCTTTAAACAATTCTAGTTCGTTAGCATCTTCCTCAGCTAACAAATCTTCAAATAGCAAGTTGTTTACAGCAACGATAAAATTGGGTTTAATTTTGATTGCCGTTTCAAAGTAACTGACAATTTCAGGAGAGGCAAGAGAGAAATCTGGATTTTGAGCTATGTCTTTTATAGAAATGGTTGTTTTTTTTGCCAAACGATCTTTGGCTTTGGTATTGGTAGCATTTTGATAAAGAAGTTCAATCTCGGATGGTTTGTAAAACTGATATGAACTTAATCGACCTTGAAAAATATTTAGCAAGAGAAAATAATCGACCTCTCCCCCGTTTGGTTTGAGAATCTGGTTGTTTTGCATAACAAAAAGAATATTTTGAGGAGTGTTTTCACCGACGAGGAAGGGTATTAAATCTGAAAGTTTGATGTATTGAACAATTTGTTCTTCCAACAACTGAAGATTGGTTAGCTCTGAGCTTTCTATTAGTTTTGTTTCTACAAGAGAGGGTAATCGATGGTTGCTACTTAGGAACGATATTTGGTTTACATTTTCGTATATTTGACTGAGATTCGTGTGCAATGCCAGACTAAGATCTGTGTAGTTAGTGTTTTCTTCTTGGCTGTTTAGCGAGTGATACAAAGTTTCTGCCAAAATGTACGTTTGCTGAATATTTTCAATGCTTGATTGGGTGTAGTTAATGAAGGAGAACAGATTGTATATTTTTTGAGAGGATGAGGGAGAAATAAAACTTAGTGCAGGGTCGATAAAATTGAAGAGTGACTCCCCTATTGATTCTGCCGAGTGAGCATTTTTTAACGTTTTTACTGAACTTGAAACATCTCCATTGAGAAGTGTTCGCGCTGATTGACGAGTGTTTTGCAAAGCAATATAGGTGAAGGCAAGAAATCCAACTGCAATTAGGCAGTAAACAGCAATTAGAACTTGGATGGTTTTTTTAATTATTTTTTTGGGAGTGATAAGTTTTGTTTTTTCTTTTGGCTTTGTGGGGTGTGCTAGCCAAAGTGCTAGTTTTTCAAACCTTTTTTTTGAAGGTTTTGTAGAAATATCGAGCTGTTTGTTTGCCTGATACTGAGCGACAACACCAGAGATGGTGTCTGCGATGTCGTCAGATGTTTCCCAGTTTAGTTCTGCTTTTGCTTTTGTGGAGAGGTTTTTTAGACTACTTGACTGAGGGTTGTTTTCTTTGGTGGCATTAATTTCAAAGTTTTCAGGACCTTGATAGAGTTTTTTCAGCAGATAGGCCAGTTCAAGATCGCTGGTAGGATCACCTACGATCCAGAAAGTATTCCCGGAAGTGGTATTAAGAAAGAATATTTTTGCGATGGCTGTTAAGTAATCGTTGATCGATAACGGATAAAAACAGTCTTCTCCTTTTTGGGAAATTTTTATTTCTCCTATGGCTGTTGATTGTTGAATTAAGAGGTCAAAGGGGGTGATAGGTTGGGAGCTTTGATATTGATAGAGATCTTTACAAAGAACTAGCCGATGAAGAGGATTGTTTTTGCCCAGATCGTCGAGCATTTTTTGAAAATAGTGATTTTTTTCGGTATCTATCTCTTGATTGTGAAGAATAGTAACGATTAGCTTTACCCCTTTTTCACGACAAAGACTGTAGGCGCTAATTAAGCTTTGACTTACATCATTTAGATTTTGACTTAGATCAATAAAGAAGAGTAAGTAATTATTTTTTTCGGGGGAGTGTTTGGTGAATTTTAGATCAGGGTGAATTCTATCTTTGACAAGGTAATCCTCAAGATGAGGATTGTTACTACTTATCGAGACTAAAGCTTCACGAGCGGGCATTAGATTAAGTATAGCTGATAGAGTAGCTAGTATTTATTGGTCAATCTTTGTATTTACATTTTATTATTTTGTAATTAGGCTCGATTTATTTTTTAATTTAAGCTTGATCATAAGAGTCTTTTGTATATACGTTTCACACATGAAAACCCAGGTTTGGATTCAAATATAGTTTTCCACATCGATATTCTTCACAAAAAACCTCCTTGCGGAGGAGGTGCTTTGCCAAAAGGAGAGATCTATTTATCCAAGGCCTCGTTAACCAGTTTGTCAGCTTGTTTGTTTTTCTCACGGGGAACGTTGACAAAAGTCATTAGCTCAATTTGTTTTTTGTCTCTTAAGTCTTTAACTAAATTAACTATTTGTTGTCGGAGAACTTGAAGGTGTGGCTGTTTTACTTTGTATTTGCCGGTGATTTGTTTGACGATGAGTTCGGAATCAAGAATATATTTTAGTTTTTGAATACTAAGATGTTTTTCGGCTATAACCTCTAGACTTCGAACAACAGCCATGTACTCGGCAACATTGTTAGTGGTCTCACCAATGGTTTCCGAGACAGTAAAAACTTCTTCTTCACCAATATGAGCATAAACACCTATGGCCGCAGGTCCTGGATTTCCACGAGCACCGCCGTCGGTATTAATTTCAAGAAAAGCAATTTTTTTATCCATGAGATATTTTAGAGCAAAATTGATAAGGCAAAAATAACAATAAGCTTATTTTGGGGTAATGTCCAGAAAAAGTGATCAAAACAGCCTGACAAAAGAATTATACCAACCAGCTGTTGTGTTTGTGGATTCGATACTGATTGAAGGATTTTGTTTTTTACAAAAACAAGAAGGAATAAGAGACTTCCAAAAAGGCCGAGTTCGGATAGATATAAATAGAAAAGGTTGTGAATTGGCTGAAGTTTACTAGGTGTTAGAAAAGATCCGGGAAGAGCCTCACCGAGAGCGGGGATAAAACCACCGTAACCAGTACCAAGAAAAGGGTGTTGACGAAGAATCTTTTGGAGATAGGGAAAGAAAAATAACCGATCCGAGACTGACTGCCAGGTTGTGCGATAGACAAGAAGTGATGGTTCAAGTACGGTAATGATAATTGATAGAGATATTAGAATTACAGGCCTGGTGTTGATGATCAGCAAAAATAGAGTCAAAAGAGCGGATTTGGAGAGAGACATCACAATACCAAGGAAGGGGACTATACGATACCATTTTTTGGTGGCATTGAGAGAAAACAGGTAATAAACAATTAGGAGATAGCCAGCAAGAGAGTTGGGGTGTGAAAATACAGATGGAGCACGAACAAAATCATAACCAAAAAAGTTTAAACGAGCAATACCCGGAGTGGAGATGGTGTAGGCCCTTTCGCCCAGTAAATAAAGAGGGCCTCCAAGGGAAGATTGAAATATTGTTTGAAGTATCTGAATTGAGATAACTAGGATTGACGAAAGCAGTAGAGGAGTCTCTATTGTTTTCCACGATAAATGACGAGTTCGCAAAGATAGAAAGGTAAAAATGTAAAGTAAGAGACGGATCCACCAGAAGAGTGTATTTAGGGGAGACTGGGCAAAAAGGGTGTTGATGATAATAAAAATGAGTATGGAAAAACAGAGGAAAAGATGTTTTTTGAGAAGTGCAATAACTTGGGGGAGGGTAAGGACAGTGAGAAGAACAAGAAGAAGGTCAACAAAATATATGGTGGGGGAGAGGTAATCAATTTTTACTCCCGCTACTCGCGAGAAGTCTGGCCAAAAATGAAGACCAAACTGAGTCGGCAAAAGAACGACAATTAATTTGATCAGTAGATCGATAAACACTGAGCCAGATTGTACAAGAAAAAAGACTTACTTAACCGGGATGATGACTAGTTGGCGAAAGGGTGGTTCGCCACGAGACTCGGTTTTGACACTGGGGTATTCAGAAAGAAACATGTGAATGATGCGTCGTTCAAAAGAACTTAGATTGGGAACAACAATTTCTTTTTGAAGGGTGACTGCCCTGTCGGCGGCGTCTTGAGCCAGTTCTTTGAGGGTCTCTTCACGGCGCTCTTGATAGTCATTGACATTAAGATGAAGTTTGGGCCAGGAGGCAAACCTTTGAAAAATGATCAATGAAAAAATCATGCGTAGTGCAGACAAACCTTCTCCATGATGCCCTACAAATACACCTGCCGAGTCTTCTGGAAGAGAGAGAAAGATGTTGATATTTTCATCGTCCGAGAACTCAATTTTTACTTGATCTTCGGACAAACTAAGTTGAGATAAGACATTGTTTAGTATCTCGGTGATCTTTGCTTGATCCATTTTGGTTATTATTTATTATTAAAAAAATTATATTTTTCCAGTTGCACGAGCAACTAGAGAGCGAACCTTACTGATGGCTGGAATAAGACCACCCCAACCGGAGAAGAAGTACTGCTGAACAATAGAGAAGACGGTAGATAGAACCCAGTATAAGACTAATCCTGACTGAAAGTTGAGAGAAATAATAACGGTCATAAGAGGCATCATGTAAACCATTTGTTGTTGCATGCTGGAAGCCATCTCGAGATTGTTCTCTTCTTTTTTCTTTTCTTCTTTCTTTTTGGGATTTTTTACTTCAGAAAGAACTCCGGATTGCATCATCAGAGAGAACACAAGTTGGCTAACACCAGCTAGGATAGGCATGATGTAGGTACGATCTGGTTTGGTGAGATCTAGATAAAGGAAGAAGGGATTGAGAGTTGTTCCGTCTATAGATGATTGTTTGAGAAAATACATGAAGACCTGATATAGAGAAATGAGAATAATGATCTGAATAATCTGAGGAAGACAACCTGAAGCAGGATTGATACCCCGTTCTTTGTAGAGAGCAACTTGGGCTTGTTGAAGTGCAGCTTTGTCGGTGTGTTTGGCTTTAAGCCTATCCAGTTCGGGCTTTAAGTCTTGCATCTTTTTGGCGGATTTGAGGGAGGGGATGACTAAGGGAAGAAGAATAATCTTGAGTATGAGAGTAATAGCAATGATTGAAAGACCAAGATTGCCACCAAAAAGTTGGTAGAAAAAGAGAAGGGCTTGGTATAGGATTCCGTTTATTGGAGCGAGCATAGTTATTTGATTTTATCAGGAACTGGGTCGAAACCACCTTTCCCGAGAGGGTTACACCTAAGGATTCTATAAAGTGACAGTTTTGTCCCGACAATAATACCATAACGACGATAAGCTTGTTTGGAGTAGACGGAACAAGAGGGAGTAAAACGACAGGCAAATGATGAACCAAAAAAAGACTTACCAAAAGCATGATAAAGAGGAGAGAGATATTTGTGATAAAAAGAGAGCATTATTTTGAAAATATTTTTTTCAGATCAGCCAAAAGAGCTTGTTCTGATTCTTGAAGAACTTGCCTTTGGGGAATGACCATGTAGTCTGCTGGAAAGATTGAATTGGACAGCTGTTGGAGAAGGGAAGTGGTGATTCTTTTAAGACGATTTCGATCAACAGCTAAGGAGGCAGTTTTTTTTGACACGATAATGGCAAAACGGGCTGAAGATAGAGACTGATCAGAAAAAGGGGCCGAAACTACGGTGAAGAAATGTCCACGAGAAGTGTGACCTTCACGAGTTAAACGATCACGATGGAAACGAAGAGATAAGCGCTGACTCTTGGGAAGAGCCATAGATTATACCGACAACTTGGTGCGGCCTTTGGCACGGCGACGCTTGATGACATTGCGACCGTCATGAGATGCCATTTTGATGCGAAAACCGTGGGTGCGGACGCGTTTCATTTTTTTGGGCTGGTAGACTCTTTTTGGCATAGGTTATTTTATCATTGATGAACGAGGGCAATTATACCTTAAGGCCAGCAATATGGCTACCTGAGGCGTAGTTGATATTATGTGATGTGTTTCTGTTGGGTATTTTGGGGGTTGTGGATTGTGGATAACGTGGTAAAAATGAACTACACCTGCCCTAGTAGTTGAAAATAAATATGGATATTAACGCCGGTAATTTATGGCATAGCGTCTGCGGTGAACTGGGGGTGACTTTGTCTCCGGCAGGTTTTAATGGTTGGATTAAGCCTTGTTTTGTTAAAAGTGTCACTCCAATTGACGAGCAGAGAATAATTGTTGAGTTGGCTGCTCCTACAGCCTATCATGTGAAGACAATAGACGAAAAGTACTACAGTATTATCAAACAATCTTTAGAAAAGGTATCCCAAAAAAAATGCGACCTGGCTTTGGTGGTATCAGAGGAAAAGAAGCCGGTAAAAGAAAATACAGGAAAGAGTCCTAAAAAAGAAGAGGTAAAAATTGATCTTTTTGCCCCATCTGAGCCAGACAAAGAAGCAGGCAACAATTTAAATCCTCGATATAAGTTTGATAGTTATGTTGTCGGAAGTTCAAATCGATTAGCTTTTGCCGCAGCAAAAGCAGCGGTAGATTTTCCCGGTACCAGACATAATCCTTTGTTTATTTATGGAGGAGTAGGTGTCGGAAAAACTCATTTGATGCACGCTGTCGGACATGAGCTTGCAAAAAAGGGTATTGGGAAGGTGGTTTATGTAACTAGTGAACAGTTTACAAATGACTTGGTAAATTCACTCCGATCAAAAATGACCGAGGCTTTTAAAAAGAAGTATCGTCAGGTTGGGGCTTTGCTGATAGATGATGTGCAGTTTTTTGGAGGCAAAGACTCAACTCAAGAAGAATTTTTCCACACTTTCAACGAACTAACAAACAAGTCGTCACAGATTGTGATGACATCAGACCGGAAGCCTCAGGATATTGAAGGGTTGGAGGATAGACTCAAAAGCCGCTTTTTGGGCGGAATGGCTGTTGATATTGGTTTGCCTGATTATGAAATGAGGGTGGCCATTCTCAAACAAAAAGCCGCGGAAATTAAAATTGAGGTCGAGGAAGAAGCGTATGCTTTAATCGCAAATAATCAAAATACAAACGCTCGTGAACTTGAAGGGGCTTTTGTGAAACTGGCAGTAGGCGCAAGCTTGGAAGGCGGAAGATTAACAAAAGAGATGGTTCAACAGACAATGGGTTTGCCGGCGAACTTGGTGAGAGAAGTGAAGGTCAGACCAATAAAGGTGATTTCTACTGTGGCTAAATATTTTGATTACCGAAATAAAGATCTTTTGGGTTCAAGTAGGAAAGCTGATTTGGTGGAAGCTCGTCATATTGCGATGTATTTATTAAGAGAGGCTTTGAATATTCAACTAGAAAAAGTAGGGGAGATCATGGGAGGCAGAGACCATACTACAGTAATGCATGCGGTAGAAAAAATCCAAAAAGAAGTAAGTGATAATAACGATGTGAGGCGCAAAGTTACAGCAATTAAACAAGCGTTATACACCTAAATATCCACAGGTTATCCCCATACGGTGGATAACTAACAAAAAGGTGGATTAATAAAGACAAACAAAGAATGACGGTGGAAAAACAAGAAAGTTATCCAGAAAATTATCAACACAAAAACAAAGTTGTGAGGAGCTTCTTACGCACAAAAACGCGGTTTTGATGAGTAAAAAGACTCGACATATCAGTTAAAAAAATGATATCAGCAAAACTTTTAGCCGTACGACAAAGCTATAATCAACAAATCAACAGCGACTACAACTACAGTTACTAAATTTTAGATTAAAATAATAATTAGAAGGAAATCTATGAAAATAATCGTTCAATCAGGGGATCTAAAAAAATGTTTAGGTATTGTGTCTCGCGGAGTAAGTTCCAGACCTCAGTTACCAATATTATCTGGATTACTGTTGAAGGTGACACAAAATGAAGTTTCTTTGGTGTCTACCGATTTGGAGGTAAGTTTTTGGTTGAAGCTGCCTGCGAAAGTGGAAGAAGAAGGAGAGATTGTCCTACCGGCAAAATTATTTTCGGAGTTGGTGGCGAGTTTACCTTCCGGAAATGTGTCTTTGGAGTCAAAGAAACATATTGTTAAGGTAGAAGTTGATGGAATTAATTCAGAGATTGTAGGCCAAGAGGCTGATGACTTTCCCGGAATACCTAGAGCCAGTAAATCTCAAATTGTGATTAAGAGCGGAGATTTTAGACAAAAAGTGGATCGTGTGTGTGTGAGTTCTGCTAGAGACGATACCAGACCTGTCTTGACCGGTGTTTTGTGGGAGATCAGTGAAGATAAAGTGTCACTGGTGGCAACTGATGGCTATCGTTTGAGTGTAGACAAGATAAATTTGACAAAAACCGGTCTTGAAAAGGAGACAAGATTGATTCTTCCGGCCAGATCATTACAAGAAGTTTCGAGAATGTTAGGTGAGACAGGTGATGATGATTTTTCAATGGAGTTTGATAAAGATAATCAACAAGTGATTTTTAAAGTAGGGGAGATTGAAGTGACATCAAGACTAATTGCAGGAGAGTTTCCTCCTTACCAACAGATCATGCCGAATACTTACTCGGTTAGGGCTGTAGTTGGCAAGGAAGAGGTATTGGAGGCCGTTAAAAGAGCCAGTTTGTTTGCTCGGGACAATGCAAATATTGTAAAACTACAGATTAAGAAGGACGGGGTTGTCGTGAGAGCAGAAAGTTCTCAGGTAGGTACCAGTGTAACTGACTTGACAGCGGAGACTGAAGGAGACGAAATGACAGTTGCTTTTAATGCACGATACTTACTAGATTACTTAGCCATTTGTGAGTCAGAAAAAATTATTTGGGAAACTGAAGGAGAACTAAAACCAAGTGTGTTTAGATCTGAGGATGAGACAACTTGGGTGCAAGTGGTAATGCCAGTGAGGGTACAAGACTAAAAGGTAATAGCTCTAATCTGATACTCTTTAGTGTTTTGATTGTAGGTTTTTATAAACAGATTATCTCCATTGAGATACTTTTCGATATAGGTTTCTTGAGGGAAAAGATTGACCTTTTTATTGATGAGAAGCTTCTTTGCGACGGGATCAAAAAAGTTTAAAGTGAGACTGTCAGTAAATGACTCAAGGGTAATAATGGTGTTTGTTTTGGGGTAGTAGATGGTTTCAAGATTGAGAGAATCAACAGGAGCAATTTGATATGTTTGCATATTTTCCAGCGAGAATGATTCTAAAGTGCTGTTTTGACTATTGATGAAAAAGAGATTTTTTCCGGAAGTGTCGAACGAGAGAGATTTTTTGACGACAGGATATTCTTGAAGAAGATATTTCTGATTTACAGTAGAGTATAAAGAGATCCAATAATTAGGCTCATTTTTGTCGAGACTTTTACCTAAGATGACAGCATCCTCGTCGATCCATTTGACATAGTTGGCAGATACGTTTTTCAAAATAACTGTGGTTTGGTTGCTATTGATTTTGTAGGTAATGAGATTGGAAGTGAAACCTTTGGAGCGATATTGTCCGAGAAGTGCTAGGGTGTTTTTGTCCGAATTAAGAGAGTAAGAGATAACCGGGGCGACAGATGAAAGATTAAGGGGAGTGAATTGACTGTCAACAAGATCGAAAAGATAAAATTGGTTGTTGGAGTTTGCATAAATACCAACTTCGTAAACAACAAGATCGCCTGTGGGCTCGTAGTTAACGACGTTAGACCCTTCGGGACTGATGAATATTTCTCGACCATCAGTGTTGAGAACAAGACGATGGTCTTTGTTGACGGAGAGAACTCGGCCAGAATCCGTAATCTTGATTTGGGAGATGTCTTTAAAACTTTGAGTGTAATTTGAAGGCAAAGACTGAGAAGGGGTAACTTCAATTTTGGGTACGGTTACAGTTGTTTGAGGAACAGTCTTTGATGAGTAAGAGTTGAGAATAACAGCAATAATAACAAGAACAAAAAGAATTCCTAGAAAGTAGATATTTTTGATAAACCAGGATTTTATAGGCATGTTGGTGATAGGAATATCAGCAAATTAATAATAGTCTTTAATAACCAACATGGGAACCGCACATACCTAGCTTGATACAAAAATCATCCCAGGGGGCTTTTAGGTGAGGATAATTTTCCGGTGTGGTAACCATGTTTTCTTGATCACTAATTTGAAAATGAAGGTGTTCAGGGGTAGTGATGGCGTTTCCTGAAGAGTCCATGCCGGCAATGACATCACCAGCGTTAACTGTTTGACCGTTGGTCACGAGATTACACATGTTGTGGGCATAGTAATAGTACATACCGTCGACACCTTTGATAGTGAAAGAGTAGCCTCCAAGACTGTCGTTTTCACTAATCCAGGTAACCGTTCCGGCAACATAGGCGAGGATAGGTATAGGAATATCGTCTTCCGATCCGGCAATGTCGCCGTTTCTAAAGATGTCTGCGGCTGGATATTCGTGATGCTCCGTGGCGTAGTTGAAAGAGCTTGCGTCGTTGACGGGGAAACAGTATTCGATGTTGTTGTAACTACGACAGATTTTTTTGTCGTTGGTGAAGGTGGCTTGGCTACAGTCCACAGACGTAGTTGTGGTGGCTTGAAGCTGAACAAGAGTTGAGATGAGAGGAGCGGTAACAATAGAAGTGATGTAGAAAAAGAGACCAAGAATTGAGCCGGCAACAGTGATGGTCAGGGCAGAACCGGCAGCAGCAACAGTGGCTGTTCCAAAAGCGGTAAGAACACTTCCAACACCGCCAAAAACAGCAGAGATACCGGCGGCCGGAAGAACTAGAAGATCTCTGGCTTTTATTTCTTCACCGTAGAGTGAAGTACTTAGCTTTTTGACGAAACCTTTTATTTTGTCGAATAACCAAGAAGCAACTTCGATAACGACGGCGATTAAAAGGCCAAGACCAGGAACTACGTTGGCAGCTTGAGCAGCAGCTTGAAGGGCAACTTTGGCTCCAACTTTGGCGGCAATTTTGACTGCCACTTGTTGGGCAAGTTTTTTAACTGATTCTTTGAGACCGTTTTTGAGAAGCATTTCAGCCCCCTTTTTGAGAGTTTCGTTAGTGAGACGTTGGGCGAGTCGTTTGACAATATACTCACCAGCTTTTCGACCAACAAAAGATCTTATGGCTCCCCAAGGATCGGAAGCAAAATGCATGACAGTGCCAAAACCGCCCGGAATCTTATCTGATATTTTGCTAAAAAACCCGGAAATAGAACCAAAGGCTTTTCCAATTCCGGTTTTGACGGAGGATATTTCTTTTCCTAATGGTGATTTGGCGATTTTTCGAAGCTGTGTGCTTGTGGAGTTAAAAATATCTGGTCGAGATTTAAAGAGTTTACCCAAGGAAGAATCAGGATGATCTTGAGCAAATTGACGAGCCTTGGCAAATAGGTCGGGGGTGAGCTTTTCTCCATAGAGAAGAATTGATTCCGGTGAAAGTTCTTCATTTTGGGTTTTGGGGTCTCGAAGAAGAGCGGCGGCATACTCGGCATCATAACCAGCATGAGGACTAAGAACTCCCGGTAGATCACGACGAATTGCTTTTTCAAGTAAATCAGCGTCGTCCATGGGAGTGTAGATATGAGGTTGGACACCGTTATTTTCGAGACTACTTTGAATAGTGGAAACGGTCTGGTTGGCATTTTCGATTAGATCTCTAAGGTCTGGATCGCTGGAAAGCCTCGTTTCACGATCTTCAACAAAAGCTTTGAAGGTGGCCGTTTGGTTTGCAATTTCGTTGTTTAATTTTGTGGATTGATTTTCGTTGTAGGCAAGAAGATGTTGATTTTCTTCAAGGAGAGATTTTGCCTCTTGGATTTTTCCTTGTTCTTGAAACTGAAGAATCTTTTCTTCGTTGGAGGAGATTTGGGTTTCGTTTTTGAGGATTTCTTGGTCTGATTCGATAATGGTTTTGTATATTGCCGATACAAAACCTCCAGGAATGGCGGCAACTTGTTTTTGGGTGGAGTCATCTAATGTGGATGTGTCTAATTCAAGTGTGGCGGCTTGGATGGCGGTGTCGATATCGGTGATACCAACTGTGTTGAGTTCAACGGCAGAGGAAATAATTTTATTTTGAACTTCTGAAGGAAGTTGAGAGAAGGCGCCGTAGGTAAGGGCTACTGCCTGAACAGCCTTGTATGAAGAAGAGAGAGCAACATCAGACGAGGATGATTTTGGTGATCCTTTGGAGACAAGCGTTTCTTCAATAGTGGCGATTTTTTCTCCTTGTTCTTGACGGCGATAACGATTGTTAAGAGCTCTTTCTTGAATTTGGTGATGTTTGATGGCGATTTTTACTTGCTCGGCAACTGATCTTTGGCTGTTATTTTTGATTTCTTCTTGTTGGAGAAGAGATTGATTATTTTTATATTCAGCGACAAGAGATTCCAGTTCCGGAGGAATGGAGGCCTCTTGTTTTTTGGTTTTTTCTTGGGACTCTTCGTCACTACCAGATTGGATTTCGAGAAGCCCAGAGATTAGATCGTTGATCTCGGAAACGGCGACATTTTTGTGGAAACTTTGGACATCGGCAATACTCGGATTAACCTCATAGCCAAGAATACTTTTACAGTAGGCGAGGTAGATAGAGTAAGCTGCATTAAGAATCTCCAGATCTCTTTGATTCAGTTTTTCTCCCGGAATTTGATAAAGAGGGAGGGAAATTTTAAGTGAACGAATTGTCGGTGACAAGTCTGGTCTTTCTTTTTTAGCCATAGAGATTACAGTTTGGCTTGTTGTTTTCTAGCTTCAAGAATTTCTGAAGGTTTACTGGTGGCAAGCGCATGTTCGTCAGGAGAAGAGATAACCTTGATAGCAACGTGATTTTGTCCGGCAAAAAAGATACCCTCCCCAACGCCAGCAGATAAAAGAAGTTGCCTTTCCCCTTGTGAGAGATAGAAAACCTCTGAAATTTGGTTGATGGCGGCAGATGATTGTTTGAGGAGAAGTTTGAGGGCCGAGTTGGTGATGATGGCTTTGCCGTAAGCTGAGGATAAGAAGTCGTCGACGTTTTGGGAGATAACAGTAACACCGAGGTAGTATTTTCGAGCCCGTTTGACAAAGCCTTGGAGAATTTTGGCGGAGTCTTCATAACGCATGAGATACCAAGCTTCGTCTACAACAAGCATGCGTTTGCGCAGATTCTTACGAACTTCTGTCCAGACAAAATCAAGAATCATAAACATGACAATGGGACGGATCTCATCAGCAAGATCTCGAAGAGAGAAGACGGTAACCGGAGCGTCGATATTGATGTTTGATTGTTGATCAAAGATACCCTTGATACTTCCCATAACGTAACGTTCAACTCGGGCCGCAAGGATTTTTGCAACAGGATCTTCCATACCGATTAAGGCTCGATAAAGATCTTCCATGCGTGGGGTTTCTTGGGTGTGAGTTGACGGATCATCGGAGATGCCCTTTTGACGATAGGTGAGGACAAGAGCTCGATTCATGGCGGCTTCTTCCATAGGGTTCATTTCACCGATCATGATTTTTAACAGGGACATGAGAAAGAGATATTTGTACCCCATTTCATCTTCAGTGCTTTCTTTGGGGCGAGCGATTGAAAAAGGATTAATTTTGTGGGGTGAAGTGGCAGAGAAAGAGATGTAGTTACCGCCGACTGCCTTAGTAACCATCTCGTACTCGTTTTCAGGGTCGAGAATAATGATTTGAGTGTCAAACATCAAGGAGCGTAGGATTTCGAGCTTTATGGCATAAGACTTGCCGGCACCAGATGTGGCAAGAACGAGCATATTGGCATTTTCGAGAGAGAAACGGTCGAAAATAACTAAAGAATCGTTGTGGGCGTTGATGCCATAAAGGATACCTTGGTTGTCGGAGAGTTCGGATGAGGTAAAGGGGAAGGTTGTTGATAAAGCAGTGGTGTCCATATTACGGGTGATCATCAGTTTGTCTTTGCAGTAAGGCAGAGTTGTTTTGAAGGCGTCTTCCATGGAGAGAGAGGCAATTTTGCTGATGATTAAAAGCGAGGCGAGCATACTCTGAACTTGGGAGGTGACGGTATCGAGCTCCTTTTCCGATTCAGCAGAGATACTGATGTAGAGCGAGAATTGAAAAAAACGTTCGGCGCCTTTGACTAACTGATCCTGCAGAGCCTTTGCGTCTTCAAGAGCGGCTTCAGTTGCCGCTTGTGGAATGCGACCTCTTTCGATGTCGGTGTTTATCTCGGCTTCCATTTCAGCCAGGCGTCTTCTGAGATTGTCGAGAGTGTCTTTGGAGTCGCTGGGATAAACATACATGGAGATATCAAGAGAATGATTGAAGTTGATAAGCGGAGCGAGCCAGTTGGCAGAGACATAACGAGGATAACCAGTAATAAAAAGAGTCCGAACGTAGTTGTTGTCAATTTTGATGTACGAAAAATCGACTTCGATAGCCGATGGAGCAATGACATCTTGAATAGAGGTGGAGTTGGCAGGGTCTTTTGCAGGAGAGGGAGAAACGTTGGTTTTTTCTTCAAGAGACGCGTTTGGAGTGGCCGGCGTAGTTGCGGCTTGTTGTGTCTTTTTGGCGCCAAGAGAAAAGAGATTTAACCCCATGTTTTAAGTATAACCGAAAGGTGTCTTTTTAGGGATTAAGAGAAGTTTTTACTTGTGCGGGATTAAAAGCAGTAGAGCCTTGGTTGTAGATGGTATAAAAAAGAGTGACAAGTTCATTGGTAGTTAGTTGTTGAGCTTTAAGACCGATACGAGCAAACTGACGGATTAGATGGTCTCGGCGAGGATAAAGAGTGGTAGCGGCTTTTTCTTCGATATAAGAAAGATCAAATGGAGGTTTTTGGGGTGATTGGGCAAAAGGGTTGAAGGTGGATTTGGAGAGACCGAGTTCGATGGTGGAAAAAGGAATAATAATATAGAACTTTTTTTCCAGAACACGATTTTCTTTAACGAGAGATTTAACGAACTGACGATAGGCGAGCAACTGTTCCTTGACCTTTTGGGAAGTAACTGATTGGATACGAGTGTCGATTAAATTAAGATAGTCAGAAATAATTTTTCTTTGTGATCGAAGAAGTATTTGTATTGGAAAAGAGAGAGAGTTGAGGAGTCCGGCGTAGGCATAAATGGTGGCATCTTGCTCTTCTTCGGAAAGAAGATTGAAGTTGATGGCTGTGGTTTTGAGGACAAGGGCGGCAGAACCATCTTTGAGGAAGACAAGATGGTCTTTTATGGCATAAATATCCAGATGTTCTTGAGTGGAGGCTTTGATGTTGTCGGTCATAGGTTTTATTTTTGAGCTTGAATTTTGAGAGGTTTGACAATTTCTCCGGTAAGTTCGAGAGAGTAGGGAACAAATGTGAAACCTTCTTTTTCGGCGAGAATTTGATACAGACCTGATTCTAGGGGGCGCGCAAACATAAACTGTCCAAGCTTGTTACTTCTGGTTGCTCGAAGAGTAAGGTTATCCTTTTTGATTTCGACTAGGACGGTGTCAAGAATATTACCCGGTGCGGTAAGAGTGAGACCGACAAGAGTGTTGGGAGTGGTGGGTGTAAAAGGAATAGGAAGATTAATGGTTGGTGCGCTGGCAGAAGAGATGGGGTGAGAAGTCGGTGCTGGTGTAGCAGAAGGGGTGACTGATGGAGCAGGTGCATTGGGGGTAACCTCTTGGGGAGAGGAGGGTTGGGTGATGGGCGTAGCAGGAACTGGAGCAGAAGAAGAGGCTGGCATTGGTGAAGTCTGGGGAGCCTCGGTAATCTGAATTTGAGGGTTGGAGACAGGAGAGACTGAGGTAGAACTCCCCCTTGAAGGCATAGAGGTTTCACCTGCTTGATTTTGGTCGGTAGATTTTTTCCAGGTATATTGAGTTGGAGAATAAATAGATTTGATGAAGGCGACTAACCAGATATCTAAAGAACGACCCTGAACGGGGACAAAAGCCATCCCGACGCCAAGAAGGAGAAAGAGGAAAATGAGGGGATATTTAAAGAAAAAAGGCAGGGGAAGACTGTAGGTAATGATGGCTAAAACGATACAAATACCAAGAGAGGCGAACTGTTTAAGAGTCATATCGCCGATTAGCCGGAAACGGTAACTGGTGATGTCTTGAGGTAGCGGATGTTGTTGGATAGCCATAGATCAATTTAAGTATAGCGAATTTGCGGAGAAACGGGAGATTGGTGATATAATTTGAACAGTTATAGGGCTCAATATTTATATTTAAAATGGGAATTGAAGGATTTTCTCCAAAAGTTGTGTTTGACGCTGATAAAGGTTTTGGTGGTGAAAAAAATGAAGGTGTTTCAAAAAATGACAAGGTAGAGTCTTTGCATACAGTACTTGCCCCTGTATCATCAGAGATACGCAATAACGGGGAAAAGTATTTTGAGTATTTAAATAAAATTGCAGAAGAAACAAAAAAATTAAAAGATCAAGGAATAGATGTAGAAAAGTACACAAAAGTTGGTTTGCCCAGTAAAGGAGAGGAGTCAAACAAAGAGCTTGGAAAGAGAAAACGCGACTTGAGACAGTTGATAAATAAGGCGATCGATGACGAGCCTTGGAGTGAGGAAGAGAAAAAAATAGCAGAGACGATTAATTTAAGCAGAGACGATGTGGCCGGAAAAAAGGGAGAGATTGAAACTGATAAAGGTGAACCAGTCAGGTTGGGTAAACCTTGGGAGGAAGAGTTAAAAAGAATTGAGCTGATAAAAGATCCGGTGTTGCAAAATAAGATAAGAGGGTCGTGGCTGATAAAAAATACAACAAATGCAAACATACCCTTTTCAGTAATAGAAGAACAAAGCAATAAGTTGGCTACCCCTGATCAATTGAAGGGGGCGGATCGAGGAAGAAGAGAGCCTTTTGAGATAAAAACAGAGGACGATCTGAACGCCGCCTTGGGAGAAATGGACAAAATTACAGATCCTGTGGCAAAAGTAGGAAGACTGGGGAGGCTGGCAAATTATTTATATGATACGGGAAAATTGGATTGGGCAAATCAAGTATCAGAAGTAAAAACAAAACAGCAAGAAAAGAAGAATGTGGCAAATATCGAAGGACTGCCAAAGGACATTTCCAGCAAAAAGGAGTGGAGAAAATGGACAAGAGCAAGGTTGGCAAGTTTGTTGGACCCCACCGTAACTGAGGTAAGAAGCCCTCGAGATGTTTTTGGAGTGGTTTCGGAAACAGCGTTTGGTAGACAGCCGATTGATGGAACAGTGTACATGCCTTCGGATCTGCGCGATGAACTGGTGTCAGGGAAAATGGGTTCTGATGGAAGAATCGAAACTACGAGTGAGCTACAAGTATCCCAGGAGATAGGTAAGCTTTATACCGATTGGCGGGAAGCCCACAAAAAATTAGGATTTATGGTAGCGGCGATTGATGGGGGCAAGTATAGACTGCCAAGCAATGATTTAAATTCTCGATTGCTAAATAGTTTGAAGAGTGAGGATGGCCGTGATCCTGAGGGCGGTTCAAAAAAGATTGCCAAAGCGGTGCAAATTTACTGGGGGATGGCTCATTCAAAGGAAGAGGAGGGACAAAAAATTCTAGAAAATTTTGGATTGACAGGAATAAGAAATATTTTTGATTCGCAGTTAACAACAGGAGATGTTGGTGATATCAGAGAGAAAATTGCAGATAAGGTTGGTGGAACATATTACGAAAATATTGGTTTGATGTATGCCAGTTTCTATGGAGTATCCGCCTACGGAAGTGACAGTACTCTTCCGGGAATTGAGTATTGCGACGCAATGGGTAATCTGGTTCACTCGGAGATTAATCGCTACAAAAATGATAATGAACGAAACAACTCAACGAGAAGAGGCTATAGATATCTTGATGATATGGTGGCCAACATGTTTTATGAAGTAAAAGAAGGGAAGCATTTGGTGAAGGATGATGGTTCTCCGGTGCCGATTGAGCTAAGTGTTCACTCGGGAACCTTACAAGACCAAGCGGAGACAAAAGAACCGAGGGCTTTTTACTTATTGAGAGAGAAGGGGGCAAAGGGAAAGTTCAGGATGGTGAAGAAAATTGGTTTGGAAGGAACGGATTATGCTATTGATACCTCAGAGAAATTTATGCGGTTAGATACAAATAAATATGAAGAGGTTTTGTTTGAGAATTTAATTAAGGAAGGGCGAATCAATGAGATTGATTGGGCTCACAGTCAGGATATTTCCAGAGTAATGGTTTCGAGAGAGAAGGGCGCAATCTATGTTTACAAAATGTACAAAAACTTAGACGATGACCCCGGAAAGTTAACAGATGCGGCCTTGATTGCCCGAAGAGAGAACTTTGAAGATGCAATTCCTCAGTACAATTTGGAGACACAGCAACACGCGATGTATCTGTGGCTTCACTCTTTGATTAATAAAAATGATGACTGGCTAAAAACAAAAGAAAAGAAGGATGAGGTTATAAGAATGGTGGCATCAGCTGAGAAGCACAAGCTGGTATCGAGCTCAGATGCCAATAACCTGAGAAAAGGTTTTGGCTTGGGACTTTTGGGGTCATACGGCAAGCTGTTAGGTAATGAGTATGGAAAGGAAATTTTAAGTTCTTTTGGGGACGTGTTTAAAAATCTAAAATAAACGGTAGGTAGTTGAGAGAGGGTGGAGCTTATTTGCCGACTGGAGGCTTACCTGCTGCAGGAGTAGTACCTGAGGTTGATGAAGGTGTTCCCCAAGGTTTCCCCGCTTTTTGGTTGAAGGTTTCTGAAGCCTTCTTATACCATTCTGAACCGCCGATAGCCGGATTGACAACACCAGCACCGGTCCAGCCACTCTTTAGGGCATCTCCGATGGCTGTGCCATATTTAAATGGAGGAACCTTGAGAGTATCTTTGATCATGTCGACGTATTTGGGAGCCATAAGGAGTAGACCAACTCCGAGAAGAGCAAGAAGATCTCGGGCACCAAAATTACTGAGTCCTCCAGAAGGAGTGATGAGGGGAATATTGCCAATTTTTGTACCAGTATCTGAAGTGACGAGACTACGAACGCCGAAGAACGCTTCACAACCTTCGAGAGTACCTTTGTCTTGAGTAGCTCCAAAAAGTCCGGTAACCATGTCGGTGGCGTCGGTACAGATACCAACAATTGGCTGAATCATGAACAAATAAGAAAATAAAAGCAGGATGATTGTGGCTGGAAAAACCATAACGTTGGCAAGAATGTTGCGGAACCAGTTGCCGATAACGTTTGACCCGGGAAAAGCATTGCCCAGAAGAGTCAGGGGACCGGTAATGATGGAGATAACCAAAGAAATAAAACAGCCAATGAGCTTAACAAAAAGCTTAACATAAGCGATCAAGACGGCGATCATGAGGATGATAGCGATAATAATATCGATACTGCCTGCGAAGGCAACGGTTAATACTCCGCCGATAGCAGAACTAGTTCCACCAAGAACAAGATTTAAAACACCCAAGATGGTGGCCTGAACAGAGACGAGATAGTTGATAAAAAAGGAACCGACCAGACCTACAGAGCCAAAGCCTGAAGCGGCGACTGCCGGGCGCCAGGTTGTTCCGAGAATAATCAGTTTTTGACTGGCAAGATAGTTGAGGACGAGATAGATTACGACGTACATCATGTCAAAAAGGAAGCCGGCGATGGCGTATGAAAAAGTAATAATGAGGAGAGTAACGACAAGTTTGGGGATGGCTAGCTGAACAGAGATAACAGTTTTTTGACCGAGATTAACACGAAGCATCATCATAAAACCATAGATGATAAAGAAAATAACCATGATAAAGTAGGCGAGATTTCTGACTGCTAACCAAATAGATAGAAAAGGGGAAAAGGTGTTGAAACCAACACCACCTTCGTTGGCGGCAAGGGCGCTAGGGATAATTTTGTGTTTTTGAAGATTTTGACTGACATGAGCGAGATAAGAAGTTGAGGCGGCAGGTTGATATTTAAAGAGAGAGGCGATGAGATTGGTGGTACCCTGAAACAAACCGTTGGTAGAAGAAGAGAATAGTTTTTGGCGAGCCGTATTTAGAGCAAGATATTCGTCTTCCCCTTTGGACATAGCCTCGCTGTAATCCTTTATGGCGCTGTCGATCTGTTGGGTATAGGAAAGATCGGAGTTTTTGGCGCCACCAATTCTTTCGGCCAGGTCAAGAAGAACGATATCGGAAAAGCCAACACCATCACCATTGGTGGAAGTAAAAGTATCGGTTGAAGTGGGACATTTTCCCGAGTACCAGGTTTCGAGATTCATCTGATTCCCTTGACGTTTTTTGCAGAATTCTTCAAGATCTCCAGTACTGGTGCTTTTGATAGCTGTGTCGAGAGCGTTTAGGGTAGTAATTTCTTCTGCCTTAACAATACTCGCTGAAAAAAACAGGGAGAAAGCAAAAATACAGATAGCGATGATTGGGCCAAGGCGGCGTGGCATATGCAAAATTATTATACACGAACGAAGGTGTTCAAGGCAGGAGATTAAGCGTCTTTATCCAGGTTTCGGCAACATCGCGGATGTATTGACGATGACTCAAACTAACATGGAGATCTTTGATATTGACACCGTTTTCGGTAAGAAGGGAGATGGCCTTTTGAAATGACTCTTGATAAGCGACCATGTAAGGATTGGTAGAAGGGTCATTTTGGTTGGGAATGTAGTCAATGCCATAAACTTCTATGCGGACAACATCTGGATCATCGTTGGGGTATGAACTGATAGAAATGTCGGTATTGATGCCCACAGAGGTAGGGAAACTTTTGATGTTGATTGGAAGTTTGGGAAGAAGTGCTGTTTTGGTTTTTGTGGCGACATCACTACTTGATTGGCGAAGAATGGAAACAGTTGGGGTAGTTGTCGGAACAACAGGAATGGTTTGGGTGGTGCTGGTCTCTTTGGGTGCTGGGGTCAAGAAAGCAATAATCAGGGCGACAAAAAGTAAAAGCGCGAGAATAGTGAGAAGGATTTTAATTTTTTTGGACATCTAGGGTAGTGACTGATAATAGTTTAAAGCAACTGTAAAGGCCCCTGGGCGATTAAAGAGAACAGCTGAAGAACAGTCGTAGTCTTTTTGACAACGAAGATACATAGTGGAGTGTTTTTGGCCGAGTTTGTTGGTAGCATAGGGATCATCTTCGCCTATAAAAGCGGCAGGACAGTAAAGGTACTGAGGAGAGATGTCCGGGTGCAGACCCCAGTCAATACGACAGTTGGAGTTACCACCACCATTATAGTTGGAGAAGGCGGTGATAATATCTTTGAAACTAGCTCCGGTAGCGCCCTTTTGAGCAATTTCGTATCCAGCGTCGATGGCCGTTTCGAGTAGAGTGCTATAGACTTTTCCTCCATTATCAGGTTCGGGCACACCAATTTTACGACCACTAATAAGCGACCCGCAGGGATTATTGTTGGCTTCCAGAAAGTGGACTGCGGCCAGAATAACACAAGAAACCCCGGTTTGTTTTTCGGCTTCGGCATAAACTGCCGATAGCTCAGGAGTGACGAGGGGAATAAAGGGATCAAGAGTGGCACCAAAACCACCACTCAAGTAACCGTTGGCGTATTTGGTAAATGAGCCTTTTGAACAACTGCCGGTGAGAGGTTCTTCGGAAATAGTACACTCTCCAGATACTTGGGGAACAGCCCCCCCGCATTTTGAAGATGATTGTTGATCGGAAGGAACGAGCCAACAGTTCTGAAGCAGATGCATGGCGTTTTGGGCGAGATTATTTTCGCGATAGATAGGACTGTTGCCATTGCTTATAGTGGTATCCGGATCATCGGTGCTAGTTTTGCTTGAGGGTGCACTGACAGTGGTTTTTTCGACTGCTGGGGCGTAAGAAGGAGTAAAAAGACGGTAAAAGGAATCTTCACCTGGTTGGCCAGTACCGACAATCTGTTCGTTTAGAGTGTTGATGAGAGGATTATTGAGAACAGTGATATTTTTCCCAGTGGCTTCCCCAATAAGTTTGTAGGTTGAGGTGCCTTCAACAAAAGTACAACCAAGATTGGCTCTGGCCTCACAACCAGTTTGGTCTTTACTGTAATAAAAACAGTGTCTTTTAAGACAACCTTTGGTGACACCATCGCATTCGCAACGGTCGGGAGTAGAGGAAACAAATTCACTGTTAAGAGGAATGGTAATTGATTGAGAGAGTGAAGAACCGTTGGGATATGTTTGGGGAGAAGTTTGCGAGGAAGTTTTTGATGGGACAATACAAGTGGCGAGGAGTTCTCTTGAGGAAACAGAAGAGTAGAGAGTTGATTCTGAAGAAGAGGAAATAGTGGAGTTTATTGCGGGAGACTTTATAAATGAACTGGGAGTATAGAAGCTAAATAGCCCGTAACTTCCTTGTATTGCATTAACAATGGCTCGAAGGTAGGGGATTGATTCGCTGGAAACATTTCCATTTACCGTTAGGTAACCACGACTATTGTTGAAGTCAAAAGGAAGTAGGGTGTCGTATTTGGTTTTGATTTCCTGACTGAGACTTTGATATTTTTTAACATAATCATCACAAACCGGATACTGGCGGAGACAACTTGGAAGTTGGAAGTATAAAGTTTGGGTATCTGTTTCTTGTTGGTTATTGTTTGAGTCGAGATAATAGTAAGTCAGCTTGGTGTTGTTGGTATTGGCCGAACTAAGGTAGATTGCCTTAACATTGGCTTGTGCAAGACTACTGAGCATTCTCCAGTAGGTTCTGAAAAATTCCCGAGAGGTGTTGCTTTTTGAGTAAGAAGGTCGATCAAAAAGACCGTTGAAGAGGTAACTCTGGGCAATTTTATCGGGATTTGCTGAGCTGAGAATACTGGCACTGGGTCCGAGGAAACCAAGGGTAGCTTCGGAGAGATTTGCCGTGGCGGTGACGGTTATTTCTGAAGGAGGAGAGTCAAAAATAGTAATGGATTTTTCATAGCTGGCTTTGGGGGCAGGGATACAGGTTAGAGGGTACTGATCAATTGCTGACTCAACCTGTTTTACTTCGGCATAACAGGAACTGTTTGGCGGGTAAACAGTGTTTTTACCGGTTGAGGAACATGGTTGGCCAGTTGATTCAATGGGGGCAAGAGTGGGGGCGGGAGTGATTGTTGAGGTGACTGAAGATGTGGTGGTTGAGTTTGTGTTTGATGTGGACGGAGAGACAAAAGTACACGAACAGGTCTGCTCGTTGGTAATGATGGATAGATTTTCTGTAATATCTTGGGGAAGACAGTAGTTATTGGTACCACAAGAATCGCCGACCTTTTTGTTTTGACATGATTGATCAGAGCTTGTTGAACAAGAGGATGCAGGTAGGGGGCATTTTTGATAGTTGGTAGTACAAACACCCCACTGATACACTTCATCTTTTTGACACACCTCTCCAGCTTTACATCCGGCATCTGTACCACAAGCATCAATCTTGACACAAACAGTGTCGGCAAAAACGTTGCCAGAAGAAACAAAAAAGAAAATAAATAAAAATAAGATAGAAAAGACGAGTTTCTTCACTGAGATAATTATAAACAGATGATCGATAGTGTTAAGAGCCTGTTACGGTGAAGGTAGAAAGGTTGGCTCCTGTGAAACGCTCAATAAGGATAATAATGAGCCAAGCGGCAGAGAGGAGGATTAGACCAATAATAGCCCAGGTGAAAGTTTTCCAAGCGGCGGCGTAGGCTTTGGGGTCGGAACCGGCCATCAAGAGACGGATACCGGCAAAAATAACCATACCAACGGCAACGACAGCAAGCAAAGCCGGGGCTGGTTTGATTAGATTACGGAAAAGACATTCGACTCCTTTGAGTGTGGCCACATTGGCTTCGACACCAAGATCGTTATAAGTGTAAACACATTCATCAGTCCAGGCAGACTCGGCAGCAAGCACTTGGGGAATGAGATTCAAAAACATAATTTGATTATATATTAACCAATCAAAACTAAAACCCCGGTTACCCGGGGTTTAGAATAATTTTTGTTACTTAGTAGGGTTTGGGGATGGTGATATTACCACCAAGGACGTCAATGCCAAAGAAGTAGGAGATAAGCTGCATTAAAGCCCATGAAGCGGCGATGATGGCTAAGCCAACAAGAGCGGCAGTAATACGGTTTCTAGCTTGTTCGGTTTTGGTTTTGTCTCCACCTGAGGTAAGCCATTCGATACCACCGATGACTAAAAAGGCGAAGGTGAGAATACCGGCAACAATAAAAGCAACGGAGATGGCACTAGAAATGAGTTTACCGATATCGGTAATTTTCATGGTTGATGGTCTTTCTACTCCGAGACTGCTAGAAGCGGCGTAGACTTGGGGAATTAGGGACATATTCTTTTTTTAGTTTATTAATGACTAATTAGTTTTATTATTATGATTTTTTGGGAGCTTGTCAACTTCTAGACAGGATTGTCGGTGCAAATTTTGCTGATATCAATACCAAGGAACTCGAGAACGAGGGTGTAAATAGCCCAAGAAGCGGCGATGATGGCCAGGCCAATAAGAGCATTGGTGATTAATTTTTGGGCACTTTCGAGTTTGGCTTTGTCACCTCCTGAGGTGATCCAAGTGACACCGCTAACAACAAGAAGGACAAAAACAATAATTGCGGAGAGAATAAAAACGACGTTGACAGCGTTACTGACGAGATTCCAGATGCAGGTGTATCCAAAAAAGTTATTTTTACTTACTTCGCCACCGATATCGACGACTTCGTCGGCAAAAACTGGTTTGATGAGGTTGATCATAGGTTGCTGGGAAATACGGGAGCCATAATATTAATCTTAAGAGCATTTTGAATAAATAAGGCAATGGCATAAGAGCCAATCAAGACGGCTAACCCGATAAAGGCATTGGAAATCATGCTTTGAGCTGTTTGAACACGATCTTTGTTGCCTCCGGCAGTAAGCCATTCGACGCCACCCCAGATGAGAAAAATGATAAAAGCGAGACCGCCAACAGTGACAACTGAGCGCCAAAGAATAGCAACATAAAAGGCTAATCCTTGACCGGCACTCATTGCCTGAACGTTGGAAGGAAGAGAGGTATTTACAATTTCGTTGGCTGCGTAGACGGAGTTAATCATAATTATTGAACATTACCGAATAATGTTTTGAAAGGATTAAGAATATCAATACCCAGAACACTACCAACAATACCAACAACGAAGAGACTGGCAACCACGGCTACCAAACCAATAACTCCTTGAGTCATTTGCTGTTGGGCTTCTTGGACCTTGCTTTTGTCACCGCCAGCGGTTAGCCATTTTAGACCTCCAAGAGTAAAGAAGATAACGAAAGCTAAACCACCAACGACACTAAGGGCGGTGATGACATTGGAAATAATATTGCCAAACTGGGAACCAACTGTCTGTTTGGTGATATCTGTGTTTTCAAAACCATAAGGGCCGATACCGGTTACATTGCCGACATCAATGTCGGCAGCATGGATGGGTTTGATAAGAGTATTGAGGAAGTTCATTTATTGTACTGATTGAAATTTGGGTGATAGGATGGCCGTAAAGCTACCAAAGAGGAGTTGACTGACAATGGCGATGACGATAAAACTGGCGGCAATGACGACTAGACCTACAATGCTCATGGTGAGCCTGTTGGTGGCTTCTGAAATCTTGGCTTTTTCACCGCCAGCGGAGATATATGTGAAACCGCCACTTAAAAACTGCCAAAGAGTAAAAAGACCAGCGATGATGATAAAGGCGCGAATAATGATGCTGATGAAATTACCGGTTTGACCGACTTCAGAAGGGATTCCAGAAGGAACAGCAATAGTACCGACAACATCGTCGGCATAAACAGTTTTAACGATGGAGTTTATGAGTTGAGTAACAATCATAGTTATATAAAATTGAAGCCGAAAATGGAGCCCATTAGGCGAGTAAGAAGGAAGGCTCCTACCACGACGACTAATCCAATTATGCCATATGTTAGCATTTGTGACGCTTGAGCTGTTTTGGCTTTGTCACCGCCGGCGGAGATGAAGGCAAAACCAGCAAAAAGGATAACAACCAGAGCGGCAAGTCCAGAAATGATAAGAACGTTGGTGATGATGGGATTAATGAGAGTGGAAAGAGTGGCCTTTTCTCCCCCAAGAGCTGATGCGGGGGCGTATTCCTCGGAAATATTGACGGCGGCGTAAACGTTTTCGACTAGCATTGATGTTATTTTACAGTAAATTCCATAGAGTGATATGGAGGAAAGTTGAGAGCATTTGGAAGAAAACGGAGACTATGATGATCTTCATGGAAGTTCCAAAACACTGGAGAGAAATGCCAATAAATGCCGGATTTATGGGGGTGGATATTAAACCGACAGTAGATAAAGACGGTAGGGTAATCGGGAAACCGAGCTTTAAATATCCAGGAGGGGAAATAGTTTTGGCTGGATCTTTTGGAGAAATATACGAGAGATTTGTTGACAAGGGTTTTACCGCCGAAGTAATCGAGAAGATTTTATTTAATATTTATGGCGCTGTCGCCTCCGAAGCGGCGGTCTCTTTTGAGAAAATCGTCAATAGCAAGGAGGAGCTGGTCGGGAGTGAAGTCGGGGAAAAGAGTGGGGGTAAAGAAAAGCTCAGAGTAAACAGATTGCCAGGGGAGATAACCAGAAAGACGCTGTTCTCCGCCCGTGCGAATAATTAGGTCCGGATCGGGTATTTCGGCTGTATCCAAGTAAGAAGAAAAAAGATCCTCGTTTATTTGTTCGGAAGGAATTTTTTCAGAAACGATTTTTTTGACAGCTCTTAAGATTTCATCACGGCCACCGTAGTTAAGTGCAAAAGTGACAGTAATTTTGTGATTTTTGGCGGATTTGTTGACAATGTCAGCGGTTGTTTGAGCTATGTCTTTGGGAAAACGATTAACATCACCAAGAATACGAAGCCGAGCACCTTTTTTGATGAAACGGAGAGCAAGAGATCCAAAAGCGAAACGAAAGATATTGAAGAGACCTTTTAATTCGGCCTCATCTCGTTTCCAGTTTTCGGTTGAGAAGGCCCAAAAAGTAATGTAGGGAATACCAAGCTCGCCACATTTTTCGACTAAGGGTTCAATGGCATTTTGGGCAGCGTATTCGTGGCCTTTGACAGGATCGAGATTGTGAGCTTTGGCCCAGCGGCGGTTGCCGTCCATGATGATGGCCACATGTTGAAGAGGGGGGTTCATGGGTAGATTATAACAAATCGAACCTAAATTAAGTTTCCAAGACCAAGAACGTTGGTGACAAGGCGAACGATAATGAAGGCGGCGACAACCATAATGATGCCAATAATGCCATTCATTAGTCTAGTGGTTGCGGCGGAGATTTTTTTTGCATCACCGGAACTCATCATGTAGTCCCAGCCGGCCATAATAAGATTGGCAAAAAAGAAAAGACCAACAATAATAAAAATAAAGTTGATGAGATTAAAGCCTCCTTCTGTGAGGATCTGACCGATGTTAAAAGTGTTGGGTATTTTGGTAGCGGTGGTAGTAATGGTTGAGATATCTGCACCGGCGGAATAAGAGGTGTCTCCTTCGGCAAAACAGGGTTTAACAACAAAAGCGAATTGAAGGAGAGCGGAAGTAATAACAGTTAACGATGTAAGTTTCATTGATGAAACAATTTTAACACGGTACTTTGGGGTCGATGAATGACTAATTTAACCCCGGAATACCGAGAATATTTATGCCGATAAGATTGACGATGAAGATAGAGAGAATAATAAATATTAGTCCGACAACGGCGGAAGTAATAATTTCACTGCCAGCCTTGAGCTTGTCTGGGCTACCGGCTGAAGTAGTGACGATGAAGACTCCATAAAGGATTAAGGCGAGAGCAATACCGCCTCCTATTCCGGTGGCAATACGAAGGATGTTGGTAATGAAACTTTGGGGTGAGCTGACATTGATACAACCAAGGGCGGTATTAATGCTTTTGTCATCGGCACAAAGAACACTTGTTTTTGATTTTTCAAGATAGACAGTTGGGGCATGGCTGGGTGTACTTAAATCGACACAAGTTCCTGGCGAAAAAGGCTGATTCATTTGATCAATACAGTGTAAGGAACTGTTGTTGCATGTATACAAAACATTAATAGTGTCACCACCTACATATACAGAAGGAGAACAACAGTCTTGATTTAGGTTTCCACAAGTTGAGCTGGTTGGAATGGGGGTAGAAGTGATTGTTGTGGTGATTGTTGGTGTTGTGTTGGTGTTAGAAACACAGATTGATCCACTACAGATTTCGTCGGCTGAACAGTTTGTTGGTAGCGATGGGTAACCTCCTGGAGCAGTATAAAATGAATTACACGCATTATATAAAGCTTCGTATTTATATCCTAGATCATTGCCATCGGTGTCGTATTGAGGGGTGCAACAAACTTGACCTACAGCATAGGAATTTGATGAGAAAAGGAAGAATGAGGAAATAAATAAAATAGTAATAAACAGATGTTTCATGAACAGATTAATTTTAGCATGGGGTAAACTAATATAGAGATGAAATGGAGGTATTTATTAGTTGTGGTTGTGGTTTTTAGCTTTTGGGCTGGAGTGACTTATGCGGTGGATTGCGGTGGAGATACGGAGTGTGTAAATATTCAAAAACAGATAGATGAGCTTGAATCTTTGTTAAACACAAACAAAGGAGAGGCAAGTAAGATTCAAGCAAAATTGAAGTCAATTCAGTCACAAATATCAGTAGCTAACCAAAAATTAAAAGTAACGGAAGCAAATATCAAAGATAGAAGTGACAAAGTGGCGACACAGTATGTGGTTTTGCAGATGAAGGTGAGAGAACTATATAAAAGGATGAGGTCAGAGCCTACCTGGGCTGTGTTGGTGACGAAAACCGATATGGGAGAGATACAGAGAGAGATGACTTATCGGGAACAAAGTAATGAAGCAGATAGACAGACAATTATCAGTTTGGTTTCTGAAATTGGGACTTTAGAAAATGACAAAAAAGCTTTGGAAAAGCAAAAGGCACAGTTGGCTAAATTGCAGGCTGATTTAGATAAACAAAACGCTGCATATCAAGCAACGATAAAGGATTTATCTTCGCAGATTGCGGCGTTATCCGCCAAACAGCAGGCAATCCTTGCCGAAAAACAGGGAACATTTACAACAACGGTTGGAGATGTGCCGTTGGCAGATGACGCCAATGCAAGACCAGATTACAATCCTGGATTTTCGCCTGCTTTTGCTGTTTTTTCCTTTGGAGCACCACATTTTAAGGGAATGAGTCAGTATGGAGCTTTTGGAAGAGCCAAATCCGGACAGAGTGTTGAGACGATTTTGCATGCATACTATGGAGGTATTGAGATAAAGAAAGACTATCCGGCGGATAAGAAAATTACGGTTCAAGGATATGGAGAGATGGATATTGAAACATATATGAAAAGGATTTACGAGGTGCCAAATTCTTGGGGAGATGAGGGTGGTTTTGAGGCTCTGAAAGCTCAGGCTGTAGCGGCAAGATCTTATGCATTGGCATGGACAGATGAAGGACGGGGTGGAGCAATTTGCACGACACAGTCGTGTCAGGTGTATAAAAACTCAAATAAGGGAGGAAAATGGGAAGAAGCGGTAAACGCAACTAAGGGTTGGGTGCTTTGGAATAATGGTAAACCGTTTAAAGCATGGTATGCATCGACGTCCGGAGGATATCAAAAGTCATATACAGACAGTTATTCTGGATATACAACACCATCTCTTTGGGACACTGCAAATGGTCGATCGGGATGGACATCTCAGGCATATGAAAAAATCGCCGGGAGCCCGTGGTTTTATAAGGGTTGGTATAAAGGAAGTTCGGGAGATACATGCGGAAGATCTCATCCATGGTTAACGGCGGAAGAGATGGCAGATATTTTGAATGCTTGGGTTGTTTTGAAAAATGGATCCGATGATAGAGTGTCACCAATTGGAAGTTGTTGGGGAGGAAATCCATATTCGATGTCAGAATTAAAATCAAAGGCTGGGGGAAACGCGTATTCGAGAGTCACTGGAGTATCTGTGTCTTATTCTGATGGTGGTTATACTTCAACGGTGCATTTGGATACGGACAGAGGCAATGTGGACATTTCCGGAAGCGATTTTAAAGAAATGTTTAACTTGAGAGCACCTGGAAGAATTTCTGTTAAGAGTGCACTGTTTAATATTGAGAAAAAATAAGGGATATAAAATGGCCGTGTTTGGTACAATTAAGACATGGCGGAGATTTTTAATTCAAGCGAACAAATTGAGGAAGTGCCTGAGATAAGGGATTTGGAGAAAAAAGGACAGTTTAAGAGTATTTTGGGAGCTTTGGTAGTGAGTCCTGAAAAGACTAGTTTTGAGTCTCAAGATAACGATGAAAAGGTGATTCTTTTGGGAAGAAAACATTTTGCAACTAATTTTGGATGGATTGCTTTGGCTTGTTTGGCTTTTTTTGTTCCTTTCTTTTGGGGTGAGTTTCCGATGATGAAAGCGTTAACGACAAATGTGAATTTTATGATGTCTATGGCATGGTATTGTTTTTTGCTGTTTTACGTAATTGAAAAGTTTTTGTTGTGGTTTTATGGAGTGTATATTGTGACAAATGAGAGATTGGTGGATGTAGATTTTTTTGGTTTGCTTTATAAGAATATAAACGTGACACAGATAAATAGAATTGAAGACGTAAACTATTCACAAAAAGGAATCCTTTCAAGTATTTTTAATTTTGGAAATGTGGTGGTACAAACTGCTTCGGAACAGAGATCCGATGACAAAACCGAAGGGGCTGCGTTTAGTTTTGTTTCGGTAGCAAATCCTGCTTTAGTAGTAAAAATTATTTCAGAATTAATGGAAGTTGTTGATAAGAACACGGAAAGGAGAAGGAGATAAAATGGAAAACATTGACACAATAATAAATAGTCAGATAACAGTGAGTTCGATTGTGGGAGTTTTGGTGAAGCTGATGATGTTGCTACTTTTGACCTTGTCCGCGGTGATGGTCCGTCAATGTATTCTGATGAATCGAGTGGTTAAGTTACCTATCGGAGGAAGTGTTCGGTTGCTGACTTGGAGCTATTTTGTTTTAATGTTGTTTTTGACTGCTATAGTAATATTAGCGTGAACACAAGTCTAGGAATTGAATTTCTGAGGACAGTAAATGAGGAGGGGTCCAGAGGTTGGGCCCAAGTTTATGCTAGAGTTCCCTTTGACGACTACGAATTACTTGAAAAAGGAGCTTTGTTTGGTGTCTTTGGGGGAAAAACGGCGGATAACTGGACGGAGATTGAAGGAGAGCTGATGGAGTGGGTTGATGAGTATTTTAATAAGACAGAAAAAGCAGGGGAGATGACATTTTTTTCGGCTGAACTTAGAGAAAAATATCCTGATATTGATGGTGTTTGGATGTGGGTGGTGCCGAGCTCTTCTGGCAAGAGAGACTTAAAAATGATTAAGTGGGGAGATGCGGGGGTTTTGCTGGAAAGAGAAGGAAGAGAGTACAACTTGACTGAAGAAGAGAACCGCGTCATTGTCGGAACTGCAGTTGAGGGAGATATTTTAAGGATGTGGTCCGGAGTTTTAGGGAGTATGTTTACCGAGGAGGAAAAATCAGAAAAGATCAACGAAGAAGTGGTAATGAAGTATGGAAATAGAATGACGGAAGCACGAGAAGCCGGAGCAGGCCTATTTTTTGTTTTTGGAAAATATTTGCCAGAAAAAACGAAGATTGTCGAGGAAGTCCAAGTACCAGAAAAGTTGGAAGTAGTGGATGAGGTTAAAGAAGAACAAGAAGTAAAAGAAGAGTTGGAGAAAGTGGATGAAGATTTGGCCGGAGATTCAATTGTGGGTAAAGTCGGAGTGAAAGAAAAAATTGTTGGTTGGTGGAGAAAAAAGGGCGCAATGAGAGGATCGGAAATAAGAGTTGATCGGGAAGGCGTGGACAAAAGAAAGAAGTGGGCGGTGTTTTTGGGAATAGTGTTTTTGTTGATACTGTGTGTGAGTTTGGTGACCGGTTCGATAAAAATAAAAGCTGATCGAGAAGCAAAGAAATGGAACGATTTTTCTGAACCAATTACAAAGAGTATTCAGGAAGCAAAAGACTTAGCAAGTATCAATCCTTCGGGAGCAAAGAAGATTATGGAGGATGTAAAAAGCACTTTTGCGGTACAAAAAGCCGAGTTTGTTAACGGAAAATATAAGAATGAGGTGGTAAGGCTGGAAGAGGAGATAAATGGTGCTTGGGTGATTGCTTCGGGAGAAAAGCAGAGTCAGATAACTGAATTGGTAAACATTCAGTTGGTAAGAGAGGGCTTTGTGGGTGAAAGAATGAGTTTAATTAAGGATAATACCTTGTTGGTTACAGACAGTAAGATGGGGATAGTAGCATCGGTAACAACGACGAGTAAAGATATTAAGGTGGTAGCCGGTAAGGGAGAAGGTTTGGCTTGGATTGATGCTATGAGCGATGGCAGTAGAGTTATGGTGATGAATGCGAAGGGAGTGAGTGTTGATGGAAAAGAGTCAGGCGGAATCGTGTTTGATTCGGCTGTAAATAACCCGGTGACTTTGGGAAAGTTTGGATCAAATGTTTATATTTTGGATGCGGGAAACAAAGAAATCTTTAAATATGGAGCAATTAGCGATGGTTATGGAGATAGAACAAGATGGCTAAAACAGAACCAGTCGATCAGTGTAATGCCGGTAGATATGGTTTTGGATGCTAATGTTTGGGTGTTGGGGAATGACGGAACAGTAGAGAAATTTTTGAGAGGAGCAAAGGAACAGTTTATCTTGAACGGAGTACCAGAAGGGACAAAAGCGACAAGGATTGCAATCCAACAAGAAGGAGACGGTATGGCCATTTTGGACACGACAAATGGAGTGGTAGTGCTTTGTGGTAAGGAGACGGGGAACTGCAGTCAACAGCTGAAGTCAGAAAAACTTAAAACAGCCAGTGATATCGAGTATGACGGTAGTGGAAATCTGCTGGTATTAATTGCCGGCGTGGTGGCAAGTTTGAAGTAAACGGTAAGGTACAATATATCCATGCTGTCGGAGAACAAAAAAGCCCGGTTTGATTACGAAATTGTGGAGGATTTTGAGTCCGGTATTGTTTTGAGTGGATCAGAAGTAAAAAGCGTTCGAGGAGGAGGAGCATCTATGGCGGGTGCAAGAGTGATATTTGAGGGAGATGAGGCCTATGTAATCGGATTAAATATTCCTAAGTATCGTTTTGATAGTCGTGAAGATTACGAGCCTGGAAAGAGGCGAAAATTGTTGTTACATCGAGAAGAAACAGTAGAAATTCAGACAAAAATGAAGTCGGCTGGGTTGACAGTTGTGCCTATTGAGATGTATAATAAGGGCAGTCTCGTTAAGGTAAAGATCGCTTTAGTCCGGGGCAAGAAGAAGTTTGAAAAAAGAGAAATCATCAAAAAGCGTGAAAGCCAATTAGAATTGGCGAGACGATTAAAAGTAGCTAACTGAAAGGACCTAAAATGGACCTATTTTGGAGTAAGGTTATGCCTGCCAGCATCGTTAATTATTCATGGAGTAAGGATTTTTCCGCCGGCATGAGCGCGAAAAAGTGGCAGGATGGAATTAGAGGTAAAATTGCGACGATGGATGATGACGAGTTTGATTTATTTCTTGCTGGTGTTGTGATGGCTTCGGCCAAAGAGCAGATCATGGGTAAAGATTTGACAGAAAAGATTGAATTTTTTCGAACCCTGAGATCCTAATCTGAGTTGATTTTAGCTTCGATTTGTGGTATATTATAGGTGTTTCTATTGGGGACGACCGGAATCGATGGACTAGTACATTTACAGGTGCAAGCCTCCTTTGGTAAAAGGAGTAAAAAAGACCAAAATACAACTGTCAATAAAGAAGACAAGTTACTTGGTTCTATCGTTAGTGGAGTCAAATCCATTTTCGGTGAAGCCAACTCTTACGCCCCTCTTTACGCTAACGCCTAAAGTCGAGCTTTAAGACGTCTTGTGGAATACCGGATCCCGGGGTATCTGCAAGGCGAAAAAACACCGGATTGAATGCTCTAAGGTATGATTTAGACCTTGGAGACTAACTTTTTCTAAATCGACCATAAAACGTTCTTGTTTGCCGGGGAGTTTTATGGAAAATCGGCAAACTAAGCTTGTAGAAACTGTAGATTTATTATTTCAGACGAGGGTTCAATTCCCTCCGTCTCCACAATTAAACACCCTCCGTTGCGGAGGGTGTTTTGGTATTAATATGAATACAAAAAACTCCCCAGTGAGGGGAGTTGTTTTTAATTTTTTGTTTGAGCGGGTGGATTGATTTTTGGTTTATCGGAGTGAAGAAGACCCTCAATTTCATTTGTGGGGACTTCGTAAAGACCACCCAAAATACTATAATTTTTAGCGATAGTAATATTGCAGGGCGGAATAGCAAATTGGGTTTGAACTTCGACTAATATCTCGATGATTATCTGTTCAAAGAATGCTTGAAAATCCTGCCACTTAAGTAAGTCGCCGGTAATAATAAGTCGGGCATATCCGTCGTAATTTTCTTTGTCTGGTTGAAAATTGAGATGATAATCACGAAATTTTGGCTCGATTTTTTCAACCATAACCTTAACGATTTCTGGGCTGAAGGAAGAAAAAATATCGAGGGCAAGGCGAGGGTTATCTGAAGTTAATCCCCAGTAATCAATAAGAACGTGAATAATGTTATGGTAGTTGTATTCCATGAACACTCCTTTTGAATGTGCTGGGAAGATATTAACACTTATAGGACAAAATATCAACTAGAAGGATCTTGTACAATTTGAATGTGCTGGAGATGATCATTGATTTTTTACTGCCAAAACAGTGTGCTGGTTGCGATGAAGATGGAGACAGTATTTGTGAGCAATGTTTGAAAGAAATTCCTATTGCGGAGCAGATCTGTCCGGAATGTGGTGAAAGATCACCAATGGGGTGGACCCATGAAAAATGTAAAATGCCCTTGGGAATGGATGGGCTGATAGTAATTTATGATTATCAAGACGAGCTGATGAGAAAAATTGTGAAAGAGATTAAATTTGGTTTTAATCGAGAGTTAATTTACAAAGTGTTAGAAAAAACGGAATTTGAAGAAGGCGAAAAGTTTGATTGTTTAGTGCCGATTCCTTTGCATTTTTATCGGGAAAATTGGCGGGGATTTAACCAGGCTGAAGAAATATCCAAAGTTGTAGGGAAGAAAACAAAAATCGAGGTGACAAGGGTATTGAAAAGGACAAGGAGAACAAAACAACAGTCAATGATTTTTGATAGAAAAGAGAGAGAAAAAAATGTAAAGGGGGCGTTTGTAGTGGTAGAAGGATTTGAGTTGAAGAATAAAAAAATCCTGTTGGTGGATGATATTTTTACGAGCGGAGCGAATATGAGGGAGTGTACTCGAATATTAAAAAAGGCGGGGGCGGAGATTGTTTGGGGTTTGGCACTGGGGCACTAGAGTATAATTCTGGAAAAGCAAATTTAAAAAATAAGGAGGAATGTTATGCCAGAGTATCGTTTGGATTTGAGCAGAGAAACTGATGCAACTATTACGATTGGAGCACAGAAACTGGGAGTTAGAAGAAAAGATTTTTTGTCGACAGCGATTTGGTTGTTTGCTGAAGTTGTTGATCTTCTTACTATAAACAAAGGATGGAAATTGGCAATTGTTGATGAAAATGGTGTGGTTAAAACAACATTTTCTAATTTGATGAAAAAATAGTTGTTGTATTATGACCCCCTATGATGGGGGGTCTTTTTTTGCGGAGGAGGTGGGATTCGAACCCACGTGTGCCGAAGCACATTTGCTTTCCAAGCAAACGGAATGGACCACTATCCGACTCCTCCAAAAACTTTGTCTATTATACCTTGTAGCCTTAAGAAGTGTTCTTTGTGCGTATATCTAATTTTTATTGTTCCAAATGGACTTGTCTTAAATTTTGTCTTACCATTTAATACTATCGACTTATTGAACCTAGATTTTGGTATTCTTGTTATATTTGACCAATATGCGATTACCCTTTCTTCATTAAGGTCGGGATAAATGAACATTTCTGCCTTTACTCTATTTTCAACACAGTCAATTATTTCTCTTAAGAAACTCATAAATATACGTATTATTCTTGGGTCTGTGTTGGTCATTTCGATGGCGTAATATTTTCTACCGCTATCATATTTTCTAGCCTTAGTACCTTCACATAAATATAATGATGCACCCAGTAATTTAAGATTATTTGGTGTCATAATTTATACTAACAAAACCCGAATAAGTTGTCAACTAGACGAGTTTTTGGACTGCATCCCAAAAGTCTGAGATTCGATTGAGAATGACGGTTTCTGAAGGATAGTCACCTTGATTAAAGACTCCCCAAGGGCTTTTGAGGCCAAATGATTTTGCACCGAGAGCAACGGCTGGACGAATGTCTCCATGGAGACTGTCTCCGGTGATGAGACATTGTTCGGGTGTTACTTCAAGAAGAGACATAGCTTGTAACCAATGACTTTCATTTTTGGAATCATAGACATCAGCGGTGATGATGGCGTCAAAGTAGCTGGTGATGCCGGATTGATCGTTTTTCCTTAAGGACCAGTCGGTCTCGCCATGGGTAACTTGACCAAGGAGAAAACCCTCTTTTTGAAGGCCAGAAAGCACCGATCTTATACCGGGAATTGTTTGCGGTTCTGAGATATAGATATCTTGAATAATTGGGAAGTGTTTGAGAACTGTTTGACTATTTCCTAGTTCTTGACCCAAACAATCAACAATAGTGAGCCACCTGGAAGGTTCGACGCCAGGGCGCTGATGTTCTTCGGTGTTTATTTCGTGCAAGCGGTGAAATACTTTTTCTGGATCGAGGTGAAGGTCGATAGCGACGGCCTCGGAAAAGGAGCGCATGTGATCAATAAACATGGAGTGAGTGTGAATGCAGGTGTCATCCAGATCAAAGAAAACTGCTTTGACACCAAGATGTTTTAGATGTTCGCAAGAATGATGGACATAGGGATCTCTTTCGATCTCGAGCATGCCATATGATAGCAGATGAAAAAATACAAAAAATACCCTGCCTTTTGGGCAGGGTAGAGTTTACCAAACAAAGACGCGATTCATGTGACCGTGGAAGGAAAGATCTTCAAGGGAAAACATGTCACCCTTTCGGATCGAGATGGCCTTTTGTTCTTCTTCCATCCACTGTTGATGGTCAATGAGGTCCTCTTCGGTCATTTTTTGGGCCTCTTCATCTGAAAGAGGAGGAAAGTCTGTCCAGGGAACGAAGGCATAATGATCAACGATTGGGGACTGAGGGTTGAATTGATCGTTAGCCAGTTTTTGGGTCTTGAGGACATAGATATCGTCAAGGGCATCCGTTTGTAGATCTTCCTTTTCGACAATAACGTACTTGTCGGGTGAAGGTCCAAATGAAACGACATCGCCAACAACAGGAACATTGTCCATATTGCCTCCTTTTGAGATAGGGAATGTAAAGATTGCGAAGACCTATATAATAACAGGATTAAAGTACTTTGTCAACGGTCTTGGTTTAAAAAAAGCCCACGTTTTAACGTGGGCAAAGAGACTATTTGAAGTACATTTCCATGTGGCCAACAAGAGAAATTTCACTAGAGGTGATCAATGGGTCAGTGTCTCCAGTCATAAAGAAAACAATGATCTCTCCTTTGGGGTCCCAGAGGCCGTTTTTGTCGAGACGTTTGGCAGTGACAAGCCACCCCGGTGAGTAACCTTGATCAACATTGCCACCTGCCATTTCAGCATCGATGACAACAAATTTGTCAAAGGCACGAGATGGATCGGGGACACCGATGTCGATGTTCTTCATTCTTCCCGGAGGTATTTTGCCGGTTTTAAGTACTTCGGCGACTATATCATCTTCAGTAAGTGGAATGGAAATGATGTAACTGGGAGATTCCAGGCCAACGTAAATATGGTTTGTGTTTGTGAAGCCTCGGTGACCATAGATAAACCTTTTTGAGGTGATAACGTCACCAACACCAAGTAATCCGTCATGAGACATGAATCGACTCCTTTCATTTCATTGTTAAGGTAGGCTGAGTGACTCGGATTGTATATTAGGTTGATTTATAAAGCAAATGTGCACCTGGTGCGATTCGAACGCACGACCTTTCCCTTCGGAGGGGAACGCTCTAATCCAACTGAGCTACAGGTACAACAAAGATATTTTATGTCTTTAGCACTTAGAAAGGGAGAATAAAGTAAAATATACAGGTTGGAGGATGGGCAGGACGGTAATGCGTTGGTTTCGAAAACCAATGAGCGCAAGCTCTAACAGGTTCGACCCCTGTATCCTCCGCATAATAAAGTGAGCCCGGTGCGATTCGAACGCACGACCTATTGCTCCGCAAGCAATTGCTCTATCCAGCTGAGCTACGGACTCATAACCTACAGAGTGTATTTTACCCTATAAAGGCTAATTTCTCTATTCCAAAGGAAGTTTTTCACCAAGCCATTTGACGAGACGGTCCAACCAGGTAATGGGAGGCTCTTGATAAACGATTTTTTGTTCGAGCATAAGCTCTTTTAATTGTTTCTCTTTCTCTGGATTGATGAGAATAACAATATGCCAGGGTGCTTGGGCAAGATTAACACGCATTAAACGGCTACCCCATTTTGTTTCGAACCAAAATTGATTGATACTTTCGTAACGAAAAGTTCGTTCAGTGGTCTTGAGACCCCAAGTGGAGACAGCATATTTTTCCATTCTTGGTTCAGTACGACTCATGGCCCAAAGCATAAAAACCAAGGACCAGATGACTAAAACGGGCATGATTCCTTCGATGGAGTAGAAGATGATACTGGCAAGGATGGCCATAACAACAATGGTGCTATAAAACTCTTTACTCCATTTTTTTTGAGGTCTTTCGAAAGCATCCCATTCAAGGATGATTTTTTCTTCGAAGTTTTGTCTCTCGTTATTGGGCACGTTTCATCTTAGCATATTCGACGATGTCTTTAGAAAAATTTTGTGCGGAGGGGGCGGGATTCGAAGTCTTCGGTCTCGCTTGCTAGCTCGCCTCGGACCGCGACTCGGCAAGATCACTGGAGCTTGCCTCCGTCAGGTTCGAATCCCAAATTTGGCATTAAAAAATACTCACACAAGGTGAGTATTTTCTTATGCGGAGGGGGCGGGATTCGAACCCGCGGTGCCTTGCGACACGGAGGTTTAGTAAACCTCTGCACTAGACCACTATGCGACCCCTCCTTATTGAGATATTTTAACAGCTTTATATGCTGTTGAGGCTAATTGAATGATAAAATATACGAGTTGGAGAGTTGGCCGAGTGGTTTATGGCGCAAGTCTTGAAAACTTGTGGGCGCAAGCCCTCAGAGGTTCGAACCCTCTACTCTCCGCAATATTGTGCCTACCTTGACATTTCATTCGGGTTTTATTAGTATTAATTGTGAGAGATACTTTGCTCGTAAAACAAGTTCAAGGTCTATATAAATCAGGATTCTCTGTCACAGATATTTCAAATAAACTTGGTATAAGTAGTAGTAATGTTAGCCGTTGGTGTAGAAAAGCGGCGGAAGGAGATCTTGACAGAAAACCATCTGCTCAAGATAAAAGACGTCAGCTTTGGTTTGACTTTGACAAAATCAATATGGAAAAATTGGATGTCAAAAAATGCAGAGAGTTAGTTTCAATCTTGTATTGGTGCGAGGGTGCAAAGTATCCTTCGACCGGAGAATTGGCTTTTACTAGTAGTGACGGGGAAATGCAAAGGGTCTTTATTAAGCTATTGAGAAAAGCGTATCCAGAAGAAATTGATGAAAGTAAATTCCGCGTAGTTTTACAAATTCCTGCTACATACAACATTGAAGAAATCAGAGAATATTGGTCAAAATTATTGAATATTTCAATCACACAATTTTATAAACCGTATATTACAAAGACACAAGGGAATAGATTTAGAAATACTTATAAAGGAACTTGTGGCTTAAGATACCACGATTACCGTATTCTTTTACGAATAATGGGAACGTATAATCAAATTGCAAAACAAATAATTGGAGACGTCCGGTAGTGGTTTATCCGAACGGTTCGCTAAACCGTAGCCCGAAAGGGCCTCGTGGGTTCGAATCCCACCGTCTCCGCAATTTTAAATTTGTTTATAAAGAAGAATGAATGGAGGAAGTGATTGTGTTAGAATTGTTACATAGTGAAGATGTTACGACACGACGGGTAATATGGATAATAATTTGTTTTTAGGATTGGTTTATAACGCTTCTTTGTTGTTGGCGATGGTTTTGATCTTTGATTTGTTGACGGAAAAATTCGAAACAAATAGACCTATTGTTTGGAAAATTATTGCCGGCTTAATTTTGTCGGGGGTTGGTTTGGGAGTAATGCTGACAAATTGGGAGTTAATAAAGGGAGTTGTTTTTGATACAAGATCGGTTCTGATTGGGGTTATGGGACTGTATTTTGGTTGGATCCCAACGCTGATTGTGATGTTGATGACATCGGCCTTTAGGATATATCAAGGTGGAGCAGGAGTCTTGATGGGTGTACCGGTAATTTTGGTGTCCGGTTTGATTGGGTTGGTGTGGAGAGCTTTTAGATTTAATAGTCTCTACAAATTGTCTTGGATTGAGTTATATATTTTTGGGCTGATTGTCCATGGAGGAATGTTGCTGTGCACCCAACTACTTCCAGGAGACCTTAGACAAACAGTGCTCTCGCAGATTTGGTTTCCGGTAATGACTATCTATCCTATGGCAACAATGATGTTGGGAGTATTACTGTCAAACAGGCTTAAAAGGGATTATGTAAAAAGGGAACTTGAGTTAAGTGAAGATAAGTACCGAACTTTGATTGATCAAGCGGTTGATGGAGTTTTTGTTTTGGATAGAGACGGATATTTTTCATTGGCAAATAAAAAACTGTGTGAGATGTTGGGTTTCTCTCACGATGAAATTACAAAATTAAATATTGTAGAAACCTATGTTCCTGAAGAAAGAGAGTCAGCAAAAAAAAGATTGTCCCAACTGAATAAAGGGGAAGAGCTGAGGTTTTCAAGAAAGCTTCTAAGAAAGAATGGAGAAATATTATTAATTGAAGCGAATGCTAAAAAATTATCCGATGGAAGATTACATGCTGTGGTGCGTGATGTGACAAGCAGAGAACAAGCACAAGAGTATTTGAGGGAATCGGAAGAAAAATTCTCAAAAGTTTTTAAAACTTCTCCATACATCATAATTATGACAAGGGCTGATGATGGAAAAATTGTAGAAGTAAACGATGCCTTCAGTAGATTATCCGGATACACAAGGAAGGAAGCTATGGAAGGTACTTCTATTGGATTAAACCTTTGGGCGGATATACATGACAGAGAGGCTGTATTGAAGGAAATAACGAAAGGAAAAGTAATTACCAATAGAGAATATAAGTTTAGAAAGAAAGACGGTGAGGTGTTGGTTGGTTCGTTTTCGTCTCAGATCATTATTGTGAAAGGGATCCCGTACATTTTGGCGATTATTGAAGATATTTCCAAGAGAATTGAGGATGAAACAAAATTGGCCAAAGTAAATAGTGAAATATTAACCGAAAAACGAAAACTGGAAGCGATATTGCGGGATATGGGAGACGCTGTCTTTGTGACGGATAGCAATAAGAATATTATCTTGGCGAATAAGGCAATGGAACGATTGTTTGGTTTGAAGGAAAAGGAAATGATAGGAAGGAATATTGAGGAAGCATTGGCCCTGTCCTATGAGTCAACCGGCGAGAAGCCGACGGACTTGATTAGTACTGTTTTTGAAAAACGAAAACAGGCAAAGCCTGTGGAAAAGTTGGTGATAAACAACAAAAGCGGATCATCGGTGTCGGTCGATGGAGTGGCTTCACCAATCATTGATGAAAAAAAGAACCTGATTGGAACGGTGTGGGTGTTGCGGGATGTAAGCAAAGAGAGAGAGCTCCAAAAAATGAGAGCTGACTTTATTTCGATGGCTAGTCATCAACTGAGAACCCCATTAACGGGAATTAAATGGTTTGTTGAACTACTGGGTGAAAATGCGACAAAAATGCCCATTGGTCAGGTGCAAGAGTATGTTCAAAAAATTGGTGAAAGCAGTAATCGAATGATAGACCTAGTGAACGATCTATTGACTACTTCAAGAGCAGAAAGTGGAAGGTTGGAAAAAGAGATTTTGAGTTATGAGGTGAAGGAACTATTAAAGCAAGCTGTTGAAGTTGAAAATAAATTACTTGTGGATAAAAAGATGAAGGTGATGGGATTAGAACAAGTGCCAGATAATTTAAGGGTAGAGGTGGATAAAGTCCAAATATTACAAGTGCTGGGCAATTTATTGAACAATGCAGCGAGTTATTCATTTGAGGGCGGAAAAATTGAGATCGGGGCGAAACAAAAAGAAGAAAAGGTAGAGATCTGGGTGACAGATTATGGTGTGGGGATACCCGAAACTCAGAAAGATAAAATATTTAGTAAGTTTTTTAGGGCAGACAACGTGATGAAGACTGTTTCAGGATCTGGTTTGGGTCTTTATGTAGCTAAAAGTATGGTGGAATTACATGGAGGAAAAATTTGGTTTAAGTCTAAAGAAAACGAGGGAACAACGTTTTACATCGACTTGCCTATGAAACAAGAGACGGAAGTAATTGAGAGTAAGAAATTAGCCAAAGATTGAAGAATCTGTTATTTTCGTGTTAGAATTATTACAGGTTGATAGGTGTATTGTGAGATTACAAATTAGTTTATAAGATGGAAAAAAAGAAAATAATGATCGTTGAAGACGATACGGTATTGGCAAATGCGATCAAACTATCACTGGAGAATGAAGGCTATGAATTGAGTTTGGCAACTGATGGGGAAGAAGCTGAGAGAATGATAAAAGAAGAAATTCCTGATTTGGTATTGTTAGACTTATTGTTACCAATTAAAAATGGTTTTGAGATCCTCAAGATAATACGACAAGATCCAGCCACAAAAGATATTTCGGTTGTGGTTTTGACAAATTTTGAACAAGAGACAAGTATTAATGAGGGAAAAAAGTTGGGAGTAAAAGACTACATTGTTAAGGCAAATATTGATATTCAAGATATACCAGCCATAGTAAAAAAGTATTTACCTGCCTAAATAGTTTCAAAATTAAGCGATGAGTAGCTCTAGAAATAGAGTAAAATTGGTTGGAGTTGATACCAATAAAACCCAAAGATGGAAGATCAAGTTGAGGAAATAAAGAGAAAAACAGATATTGTGGGAGTGGTGGGCACCTATGTAGCATTGAAGAAAACAGGAAGACATCACAAAGGTTTGTGCCCTTTTCACTCTGAGAAAACACCATCTTTTATGGTTAATGAAGAGATGGGTTTGTACAAATGCTTCGGTTGTGGTGCAGGAGGAGATGTAATTAAGTTTTTGATGGAGATAGAAGGAATTGAATTTCGAGAGGCCTTGGAGCGATTGGCCGAGAAAGTGGGTGTGAAATTGGTGTATAAGAGGAATGAGGCGGATGACGAGAGATCCAAGATGTTGGAGGTGATGGATTTGGCGTCTCGATATTACCATTGGCTATTAACTGAGGGGAAGGTGGGACAAGCAGCAAGAGAGTATTTGAAAGACAGAAAAATAAACGAGAAATTAATTGAGACTTTTAATTTGGGATTTGCCATGCAGAGCTGGGATGGCCTAACAAATTATTTAATAAAGAAAAAGGGATATAAGGAAGAATTACTGGAGAAAGTGGGTTTGGTGAGCCGGAAGAACCAGGGAAGCGGAGTTTATGATAAGTTTCGGGGAAGAATAATGTTTCCTTTGCAAGACGCCGGAGGAAAAGTGGTTGGTTTTACCGGGAGGATATTACCTAGTTTGGCAAAAGAAGATGAACCAAAGTATTTGAATTCTCCGGAAACAGCGCTGTATCACAAAGGAAGAATGCTTTACGGATTTTCTCAGGCGAAAAAAACAATGAGAGAAAAAAGAAGGGTAGTCTTGGTTGAAGGACAAATGGATTGTATTAGTTCTTTTGGGGCGGGAGTAACGGAAACGGTGGCAGTAGGAGGGACGGCATTAACTGAAGATCAGGTGGAAATGATTGCTCGACTGGCAGACAAAATTTGGTTGTCTTTGGATGCTGATGATGCCGGAAACGTAGCTATGAAAAGGTCGGTAGAGCTAGCTGAAAAGAGAGGTTTGAATATAAAAGTTGTTCAAATCGAAGGAGGTAAAGATCCGGATGAAATTGCCCGAAAATCTCCTGGTAAATGGAAGGAATTAGTGGAAGATGCTAAGGATGTTTACGACTATGTAATGTCGAGAGCTTTTGAGAAATATGACAGTGAAAATATTGATGGAGTAAAAAAAATAATTAGCGAAGTAATTCCCTTTTTGGCGAAAATTGAAAATAATATTATCAAAGAAAGATGGGCAAAAAAATTGGCCGAAAAACTGGGGGTCGAGACAAAAGGAGTGTTGGACGAAATTGATAAAAACAGTAAAGGAAAAGCGAGTGCAGTTGAGAAAACGGATAAAAAAGAAATAAAAGAGGAGGAAACAAGAATCACAAAATTAACAAAGAGACTGGCCGGTTTACTTTTTCTGGATAGATCGGATAGTGAAAAGATAGCGCCTTGGTTTTTGGGATTAAACGCTCCAGGAGCAGAGGGGAAGTTGTTAACTTGGTTGATTAAAGATCAAGAAAAAGAGCCGGTGGAAAAAATGATTGAGAGTTTGCCGATGGAACTGAAGGAGATCGCCGGTGAAGTTTATATGGCAATTGGAGAGGCCGAGATGCCAGGACAAGGTGAGGTAGAGGAGATTACCGGTCAACTTCTAAGGGAGATAATTCGAGAAAGAAAGAAGGTTTTGATGACCAAGATGAATAATGGAAAAAATGAAAAAGATGAAGAAGAGGAGAAGATATTTAAAGAAATTAACGAACTAAACAAAAAAGAAGACAAAATTAAGGTGCTTTTGGGTTGATTTTGGGCACTTTTGTGGTAAGCTTAGGGAGTTAATTATGGCCGAAAATAAAGGAACTCTCCCAATTCAACAAAAAGTAAAGGAAATTTTAGAGCTCGGACACGAGCAGGGTTTTGTGACACAGGATGACATTTTGGAGTATTTTCCAGCGGCGGAAGATTTTGTGAATGACTTGGACTATCTTTATGAACTGCTTTTTAAGGAAGATGTGGATGTATTTGAGAGTGTATTGTCCGGACAAGACGCCGAGATAATTGAGGCGACCAGTGACTTGGAGAAAGAACTTGAGTCTCTATCAAAGATGGAAGAGACCGAGGTTAATGATCCGGTGAGAATGTATCTTAAGGAAATCGGCAGAATCCCGTTGTTGAAACGAGAACAAGAGATTTCTTTGGCTCAAAAAGTGGAAAGAGGAGATCAGCGGGCAAAGGATATGCTGACAAAAAGTAACTTGCGTTTGGTGGTTTCTATTGCCAAGAAATACATGGGTCGAGGAATGAGTTTTTTGGACCTGATTCAAGAAGGTAACAAGGGCTTGATTCGTGCCGTGGAAAAATACGACTGGACAAAGGGATTTAAGTTTTCGACTTATGCTACCTGGTGGATTCGTCAGGCGATTACTCGGGCTATTGCCGATCAGGCGAGAACAATTCGTATCCCCGTGCACATGGTGGAGACGATCAACAAACTGATTAGAACTCAGAGAAAACTGATGCAAGATTTGGGTCGTGAACCGACTGATGAAGAAGTGGCCACAGAACTAGAAACAACCCCGGAAAAGGTGAGAGAGATTCTGAAAATTGCTCAAAAGACGACTTCATTGGAAACTCCAATTGGAGACGACGAAGACTCAATGCTTGGTGACTTTATTCCTGATGAACGTCAGGCAACCCCATATGAATCGACTTCGAAACAACTGATGCATGAAAATCTGGAGGAAGCTTTAGGAAGTTTGACAGAGCGTGAAAGTAAAGTATTGCGCATGAGATTTGGACTTGACGGCAGTAAACCAAGAACTTTGGAAGAAGTTGGACAGGTGTTTGGGGTAACTCGTGAGCGTATTCGCCAGATAGAGAGTAAAGCCTTGAGGAAGTTAAGACACCCTTCACGAAGAAGAAAACTTCAAGATTATTTAGATTAATTTTTGGGAAACTGAGGACCTGGTTTTTCTGGTACTTGGTAGTGTTTTTGACAGCGGGCAGTATAACTTTCGGCCGCGCCAACAAGGATGATGGGGTCGGTGTATTTGGCTGGCTGGCCATTGATTAGGCGTTGGGTGTACTGAGCGTTACGAGGACTACCTTTGGGACATTCTTTGCAGACGGCGGTGAACTTATTGACCTTGTTGGCGATGGCGAGGAGTTGGGGCATGGGACCGAAAGGTTCTCCGCGAAAGTTCATGTCGAGCCCAGCACAAAAAATATTAATACCTTGATCAAGATTTTCCCGATAAAAACGATCGATAAACTCGACTATTTGAGGGAGATTGGAGTCAAAAAATTGGGCTTCATCAATGAAGAGATTGGAGAGAAGTTCGCGGCCTGGTTTGAGGGTGATATTGTCTTCGGTGTCGAGGTCAAAGATCATATCAAAAATAGCACGTGAGTCCTTAGCGGCAATGGCTTCTAAACTGATGTGGCCGTGAGATCCAATAACATTTTCTCCGTAGCGAGTATCTGAGGCGTGGTTAAAAACGAGAAAGTCGATTCCTTGAACTTCTCCGGCGATGAGGAGACGATTTGCCTGATCGAGGAGTTCGGAGGTTTTGCCTGAAAACATGGGGCCGGTTTCGACTTCAATTGGTGCCATGGGGACATTATTCGTCTTGTTTTCTAATTTGACAAGGGGGAGTTTTTAGGTAAAGATGAGTTATGTTGATACAGCTGATAATTAATGCGTTGGGCTTTTTCATTACTGCTAGGATTGTTCCAGGGATTGTGATTGCGGATTGGCAGACTTTGGGTATTTTGGCGGTAGTTTGGGGAGTGCTGTCAATTATTTTGAAGCCGATATTGATTCTATTGACTTTGCCGGTAAACTTTTTGACACTGGGAATGTTTACTTTTGTGATTAATGCCGGGTTAATAATGCTGATGACACGAATAGTGCCTGGTTTTGCGGTAAAGAACTTCGGAATAGCCTTGCTGGCTGCGGTGGTGCTGGCTTTGCTAAATGTGGTGTTGGGCAAGCTGAAGTAACCCATAACTTGCGTTTTACTGGGGTAAATGATAGAATATGGGTTGAAAATTCTCTAAAGGAGGCGGACGTTGAAAATAACACAAGATTTGGTATTTGTGAAGATTCTTGTCGGTAAATTGACAAGACCGGTGGAACTTAAGATCGCAAGCCGCGTATTTAAGTTTTCTAATTATCATCGTGGTTATTTGGAAGTCGAGTGTATCGAGACCAAAACATTTGATGTGGTGAACTCTCCAAGAGAGTTAGTTAACTTCTTGATCAACAACACCACTTACATGCTCGACACGACGAACGATGGGATCTATGAATTGTTCGTCAAGGAATTGTTCAAGGCCGTGATGAGCCCGAAGGTGGGTGTTACGTTCGAAGATATCGAAGCAACAATTGCTTCGATGGTGGTTAATCGACCGGAAGAAATGGCTCGGTATTCTGAGTTTTTGCGACTGGCGAGACACGAACAACTGGCTGGAGCAAAGTAGTAGTTAAGGCGCCCAATGGGCGCCTTTTTTTTGTGGTGTGCTAGAATGTGGCAAAGAACGTTGATAAGGAGAGATGATGAGGAAAGAAATACCGACGAAACAGACGGTGACCAAGAATGTTGAACATTGTTTTTGTAACAAGTGTGGCGAAGAAATGAATAAACCAGACAGTGTATACAATGAGGGTAATGGAGTTGAGGTAAGGTTAACCTTGTCACAAAAGTTCATCAACTTTGATCTGTGTTTGAAGTGTATATATGAGTTGATGAGTAGTTTTGTGATTCCGGCTGAAGAAATTGACAGAAGAGAATATTAGTTATCAGGCGCCCAAAGGGCGCCTTTTTGCTGGTTTGTCTTTACTATGTTAGCCTCGTTTGGTAAAATAAGAGCTTGCTCGCCTTTCTTTCAATAACAATAGTTATTGAAATGGCAGAGCTGTGCTTCCTCTTATATCTACGCCCATAATCGTAAAACCATTATGAGCTTGATATAGCCAGGATTAAAATATTAATATTCCCCTGTAGCTCAGTTGGTAGAGCGCCTCCCTGTTAAGGAGGATGTCCGTGGTTCGAGCCCACGCGGGGGAGCCAGATGGGACGAGAGGGCAACAAAGAGTCCTTTTGTCCCGTAACATCGCTCTTTTTCGTAAGTTCGAATTTTCCGTTTTCAAAGTCGTCAATTTTATCTACTTTCGAACCGTTGGTTGCTTCAACTGCCTCGGAGAGGATTTTGAAGGTTTTAGAGTAGGTGTAGCTTAGCTTCCCCTCGTCAACCGTTAAGGTGGCAAAGATAAACCTGATTAAGGCTCTTTGTTCGTCTATCATGCCTTTTGCTCCAGCTTTCAGGTAAAGTTCCTTTGCTCTCTGGGAGAGTTCATATATATTTACCCCTAAGTTGATGTAGCCTGTGCTTGCCTGGGAGTGCTTTTTTATCGATTCTGTGATCTCATCTTTCTCGTCCGAGTATTGTTTAAATTTCCTGTTATAAAAATCTGGCGCAATCTTCTCATCCAGTTTATCGTCGTATAGTTTGTCCATGCGCTTCTGAATTGCCTCGTAGCGGGCTTCTAGTTCGCCAACGGTATTGTTGTGGTATTCGACCTCGTCTTGATGGCTTTCCTTGAGTGCCTTCTTCAGCCATCCAACTATACGACTATTTTTAATTTTTAAGGTTTCAAAGCCTTCTAAAAGTTGGGCTTCGACTTCAGGTTCTTTAACCCAAGTCGTTTGCGGACATTCGTGGTAGTGATTGCAATGCCCATAGATATGTCCCTTAGCCGTCTCAAAGGTAATTGAGTTGTGGCAGCCAGCGCACTTAATTAACCCTCGGAAGAGGAAGTTGTGCTTGCGGTATTTGGGTGTGGTTCTGCTTGTAAGCATAGCCTGAACTTTATTAAATTGCTCGACAGTAATCAACGGCTGGTGTTTACCTTCATACAAGTCATCGTTCCATTTAATTTTACCAATATAGAAAGGTTCACGCAGCAGGGAGTGAATACGGCTGTGCGGTAGTTTGTGTCCTAGTTGTGAGCGCATCCCCTCGGCATACATCTTCTTAGATAGCCTTTTGGTTGAGTAGTTCCCTGTGAGGTATAGTTCAAACATTTTTCTCACAAAAGGAGCTGTGTCTTCATCAATGACATGGATTTTATGCCCAGTCTCGCCAATGGTCTTGTAACCGTTTGGGGGTTTGGTTGGTAGCCAACCTTGTGCAATCTTTTCTTTTTGCCCCTTCTTCACATTTTCCGAGAGGAGTCGGACATAATATTCGGCGGTTGCTACCTTTACCCGCCACATAAACCATTCGTGGGATCGGGAGGTATTATGGAGAATGCAGCCTTCTTTTGCCAGGTGAACTTGATGATTCTCATTTTCAGTAATCCATAAATCAATCGTCGGGACATCCGCAAAGTTCCTGGTTAAGCGGTCTGTAGTTTCAACGATAATCGTGGGGATGTCGTGCTTACGGACATAAGCGATCATTTCAATAAAGATCTTCCTCTGGACTTTGCCTGCTGCGGATTCGGAGACAGCGAAGACTTTAGCGACTTCCAGTCCCTGTTTATCGGCATAATCCCTCAAAAATTTCTCCTGTGCTGGTAGGGAGTAACCCGTCTCCTCTTGTTCTTTACTGCTTACTCGGCAGAATATGGCAGTTTTCATAGTTATTTTGCAACACACAACATAAACAAACTTTTAAGCAATATCAAACAATGATTAGTTTTCGCTTTCATTAGTCTTGATCCTCCTTAATTTCATCCTTATTTTGTCCATCATTTGTTCTTTTTTTTACCGTCATTCTGCCGAAGCGTTGCCGCTATTCCACCGTCAATTTTGGAGAAGCTTTGGGGAACATTTGGAGAATTCTTACCGCCGTTTTCTGGTGTATGTTTGGTGTAGCCTTGGTCTGGTTTTACCGCCATTAAAAATGAGGGGTTATTGCGTCTTTGATCGGTAAACCAGGAATATGTTTCCCTGCATCGTTCTCTCGTCCATTTTTCTTTCCTTTTAACCCAGTGGAACTTACGGCACCAGCGGTCTAATGTCCTGCGGTTTGGCAATCCTCCTCTCCTCGTAAAAAGAAGGGTCTGTTTGTCAGTGCTTAGTGTTTCGAGTTCAGAGCGTAGTTTAACTAAACTTCCTGATTCGCAGTAAAACTTAAAAACGCCATATTGGGCTTCAGACTCGTTATCCAACCTCATAACGACTTGCTCAAAGGGTCTAGCTTTATACAAAATTCCGCTCGCGTTTTTTCTTGTCTGTTTTATTCTGTTTGCCATAATCTTCGTATAGTAACTATATAAATACATTTCCTCTTAAAGGGAAAAATTGTTACTATAAATGTTCCTTTATAAATCCCTATATAGTTACTATGTGTTTTATATGTTGATGTCATCTAGATTTACCTCCTCAGTTGATACAGGTTCTTTGGTTCCGTAATTAGGGTCTTTGCTTCTGGCAAGGTGATAAGCGTCGTAGATCTTCTCCACAACCTGATCAAACAGCTTACTATCGTCAATAAAGACGATCTCATTCCATTTACCAATAAACTTATAACTAGGAGCTTGAATCCAAATATAATCTTGAAATTGGGGGTGAAGCCGATCCGACTTTAAGATTTTCCAACCATGTTCTTTCCAGACATCGAATAGAATAACGGTTGCCTGAGCCAGGATAGTATCGGATTTTAGTAATTTGACTTTGACAGTAATATCGTTAATCGTGATTGTCATAATTATTTTTATTTAAGATTTTTCGCTAACTGGTATTCATCTTTTTTCCTTCAATCTTGAGTAATGTCTCGGTGAACCCTAATAAAGTCATCGCAACTTCCATCACTTCCTGGAGAGTTAGCTTGAGACGGTAGTCTTCTTCCAAGATTTGCTTTAGTTCTAGTAATAGGTTTCTGCTTATCATAGTTATCCGTTGGCGTAGAGCCGCGCCTTCACGACTCGTAATTGGTTGAAATAAACCTGTGGCGATATCTTGATTTCGTCGTGGTAATACTCGGCAACGAGATCCTGAAGTTTTTCTGTGTTTTGGAAAAGAAACAATGCTTTACGAGGATTTGATCGGTCAATATCTTCGATGGGATACCAAAGTGAAAGAGTGGTGGCTAGTGATAGATCGCTGGTTGAGTAGTAATCGTTATTAAGTGTATTCATAGTTATTAGGCAACAAAAAAGGGGCTGTAACTTCTAAATACACGCAGATGCGTATACTCAGAAGCCACAGCCCCGATCGTTTCGTTAGGCTTTACTTCCTAATCTATTATCATTCAAACAAACTAGAGAGTTACAGTCAAGATAACTTTTGTTTACATTTGTTCATATTATCTCCATATTTGTTTATTTCTGATTGTTATTCCCAATTTGTCTGGAGATTGGTAAAATATATCTAACGACCTAAACCCAGTAATGGGCATGGTTAACAAGTCCTCGTGAGCAATAAGCTCTCCCTAGAGCGCTCACGAGGCTGTCTCCCGAAAGGGTGGCAGGTGGTGCAAACCATCGCTGGGGGGAGCTTTTTGGTTTGATTTGACAATCTCCCTTCAATGAAGTTAATATGCAACACCTCTAGGGTAAGGTTATTAATTTAGCCTATGAGGAGATAAAAATGATAATGAAACACAAAAACAAATCTCGAATAGTCCCTGCCATCCTTTTCCTCTCTGTGCTTATTGTTCTGGGAGTTGTGTTTGTTCCTCGTTTCCTGACTCAGTCAAAAATCGTTCAGTCGGTGCAGCAAAGCTCCAAGGACAAAGAAATAGCCGCACTCTTGGCAACCATGAGTGAGAATCCCAATAAAGACTCTCAGGAGTATCAAGAGGCTCAACAGAAATTTTGTCTGCTAACTGCGCGTCCAGTCGCCGAGAGGGAGAAGACTGTCGCTAACATCCGTGAATATCTAGGTATGCCTGACATTCCTGTAGAATTTCTCTGTAGTCGGTTTAACAACAAGCCTGGTGATAGTGGTACCGACTATAACAGTCCCGCCTCTGAACACTACGAAGCTGCTCAGTTTGCCTTCACTATAGACCCAAAGACCAACTATATCGTTGAAGTTGGTGAAGCCGAGCGCAGGTGGGGAACAAAAGATGACGGCACACGCTGGTTTGAAAATATGCCTGAATACGATAATACTCCCCGCTACACCACTAAGGAGGAGATCCGTAAGGTCGCGGAAGACTTCATGACCAAGCACAAGGATATTTTTGGTGTTGATATCACCAAAATGACTTACGAGTTTGAAGGCACAAAACCAGGCAATTTCTTTGTAAAGTGGTATGACTACACCAAACCCTTCACCAAGGAGACTGAGGAATGCGGGGATGCTGACAAGACCCGTGAGGGTGCTTATCAGAATAATCAGGGTGTTTGGTGTCTCAAGACCAAATCGACTCGTTACCCAATGGTTAATCTCACCATCACCCAGGGTGGGCAAGTAGCTGTTTACGACAACGAAGGCTGGGATATTGAGAAGCTATAAAACGAATTCCTCAACATAGCCCCCAACAAGGCTTCTGAAGCTAAATTAAGGTAATCTTATGCCACCTCAGGCACGAAAGCCTCACACAAGCCGCTACGCGCGGTCACACTGTGGTTGAAGCTATTTACCTTCTGTAAAAGCTAGGATTTCTTTCTCAATAGGAGCAAACTTATCTTTTATTTCGTCCCCAGAGTAAAAAGCAAGGAGATCTGTCTCTGTAAGTTTTCCATCTCTTAGGAATTTAACTAAATATTTTTGATTGAATTCCATGAGAAGCAACGATTTTTCCAAATGTTTTAATATTTCCTGGTTATTTTGTATGTTGCCCTGCACAAGCCGTTTAATTTCAAAGAAGGTATCAATATCTCTAATGATTCGTTTCAATATAATTGTTAAAGTTTTGTCGTCAAATTCGGGTTGAGTAGCATTTAGAACAATATCTCTGGCGAGGTTGTAAGCAATTATAAGATTGGAATAATCTCCTTTTTGGGAGTCTACTACCGCTACAAAACCTATGCCGTTAACAAAGCCTACAGATTCTGTGAATTTTAGGATGCTTCCATCAATTAGAGAGATGTCAAAAACTATGATTCCAACTTTTCCTTCTCGGTTAGCTTTTGCTTCTAGAATTTGGCTCCAGGCAGTATCCTGCTTTTTGGTAAAAATATCTTTATCTTCAATACCACCAAGTTTGAGAGATTTATCAAATTTTACCTCGATAGCGATCTTTTTATTTTCTTCTCCATCCACAAAGCACACTACATCACCAGTCTTGTTCTTGGGAAGTTTACCTTCCGTAGTTCCTGTTGTTTCTGCTCGATCTTTTAGTTTTTTCTCGGCAAAGTAGTTATTGAGAAATTCAGCAATATCATCTTCCGCAAACATTCCTTTAACTGCAGTTTTGAAGAAGACTTCTTTCTTCATCTCATAAATCATCTTAAGACTCTCTAGTTCTGTCCCAAGTTCATTCTGGGTTTTTGACAAGAATGCTGATAGGCGGTCTTCCATTAGTGCAAGAACGCCAATGTAAATTGCTCTGAGTAGAGCATTGTCCCGTTCGCCAATAGAAAGCTTATCAAGGTAGTTGAAAACAATTTCGTTATCTAATTCAAAGTTACCAACCTTAACTCTTTTTAATTTTTGGTCTAGAGATATGATGTTATTTGCCATTTTTCTTTATTGCCTCGAATAATTTTATTATATCCCCTGGTATATCTTTTTTATCTAAGATGTAAGTAGTCATGTATTTTGCACAGTCTGTTTTGGATGGTAAGAAGTCTTTTTTACTGCTCGTTCCTGCAATCTTATCTCCTAATAATTTATGGAATTTCTGATCAGAATTCGCAGCTAATTGACCCCTTATGTCTTTCAAATCCTGTGCGGTTAACTCAATTCCACACTTGTCCTTAACTAATTGTAACCAAAATTTGTCCTCGATGCTGTCCTCAATGTCAAATGCCCCAACAAGATAGACATTACTGCCAGAGGCGTTAGTATCTTTGTCCAAAACATAATATACACAGTCGTTTGGATCTTTGAAGTCCTTTAACATTTGCTCGAATAACTTTTTGTTCTCAGTTCTCCTATGCCCACCACCAAGACATACAAATTGAACTGAGTCATCTTCAAAAGTCCGATCAAAATAGAGTTTATAAAAGTATGGAATTAGTATCTGATCCGAGTCTCCTTCACCAGCAATAAAGATGTCATAGAACAAGAAGTCACTGTTCCTAATACCCAAGCTTTCATGCACATCAGTAACCGATGAGCACATTGATACCGTCGTATATTTGTCGTCAAGTTGAACTTTCCTAATTGTTTCAATTTGAGATTTGTCAACGAAAACCGTTGAGTGAGTGCTTATGAATGTCTGAAAGACTCCTCCTGATAACTGCTTTATGGTTTCGTAGAAATCCCGTTTTTCTGGAGGATACAAATGTGCTTCAGGTTCATCAAATCCCCACAAGAATTTCTTTGTTTTAACTTCTTCGGTCACTCCCTCAAGAGCTGCCAACCGCATAAAAGCAAAACCTATTTGTTTTTTAACTCCATCGCCTTGTGATTCTAGTCTCACACTTCCATCTGATGTCCCTTTCTCGACAGAGATTTCAGATATGGTTTCGTCAGACCTGAAAAACACCCTCGCTTTTATTGCAGTTACCGTTGGCATCCCAGCGAGAATTTTTGATATCTTTTTTTCTAATTCAGTGTTAACCTTTTCAGTTGCTTCTTTACCTAACCTGTCAGCTTCACCCTTGAGTTTTGTGGAATATTCTTCAACTACTGTAGACATCGTGTCTCTTGCCATTTCCTCGACACTCTTAAGTGTTATTTCTCTCCAGTCAATATAACGGTAAATCGGGAAGAATTTCCTGTCTTTTTTCCCAAACTCATCATATGGAGACCATTGATCTGATGTTTTTAGTCTGTTATATATTGCCCTAAACTTCTCAACATTCTTAAACCTACCTGTTTTATTATCGTTGGTGATATCTTCTTTGGTTATTTTTAATTTTTTAATAAGATTATCAAGTGTTGTTTGATTCTGTTTCCAAAGCTCTTTTTTATCGGTAGTGTCTTCTTTCGAACAAAGCAAATATCTGCCATTTGGATACTGGTTATTAAATTGCCTGATGATGGCGATATTGTCGGCGGAGTAGCTTTCTATTGACCACTTAAGGTGGTTTGAAGCTATGTCGTCAAAGTCTCCCTCAAAATCACCATCTTGTTTGCTAAATATTGCAACCAAAATGATCGATTTATCTGTTCCTGGATCAAAAAAAGGAAGACCAAGTTCCTCAAATATTTTTTTGTATTTTTCCTCGACAATTGGTGTTGTAGAAATATCCGATGTTTCGTGACCCTCTTGGATCATATTGGGAAAGCTTTTTTCATCCAACAATAAACCCACTGCTTTCAAGATGGTAGATTTACCAGCGTCTGTCCGACCAATAAAAGTATTGGGAAGGTTCTCGTTAAATTCTAAAACCAAATCCCTACAACTTTTGTAGTTAATGATTGCTATTTGCTTTAAATACATAGCTTTTTACGCAACTTTCGTGTCACCATAACGACCTTTGATGTTTTGGGAGAAGTAGCTTCCATGAGAGGAAGCTCCCATCAATCCTTGATAAAGGCTTTGCTGGACACCGTAGTATTGGTAGATACTTCCAGAGTGGAACTCAATCTCAAGAGTTTGTGTCTGGGGGTCGTAGCCAATCGAAGCTATGTTTGATGAGCTTACTGGTTGTCTTGTCATTTTAATTCTCCTTTCTTCATAGTAATTTTTAATAAAACTGCCCTATTCTAAGGGCAGTAAAATTCTAGTTGAGGCTAGGCACTAATGCTTTACACCTCTTTTGTCACGAGAACCTCCTCTCCTAACATGTCAATGATTTTGATTGCCACCTTGGTTGGTTTTTCTGTTATCTCAAGCTCGTATTCTCCTTTGACCAGATCGCTTTGTTTCTCTGGGACATCGGAGAAGCCAATCTTGAACACTTCACCGTCGTAATTTGTATCCACCAGGACGACATCAATCATTGATCTAAAATCTGGGATTTTCTTCTGCAGGAGTCCTGGTTCAAGTTCTAAGCGTTTAATGATGGTGGGGGAGATAAAGGATGTAATCTTGATCTTTGTCTTATCCTTGCCTGTTCTGGTAATTTCGACCTCTGCCTTAGAAGGTTCGTAGCTGACAAAGTTCTTGTCTTTAAGATCAAAGACCACAAACTGCCTCATGCGCTTACTGGTGCGCGCATCTTTGTGAGGTTGTTTTTTATTCCACTCCTCAACCCAGGAATCAACCTTTGTCTCTCTGCCCAGGCAGATCACAACAATATCTCTGTCTTCGTCAGGTCGTTTATCAAGCTCATCTTTGATAAGTTGCAGGTCAAGGAGTGTTAGCGGGTGATTGAAGTCGATTATTTTTACCAGTTCGCCGCTATCTCTTAAGCCGTCAAAGAATGCTTCTGTTTTGGTTCTGGTAATGCCATATTGCTGAATTGCCAGCTCCTTTGCCTCTGTTTTTAGGATTCTTAAGTCGTAATTGTTGACCTTGTAGATTCCAAAGGCTTTACTAATTTGTCCATCAATAAGTTTCTTTTGCTGTTCCTTGACAATCTTCTGCAACCTATGACTTGCTTGTTGAACTGCACCTTTGTTAATGTCTACACCAACCCACCGTTTACCTTCTTGCTGGGAAACTGCGCAGGTTGTTCCTGATCCCATGAAGCAATCAAGCACAAGACCATTGCTCGGCGCAGATGCTTTGATAATTCTTTCGAGTAGGGCTTCTGGTTTTTGAGTAGCATAATTAGTTTTCTCAATAGCGTTCCCTTGAACAGGGTTAATGTCACTCCACACATCACCAGGGTTCTTTCCAGATTTTTCAAGTTCTTCCGCCTCAACCCCATACCGTGCTTCACCCCTTTTGGCTCTTGCGATAGTTTCTGGATTATATGGGACTCTAACAGGATCAAGGTTAAATTGATATTTATCACTCTTAGAGTAAAAAAGTATATTTTGATGCTTTCTTCCCCATCTTTCATTTCCGCTAGCACCCATGAAGTAGTTCCAAACAATATCGTTCTGGAAGTTATCTTCGCCAAATACCTCATCCATTAAAACTCTCATGTAATGCGTCATGTGGTAGTCGAGATGAACATAAATACTACCTGTCTCGGAGAGCAATTCCTTGAGCAGAATCAACCGCTCATACATGAATTGGAAATACTCATCCCTTTTCCAAATATCCTCATACATTGTCTGTTGGATAATCGATTCGCTATCCTCTGCGATTTTTCCTAGGGCTTTTAGTCCTCGTAATTCAATCTTCCGCATATAGTCTTTATTGCTTGCAAAGGGAGGATCAATATAAATCAGATCAACTTTGCCCCTGAAGCCTAGTTCCAGGAGGGAGGCGAGGACTTCTTTGTTATCACCATGGAAGAGGAGGTTGTGCCAGTTCTTTTCTAGCTTGCTATATTCTGGAACCTTGAGAGCTTCTTTGTCTCCAAAACTCTCGGTGAGTTGGGTGGGATAGCCTATGACGAATTCCAAGGGCTTCTTATTAACCCAGGTCAACATTGGTCTACCGTTTGGTGTGCCGATTTTTATTTTTTTGTTTGTATCGTTTGTCATAGTCATTTTTGGTCTTGGTAAATCCAATTAAAGACTGGTGCTACTTTACCAAACACCGATTCACCTTCCTCTAAGAGCAGGAGTTCATATTTAATTTTATCAGGATTTATCGCCTCTAGTTGTTTCATTTCTTTTTCTGCCGCTTCGTTTCTGAATGGTTTACCTTTAACTTCGACTATAAGCGACTTGCCATCCTTCTTTCTGATCAAGAAATCAGGTGTATATGAATGCCAGTCGCCTTTATTGTCTTTATACTCAAACGCAAAGTCGGTTTTTTCCCTATCCGTAAGTGCGCCTGTAAAATAAATGTCCTCAACATTATCTGGATCTTCGCCGAGTTTGTCTAGCATTTGCTCAAAGAAGGCTCTTTCGTCTTCCGAGTCAAAGTTGTAAGGGTCGTAGTGAAACCCAAACAACGGCATCTGTCCTGCCTTCTTTTTGTAGGTCTTGGTATCTAAGACATACTTTTCTAGATTGTCCTTATTGACCCTGATATGAGTAACATAAGAGGTCTTGCCGTCTTCTACTTCTTCCTCAAAGCCTTTAGTTTTGATAAGCGCCAATGCTTCTTCGACTGTCTCAGTAGTTACTTTGTATTTAATAACCTGCTTTTCTAGTTGTAGGCGGACAAGCTCTAGGTCAATTGCAGACATCTCTCCTTCTGGATAGAGAGGGGCAAGAAGCTTATAAACCTCTAGGGAATCAAGGCGATAGGTGTGAGTCAGTAGGACAGCTGCCTGGTATAAATCGACCTTTACATCCCTGGGTTTCGATTTTTCGCTGTCAACTTCAACCAGGACACCTTTCCTCTGGGTTTTGGACATGGTGTAAATAGTCTTCTCAAGCCCTTCTATGGCGTCAGATTTGGGCTTATCGACCTTCAAGGCGGTAGATGTGTTGTCTTCGGGCACAATCTTTTGGATGAGTTTCTTGATAATAACTGGCTCAATCTCTAGTTTTTTGAGAGTTATCTTAACTGGGTAAGTATCGGTCTTGGCTCGGTTGAGATCATCTAAGCCTTCTCCAAAAGTCTCCTGTAGCTGGCGGTCAAGCACAGAGACATTGGCTTTGGAGAGATAAATCTTGGCTTTCTTGGTATTGCCGTTCACCTGTCTTAAACACCTGCTTGCTGCCTGAAGCACGAAGTTGTTGCTCGACGAGAGTTTTCTAGCAAGCGCGGTAGCAAATAAGGATAAGCAGTTCCATCCCTCAGTTCCCTTGTTGACCAGCAAAAACACTCTATAAGGCAGATGTGGGTCGTTGATGCGGTTGTCAAAGAGATCTTTGATATCTTCTGGTGATTTATTATGGACTGGTAAGACGACTGATGGGTCAAGTTTCAGGGAGATGAGAGTTTGTTCGACAATTGGTTTAGCTTGATCCAAGTCATCAACCTGGGGGAAGTAGATCGCCAGTTTTGCGTATTCGCCGTTATTGACTCTGACATCTTTGTATTCTTGGAAGAAGTCTTTGACGATATCGATAACAAAGTCTTCCTCTGAAACTTCTTTGTAAGCAACAATGTTGCCTCGAACTTCCTTGAGAATGCCGTCCTCGATACCTTGGGAAAGTCCATACCAGTAAATAACATCTCGCAGAAGCTGGCGTTGGAAGTAAGGTGTGCCTGTTGTGTTTATGACTGCCAGAAGATTGGTTTTCTCGCTGATATAGTTAATGGTCTGGCGCACCCGCTTGAGATCCTCTGCCAACGCTTGTCCGTAAGTATGATGCGCTTCGTCTGAGAAGACTGCCAAGTGAGGCAAGGAGGTGATTGATTGTAGGCGCAGGTTGGCAACCAGCTCTTTGGCTTCTTCTAATCCTAAGCTCAGTTGGGTGCCTAAGAATGATTTGGGAATACTGTTCTTTTGAAGTCGGATTTTCTCAGTATTGGTAACGATAACATTGAAGGAACTGCCTCGAATTACGGGGATGTCCTTTTCGCCATCTCTGGTATAAGTGAATTTTACATTCGTGATAAAGGATTTGTAAAAACGAGCTGGTAAGATTTTGTCGTAGGGAGCATCCGCAATTTCCTTCAATGCTCCAAGAATCGTTTTTCCTGGTGCAAAGACGAGGGCGTTTCTGACAAAGATGCCGTCTTTATCTTGATATTCCAGAGCCATAGCAAACTCAGTGGCAATGATTGAGGCGATAAGTATCGTCTTTCCTGCTCCCATTGCCAAAGCTAAGATGTAGCTTGGGTATGATAGGGTGAGAGTCTCCCTCAAGGCTTCGAGTTTATATTTCTTAACGAAAGCGTTGTCAGTTTTTACCTTTTCGAAGATTGCATCTATTCCACCTCCAGATAGCAACAAGTCCGTCAGATCCTCCTCTGATAAAGAGATTCCAAGAGCTTTCAGAAGATCCTTGCCTTGGAAATATTCTTTATAAAGCTCGAAGATGTTGGGGGTGTTTTTAACCAGTCGTAAATACCAGTAAGTTTCGAGTGCCTCAAACTGCGCTTGTCTTAGGAAATTATTCTTATTGAAGTTTAGGATGGTTGCGATGACAGGGTAGGAGGAGGGGTAGCCTTGCTGTCTCCAGTTAACTACATCTGATTTTAATTGTTGATATAAGTTGTTCATATTTATAGATTCTCGGCTAGAAATCGCTGAACTCCTTCTAGCATTGACTTAACATCTTCTGCTTTATACTCATCAAATTTACCATGGTCGGCGCTATCCCTAATTGCTTTCCACGCCTGAATTTGCTTCTGCATCAAGCGGTTATAGATTTCTTTATCGGCAAGTTTAGTGTTGAGCGATCCAATATCGTCTCCTGTTTTTACCTCAACGGAATGTTTTTGTGCCATCTGTCTTAAGCCGTTCTCCAAAACTGCACCTGTGAGGGATGCTGCAGAATCCTTGTAGCTATTGTCCAGGAGATACTGAGCCATAGAAATAAAGTTGGTAAAGATCTCAGCGCTGACTAAGTCCCTGACCCTAGTTAAATAACCTAACTCTAAGTCTTCTTTTAACGCCTTTAAGATACCTATGCCGTGGTCAACATCAGAGGGGAAGGCATTTTTTACTTCCTCTACAAAGTTTTTGTAATAAGAACTATTTTCGTTACAAACCATCGAGATAAAGTTCTCGGAGTTATTTTTCCATTCATGGAAAGAGGCGCTATTTACTCTATCTGGAGCTACAACTCTATCAGAACTTCTGTTAAAACGCGTAGCAGCAACACCTTGCGCCTTCTGTAAAAGTTGTTCGGTTCGTTCGATTAGTTTCTGTGTTACTGAGTTCATATTAGATTTTCATTAATTTTTCTATGTCTTCTGGTCGGTAGCGTCTGTCGCCCCGCTCATTTACTCTTATAGCCTTGAGCTTACCTCGCTTATCCCAGCGCCTTAATGTTTCGACATGCACATTAAGTATCTCAGCCGTTTGACCTATTGTAAGTAACTTTGGTAATGTTTTATCTTTGCTCATATTTAGTGTTGGCTATTTAGCCTGGTAGCAATTGCCTCCTGTTCATCATATAAAGGCTTGTCCTGATCGATCATCCTCTGTTCTGCAGCGCTTAACCACTGATTAGCTTCCATCTTGGAAACGATTGCTGAAATATTAGCAATTCTTACTCCAATTATCTCATTGATTCTATCAACATCAGCTTTGTTTTTTTCGTAGAAATTTGAGTTATTTTTCAGACTTGACCAGCTTGGCTGAATTTCCCGTAGCCTTGATAGGCTTGTTTTCCAAGACTCAATATCCTCTTTCTTGTAGCTTGGGGGAATATAGCCAGCAGCATGGACAACAATAAGCTGTGTAGGGCATCCGTTTAGGTTGCCTTGGACTTCTGCAACCCCCACATCGTCGAACTTTTTATCAAACCATACATTTTTAGCATCCGTTGAATCTCTTTCGAGATAGTCCTCAATTAATTCGTCAGCAGTATAGTAACCCTCTAACGACCATTCCCACACATAGCTATTCCAATACCCAGCTTTTGACATTGCACTCGAAACGACATCGTAAGAAGCCTGTTGTTGGGTAGCGTTATTCTTTAACAGAGATTCTGCTCGTATTTTCGCAGATTCATCAAGTTTAGGCTCGTATTTTACTGGCGTTGCACCATTTTCTTTGCGTTTTTCGTTAAGTAGCTCGACAAACCTGTTCCTGTCTATTGTCGGTTTTACCGTGTCTGATAAGTCATTGGTTGCATCGTGCCAGTTCTTATCGAGCTTTCCTTTCTGTTTTTCCAGAGGAAGGACTAGGCGGATGTCTTTTATTGGAGCAAAGCCAATTTCTCTTGAGTCGGAACTACCTTTTCGATTGTCGCCCATAGCAAAAATTGTGTCTTGGGGGACGGTCACTGCCTGACATTCCTTTAGAAACTTTTCTCCGAATGTCGAGCGGGGTTTGGCAATATAAGGCTCTTTTTGTGGTTCGTTATTAAGGTAAACAATACCATCTCTTAGTTCTATTGTGTCTCCAGGAAGCCCGATGATTCTTTTTAATAGTCCCGCAGGGTTTGCGCCATCTCTACTTGTGAGTTCTCTTGTCGCATCATTTTCCCAGGTGATAATGTCACCTCTACCCAGAGTATGTCCTAGATATCTTTTCCCACCAATAACGATGCCATTTGGATAGGGCAAGAAGCCAGCAGTAGTAATAATCTCCTTGGCAAGATCCTTATTGCTCTTGCCCTTTGTTCCTTTGTCCCAAGTCGGATACATGGAACCAGTTCCTACGATATTGATATCCTCCGTTATGTAACCGAGCTGGTTCGCAGCCAAAGCACCAACAGATACATATCCAACAACCCAGATGGGTAAAATAATTGCACAAACCAATACAAGTGCTACTAATTTCGCTAAAACTAGCTTTGGACGCAGGGATTTCAATAAACCTCTTAATTTCTCTTGTTTTAGCCTCTTTACGATTTCAAGTGGCTTGATGATAACGACCAATAAATAAAGGGGAAGAATGGCAAGGGCGAAGAATAGTTTGATTAAGAATGCTAGGATATTCTGCTTCTTTTGAGACCTCTTGGATATAAGCTGTGCTGTAAAACCTATCGCGGCGACCAAGAATGCAAGACAACCAAGTAGAATTAGCCCAAGCAGCGAAAAAGCAAAGACATCAGGTGCTTTATCAAAAAGTTCTTTCCTGATACCCACAACATAGCCCATAATCGCAAAGACGCCCACAATGCATGCTAACCAGATGAAAATAGAGATCTTGGTAATCCTGTTTAGAAGTTTTCCTTTGTCTAGTTTTAACGATAATTTCTTCGGCATACCTCAACAAAAGTATACTAAAATCATTAGGAAAAAACACTATTGTGTTTGTCACGACTAGTTTGTCATGGCTAAAATCACGGCATTTTTGATAAACTGAATATAAGAAAATTACTATGATTATTCATGCATTTATCTATTTGCTCTCGTTTATTGGTATTTGGGTAGGCTCTGGCTTGGCTATTAAGTCTGTAGAAAGGCTCTCTCAATCATTAAGGTTATCCTCGTTTGCCGTTTCATTCTTGGTTCTGGGTCTATTTACCTCCATTAGCGAGCTGTCCGTTGGAATTAACTCTGTCTTAGAGAACGACCCCGAAGTCTATGTAGGAAACCTCATAGGTGCATCAATTGTGCTATTTATGCTAATTGTGCCGCTTCTGGCGATTGTGGGCAATTCTATTCGTATTACGCCTGAACTTCAGGGTTTTAACTTGCCCGCTTCACTTGTAGTTATTGCTCTTCCAGTGATCTTGGCAATGGATGGAAGGGTAGGAAGAACAGACAGCATTATTGCCATGGCATTGTTTGGTTTTCTAATGATTAGTATCCAATCAAAACGAGGTTTATTAGAAAAAATAAAAAACATCAACCCACGAAATGGCGTAAAGGTTGGAAAAGAGCTGTTAAAAATTCTTTTTGGTGTAGCGGTTATTTTTGTTGCCAGTAAATTTGTAGTTGAACAAACTGTTTATTTTTCCAATTTTTTACATGTTTCTCCGTTCCTCATTAGTTTATTGTTGATAGCTATTGGCACGAATGTGCCTGAATTGTCCCTCGTCATTCGATCTGCATTCGTGCGTAATCATCAGATTGCTTTTGGTGATTATGTGGGATCTGCCGCTTTCAATACGCTTCTTTTAGGATTATTGACATTCTTTTATGGGAAGCCAGTGCTTTTGAATAATAGTTATGTAGTCAGCCTACTTTTTCTTATTGTGGGTTTAGTAGCTTTTTATTACTTTGCTAGGACTAAAAATACTATTTCGCGCGTAGAAGGTTTAGTGTTGTTGGCTTTATATGCCGCTTTTCTATTAACTGAGATTGGTATCCATGGAGGATTGAATTTCTAGTTAAGATTTGACAAAAATCGGGTCACCTCTTTGTTGGTTAACTCTGGATATTCCAGATAATTTATCCAGTCAGTTGTCCGAAATTGTATCCATTTCTCGAGCCAAGCTTGACGATTGGCATAATTTAAGATTGTGTCGAATGGTTTTATCGCATCATATCGGACTATTTTGTCTTCCACTCTAAGGTTCGATAGTACGAGCTTGATTAACTGCCTTCTTTCCTCAACTTCTGAACTTTTGAACAGCTCATAAGCCCGATTTGACAGTTCTAGCAGGTATTTAGCCGTGATGTAGTAGTTATCTTCGGCTTCTTGAAGCATTCCTAAGCGAGTAGTTATATCAGCCTTTTGCTCGTGGAATGACTGAAAGAATTTGTCATACTCATCGTCAGTAATACGCCCTTTGAGTTTATCGAGATAAAGGTTATCCATCATTTTTGTTAGCGTTTTGTTCTCTTCATTGAGTTTGTCGAGTTGTTTATTGTGAAAGTCCATTTTGTCTTGATGAAGATTGCTGAGATTTCCGACTACTTTATCTAAGACCCAATCGGGGATTTGTAATTGCTTAAATACATCGCCTATTTGCTCGGTAATTGTTTCTTCTCTTAGCCAATCAGCCCCGTGTTTACCGTTGTATTGGGTGCAATGGTAATAGACGTGTCCTTTGTGTTTTTCTGGGGTTACAGCCAGCCCACAATGACCGCAACGTAGTAATCCTCGATAGATATACGGTTTACCTGCATACTTAAAGGGTTTTTTGTTAAAGCTAGCTTTTACCTGTTGAACTTGGTCAAAAAGTTCTTTGGTTATGATAGGTATGTACTTGTGTTTGTATTGCTTGTTTTTCCAAGTCATTATGCCGTAGTAGAAGTGGTCTTTTAGAATTTTGTCGGTCATTCCCTTTGACCAATCAACCCCGTACTCGGATTTTATCTTTTGTCTTAGTAACTCCATTGAGAAGCTACTGGTTGCATACCATTCATAGGCTTTTTGTACTACCTTTGAGGCAAAATCATCGACTACTATTTCTGTTTTATCTTTACTAATCGGTTCTCGTTTATAACCATAAGAAGGTCGAGAAGGATAAGTACCCATTCGAAGCATCTGTTCTTGGGCTCGTTTTACGTTATCGCTGATTGCGTCAGAGTAGTATTTGGCTAGCCCGAGGCTAATACTAAAATTAAACTTTTCTACTGCTGATAACTGGCTATTGATGACTTGTCCGTCCGAAACAAAATGAAGTTCTACCTCGTCTTTTAATGCTTTGTCATAAAGCATACCGACCCGTTTATCAAAAACATTTCGTGATAATCGGTCTACCTTGTCAAAACATACAGCGATTTTTTCTTTCTGTTCAAGAACATAGTCGAGGATATTATCAAAGTCATTACGCTTAGTCTTGTATGCACTTTCATCAAAGCTAAACTTTTCTAGTATTGGAAAGCCTTTGTTATTGCAGTATTTCTCAAGCCTAACGATTTGAGCGGGAAGAGAATTGCCAGCATCTTTTTGTTCTTCTGTGCTTACTCTGGCAATTATTACTGCTTTCATAGCTCATTTCTTGACTGGGGCAATTTGTCTTAGGTATGCGTCAAGAATAGCTTGTTTTAAGTTATCCGACTTTGCCTCGTAACTTGTAAATTCACCTATATTTTCTCTGTTGAAATGAAGTTGTCCTTCACCAACATTGCCCCTGTGTTGACCCGCTGAATAGTATTTATTTGTCGCTACTTCGGTTGAAGAAAAGACCCAATATCTAATAACATCTCTCCAAACACCCATCCATACAAATACATCGCAACACTTGGGTTTAACTTGTTGGAAGTTCATATCAAAAGGCATATCCTCATCTTTTGAGAGAGCCTTTATGTATAAGGGTTCGTGACTATTAAAATCAACAGCCCTTGATGCTTTTACTTCGATTGTAACGAACTTGTTATCATCTACGTTTAACATAAAGTCGTATTGACCTGCATAGTTGGGGTCGATTTTTTTGGTCGGTTTAACTAAGTCAGGCACTAACTCTTTCAAATGTCCTTGAGCCCACAATTCCCCAAAACCTCTTGGGGCACTTATCTCGAAGATATGGAGGTACATATTTCTAGCGATATATTCATCTCTCATCAAGTAATAATCATCAAGGTTAAGTTTCTTTAACCCCAAGAGAGTAGAAATGATAAATTCATACTCGTTAAAAGGATAAACGGACATTAAGTTATCCAGTTTTTGCCTCAAAACGGCTTCTTCATCCTTGGATAGCTGAGATATTAAGCTGTCTAATTGGTGTTTTAATGATTGCATAATTACTTTCTTATTGAATTTTTAATATATTGTTTTTCATCTGTTGTTAGACCAAAGGCATCAAAAACGAACTCATTTAGCTTATCTTCGAGTTTATCCTTTTGAGTACCAGATAACAAATTATCTACATCCTTTTCGATTTCGGCAAGAGTTTTATCGTCTATTTGTGGAAAGGGTAATAGTTCAAGGTCGCCTCTTAATACTTTGACCGTATTGAATTTCTTTTTCCATAAGTATTGAAAGATATTTGAGTTAAGAAAAACCAATACTACTTTTGTCGGGATTTCTGGAATTTTCGGGATGAGTATATTTGCACTATTGAGGGTTAGAGTTTGCTTATAGTCATAAGCAAAGGCAAGCTCACTTGAAATGAATTTGTAAATCAGCTTCTCCTTCGCTCGATATTTCCATACTGGAGCAACTTGTTGAAATTCGTCAGGTGTAAATTTGATAAATGAAGTAGCGGGATTAAATGTATATTTCTGTATATCCGAGCCTTTTAGTACCCCCTCATTATTATCTGTTTTGGTAGTCGAAATAAATTTGCCATTATTACCTGTAACGATACCCAATGCCCAATCTGCATTATCTTTCAATGTAGTGAAACTGTGTTTGTAAATTTTAGCTATTAACAGTTCGTCTTTTTCAGTAATACTTGTATCAAATGCGAAATCTGAATTATTTATAAATCTGTTCTGCTTGATTTTTGACACAAGTCCATCTTTTTGCGTAACCTCAATTTCGTTCTGAGCGTCACTTCTTTTTTGAATGGTCAACGTTATTACTGGTGACAACACTTTGCTAAAAACGTTACCTAAATGTTTGATGCTTTTTATAGCACTACCCCTTAACAGAAAATCTCTAACATCTCGATGCTGTTTTACCTTTGTAACCGCTTCTGGTAGCACGTAGCAAAGAGAGCCATTATCGTTCAATAGACTTAAACCCCTTACTAAAAAGTATGAAAAGGCCTCGTTCGAAATGATATTTGGATAAACCTTTCTCAACATTTCACTTTCTTCTTTTGAGAAGTGGTAACCCCAAGGTGGATTTGTTGCAATGATGTCAAACCTACCATCAGGGTTTTCTGTGAGGCTGTTTGCTACAAACATATTTGGATAAAAATCAATTTCTGGATAGGTTGTTATAAGGTTTATTTTTGCAATCTGTACTGCTATTGGGTCAATATCGTATCCCCATAAAAGTAGCGGGTCAGGGATATACCTAGAAAAAGCAACAAGAAACTGTCCCGTTCCACAACAGGGGTCGAGAACCTTTGAGCCCTTCTTTATCTGACTAGATAAGTCTTCAACGATACCATCAATTAGTGTTTTAGGGGTGTAATAAGAACCGCCTTGGGACTTTTTACCCTCGTCGAGCAAGGATTGATATAAAACACCAAGGCTGTCAAAGCTGAACACATCATCTACGTTTAGTAATTCTTGAAGGTCAGAAAGATTTATCTTTCCTAGTTTTTCTTCCCATTCAAGTATTACCTTCTTTATATTATTGTTCTTGAATTTAACTTCACTTAGGGTTGAAACAAATTTATCGAAGGTCGCTAATTTGGTTTTTTTTAGAACAGAAAGACTGTGAATGAGTAGGGCGGTTTGGAGTGGTACTTGGTTTTTATTTATCTGTTCGATATAAGACTGTAATAGAGGTAGTTTGTCTTTATGACTTAATTGTTCAATAGGGATAAAGGTAGATTTTGAATTTCTTTTATTCGCTCTATTGTTTAGTCGTTCGGTTTTTCCATTATGAATGTCGGTTTTAAGTTGTTCAATTTGTTTCTTTTCTAATAATTTTCCGCTACCCATTGGGGAATAAGCCAGTTGACCTGTTTTAATCCAATTCCTTACGGTAGCAGTGGATACACCCAACAGCTCACTAGCCCGAAGAATGTCGAGTAGGTCTGCTTGGTCATTTTCAAAAAGGCTAACTTGCTTCATATTTCTTTAAGAATTGGGATAAATTATCCTTGCTTATTCTGTATTGTTTGCCAGCTTTGTATGCAATTAAGCGGTTGGCACGTATCCAACGGTATACGGTCAGATATGCAACTTTGAGGGTCTTGGCCACTTCCTCGATGGAAAAGTATTGCTCGTCAGTCATATAAGTTATATTTATCATTATTTAACATTAACCCTTCAAAATCAACTAGTTTTAATGGTTCAAAACGGGTCAAATGTTCACGGATTACCCCGAGTGGGCTTTTAGTCGTTGGAAGTTTTATTGTTTTAGCTTCTGCAATCAACCTATACCAACTTCTTTGACCATATTTACCAAACATATTTCTAAGTTCACGAGGGGTTGTGCTATCAAATGCCTGCTTTAATCCAAAGAGTTGCATTGTCTTCCGTATACCGATATGAGGATTATTGATTGCAAGGTCTGCTAACAATGAGTTGGAGGTCGTCGGTTTGTAATCAAATAGGAGTAGCCGCTTGCTCTCTAGCTCATCGAGGTGGTGAAGTAAAATCCGTTGAGCGATTGTTGGGTTAAATAGGTTTTTTAAGGTCAATTCGGACTGGATACCCAAAGTACGGAATAGCTGTCCTATCTTTTGGCGTTTGTTAAGTCGTACTTCCATTCTCAATACCTCTAGTCGCTTTCTTTCTTTGAAAGCTTCAAAAAGATTGAGTTGTATGGCGTTATCGCCCTCGATTGCTCGCTTTTCGCTTTTGTTAGCCATTTCAAGGTCTTTTAGCTTGTCATAAAAGGCAACCTCGTATGAGTTGCTATGCCATTTGAAGCTATGACCGTCGTTGCGGTAGTCCGTTTGGTTTACATCTAATGCCAATGAGAAATTTGCTTGTTTAATCTTACCTATAAGCAAGTGAGGAGTTGTACCGTTAGTCAGGGGTATATTTTTGGAGTAATGAATTGCTGAAACAGGGGCATTTTCCAATATGCTCGTAAAGACCCCGACACCCATTTCTTTTAGCCTTGACTGTAAAAGTGCGACAACTGGCGTAAAGTCTGTCTCGCCTAATTCGTCAAAGTTGTTTCCGTATAGTAGTTTGGGTGCTGAAAACTCTATGGCTAAGGTAGCTTCGTGCCTTCCCGTTGTATTAAATCTTTTGGTCATAGTCAATCTTGGTTTATAAATACCGTTTTTCAACTCTGATTTGGTAGGGTTTTGCACGAGCGTAAAATAACCCCTCAAAGCGTTTTGTGTTTCTTTTTGAAAGTATGTTTTATCCATAACCCAAAACATATCTTTACTAAGTGTTAGTCTTATTGTGTCCAACATACATTTTTGTTACATCTTCAAACTTAGAAATGATTACTTTTTCGATTTCTTCCGCAACTTTTCGGTTAATCGGATGAAAGATATTGAAATTACCATTTGCACCTTTGCGAGTGGGGTAGGTCAACCGATACCCGCCTTGCGGTCTGGTATAGATACCGATTGACCCCATATAAAAGCTGTCGTTATAGACTAAGCTCGCAAAACCCACTAGACCATCCGTTGGTTTAACTGGCACTACTTGAATTTCGCTTATACGGTTTTGCATACTTTCTCGTTACGTTTTGACCGTCGGTCAATTTGGATAAGTAAGGAAAAGAAGTCGGTTAGTCGTTTTAGCTCATCGGCAGGCAGAATGGGACCTTGTACGGGCCGTGTTTGCTCTTGTGGTGTTGGTTTGACGACTTCACTCGTTTCCATTGAGCAAAGTCTAGAAAACACTCGGAGGATTGTCGTTGTGGTAGGGAGAACTAGGTACTCTTAGGTATAAAAAGGGACAAAAGGGGACGTTTAGTGAGGGAGTACTAGCTTACCCCCACCTTTTACAAGCTTGATAAGAGGTTTCTTCATTTCTTCTAAATCCTTCTTTGTTATCGGATTTCTGAACTCAATAGCATTCTTTGACACGCTAAAGAAAACCTCTTTTGTATCTCCTTCAAAGCCCAGGTTTTCAACTATCTTGTGTAGTGATTTAGTTAGTTTTCCTCCTACAGTTTTTTCAATTTCATCTATACCTATTCTTCTATTCGGGTTCTCATATAAGAACGAAAAAACTAGGTCATTTTCGCTGTTAAAATCTGGTCTGCCTATTTGGGCGTTATTCATTAAGATTTGCCTCTGTTTGGTATAGGTAATCTCATAAACAACGACAGTTTCATCAGGGGATTTGTTGGAGGTTTTGTCTTCTTGCTCTTCTTTATTGATATTTATGTTTTTTTGCCCAAAATTGTTTACTTGCTCCAATACCTCAAAAAATCTTGCTATATTCAGAGTTAAGCCTGACGATAATGTCATATAAGCGGTGGTAAAGTTTTTGACTACGCCTATATTCTTGAGATAAGTTAAGCTTCTTATATAGGTATTGATTATGTCGTCTACGTCCTCAGGCTCATAGCCTTCAATTTCTCTGGCTGAAGAAATAAAGTCTATTGCAAGTTTTTCGGATTGGACTAACTCTAGTTGTTCCTCAATCAAATGCATTATGTGGCTAATATTCTTAAAGTTTGTTTCCGATAGGTTTTCTATTGTACTTTTTTGCTGGATAAGATACTGAGCATACCAATCGTCAAATTTCGGATTTATATCAACGAGTAGATAGTCAAGATTTTTAGGCTGTGAGCTAGGTGATAGCAGTCTGTTGTAAATCGGGTTTATGGTTAAAATCTTGTTTTCGTATTCGAGCTTAGAAAGTATGTCCTGAACCTCTTCTTTCCCGATTTTTTCTAAGAAATTATCCTCTTTAATATACAGTTTAGTTGAGTGTTCATTTCGTGAGGCTTTTTTTGCTTCAACTAATGCTTTGAGAATTAAACCAAGTTTTACTTCGTATTTCATAGGTCATTACATCTTCAAATTTATCTTTGATTATAATTGCTTAATAATGAAAAAGTATCGGCTTTATATTGACGAGTCTGGTAGTCATGAATATTCGGATAAGGATTCTATAAAGAGTCGTTATTTGGGTCTGCTAGGTGTAGTGGTGGAGTCTGGCGAGTATGAAACCAATATCCAGCCTAGGGTTATTGAACTCAAAAAAATGTTTTCGAATGACGCAGATGATTTGGTAGTATTACACCGTGATGAAATTGCTAACTTACAAGGACCGTTTTCAAAGCTATCCGATGAGGAATTTAAGAATAACTTTGACAGTAAATTAAAAAGTTTGTTTAAAGAAGGGGAGTACCTCTTGCTTGGTGTTGTCTTAGACAAGAAAACTCATTATGCTCGCTACAAAACATCTGCTCTACACCCTTATCATTACTGTCTCAATGTTATTTTGGAAAGATATGTCTTTTATTTAGAAGAAGTGGGAGGAGTCGGGGATGTAATGTCAGAAGCTAGAGGTAAAAATGAAGATAGTGCTTTAAGGGGTGCGTATTCTAACTTTTTTAACAATGGAACGTATTTTTGTAAGGCTCCACGAGTTCAGGCAAAATTAACTTCGAAAGCGATTAAGCTGAGAACAAAAGAAAACACGACTCAAGGACTAGAAATGGCTGACTTGCTGGTCTTAGCAACTAAAATTCTCATTCTCTTCTTATATAAGAAGATTGGACCATTAACTGGTAATTTCAACAAACAGGTAATGAGATGGGTTTGGTCCAAGTTCAGGCGTGAGCTAATATCCAAGAGAGTTAAGGGCTATGGAATAAAGTTGATTGAGTAAATAATGAAAAAGCCGATTACTCGGCTCGTTCACGATGCTCTTGCGAGGCATCCCCCTCCGATGAACGGATTAAGTAAATAATAGCATTTGTTTTAGAGTTTGTGTGCTACTAGGCACAAATTGGTTGAATTTTGAAGGTTTCAAACACTGTTTGGATGTTCTGTAAGCTAAATCCAAACTTTATTTCTCGGTTCTTAAATGCGTTTACCAAGGGGAGCCAAGCTGGATTTGAAGGTATCAAAAGAGGATTATTGAGCTGTATATCGCGATATTCCTGAGATTCGATCCAATCTTCTTTTAATTCCGACCATTTTTCTTGATTTGCGAAGACTTTATAGCGTTCTTTCAGATCTATCCGTACTTTTTTGTTGTGTAAATAGAGGTTCGATCCAACTTTGTTGAGGATGTAGCGTTTATCTTCAACCTCGCCATTCATAAATCTATCTCTGGCACGGTTGGCATAGTCAATGGTTGTGCGTATTGCCTTATACTCATTTTGACTGTTATCGCTTAAGAGTAGAGCCTTGAGTTGCTCAATCTTCTTATTTAGCTCCCGTTTTTTGCTTTCATAGGTAGTTTCGTCAATGCTGTTGTTTAGGTAAACATCTAAAAGACGATCTAGACTTGTTTGTGCCTTATCAAGCGCTGACTTTTGAGATTTCTTGATATCGGTAGCCTCATCAGCTTTACTCTGCTCAAGATAGTCAATCCAGCGGTTTGCCCAGTCGATAAAATCTTGGGGTGGTTTTATTTTTTCAAGTTCTTGAGCAGTTTCAGCTTTTAGATCTATTTCTGTTATTGGATCTTCGTGACATTCAATCTTATGGTTTTTTCTGGTGCAGTGGTGGTAGGTGTAGGTAACAGTTCTATTTGTTCCTCTGTAATACTTGGTTTTGACAGTTCCGGTTATGGAGCATCCACAGGTTTCGCATAGGTACAGCCCGTTTAAATCGAGCCTGTGGCTTCTACGTACAGGTCTTCCTTTTCTGCCGAGCATTTTTTGTATTTGGTCAAACTGTTCTGGTGTGACCATGGCTTGGTGTCTACCGTGATACCACTTCCCACTCCCTTTTGGCCATTCATAATCGCCGGAATAGAAAGGATTTGTTAATAAGTTGTAAAAAGTTGACCTTGGTATCGGTAGACCAGCCTTGTTTGTTAATTTCCACACGTCTGTTGCTGTTTTCCAAATGTCGATTACTTGCTCACCGTCAAGGACTTTGAGTAACGATTTTCTAATGAGGTCAAACCTTTTTTTGTCTGGTCTAATTGTTTTGTAGCCCTTTTTCCCTAGGGGATTGTTTTTATATCCAGTTGGCGCTGGGGCGGGGTACCAACCCTTTTCTGCTTTAGTACGCATACCACGTTGGGAGCTTATTCCCTTATTGTCGTTTTCTAGCTTTGCTTGACTGCAATCAAGATTGAAAAGGAATTTATCATAGGGGTTGTCTTTATAAACCCTTGAAGCAGTGGTTATTTGCAGGAGGAACTTTTGATCCATGAGATATATCAACGCTCCAGTATCAACCGAGTTTCGCGATAACCGATCAGCACTCCAAGCAAGGATGGCGTTTGCTTCACCGTTCTTAATTTTCTCGAGCATTGTATTGAAGGCTAATCTCCCGGGTTTCTTGGCTGATTTTGATTCTGAAAGTGTCTCGGTTGTTTTTAGCTTGTTATTTGATTTGATGCGATCAAGTTCTTTTGTTTGGGATTCAAGCGAAAGGGCTTGTCTCTCCTCTGATTCTGAAGACTTACGGCAATAGACTATGTGTTTAATTGTTTTTGTTTCTTCGTTCATATGATTGTTTTACTAACAATTAATGCTCTCTTTTGCTCGTCAAGTCTAGTGAACAGCTTATTCTTTTTAGTCTTATTTATTTCTGTATTATTAGCGGGAGTTACATTTCCACTATATGGAGGAAGTGGATTTCCTGTATTAAAAGAAGTCCAGTTCCTTAAAAACTTGTCAGGACTGAGGATTAAATAAGTATTGTGTTTGTCGTTCGGATACTTGGTTATTTGGATTAAGTCATACTTTACGAGAATTTTTAGGTACTCTCTAATCATTCTGTCTGTTCGGTTCATCTTTTTTGCCAATAACTTTTCGGTGGGGAAGCAGGAATATCGTTCTGGAAAACCGTAGCAGAAGCTTCTAATTATGATGTAAAGCGCCTTTATTTGTGGTTCAAGCAGGGGGGAATAGAGAATGAAATTCTCAACTTGTGTATAGCCTTCCTTTTTGTTTTTCATTCTTATCTTTGGCTAAAAACTGGAATAGCTCTAAAAAATCCCAGCTCTCGATCTTTGCTTCTGCTTCGGCTAGCTTTCTTCCGAAGTGTTTAATTAATAACTGTCGATATTCAGCTACTGCCTGTAGGGGTAAGGATCTAGACTCTTTCATACAAGCGTGCCTTGAGCTCCTTAATTGCCTCAACAAGGTCTTTGCTGGCTACTAATAGTGAACGATCCCAGTGTGATTGGATGGTGTTTTCAACATCTTCGGGTGAATGGTCAAAAATAAACTCAACAAGCTTGTTGTTAAGCCGATTGAGCTGTCTTAGTTTCAATCCAGCTGCCATTAGTGCAGTACTTAGATAGAAGTCTTTTGTGGTGAAATACTTATCTTTTTCCATATCTTGTGGCTATGATGCCTTGATATGGAAATCATCTCAGGGGAGTTTGGCTGGAAATTCCGACTTAATCAGCAATAAGTCGGAAAATACCACTCCAGTATTTTGGGGTGGGTAGTTGGTATCTCTCAACGACGTCGTAATAATTTCGTTTTAGCTTAGCTTGAAGCTTTTCTGTCTGTTTAAGGTAAATTTCTTCTAGTTCGTCTTCTGGTAGGTTTCCATATTTTTCTTCAATGAGATTTCCGGTTGCACGCTCAATTGCGGCAGATATTAGAGTGTTGTATTCACCACGGTTTTTATCATTATTGAGCATGATTAATGATTCTTCTACCCTGAGGAATGATTTGATTTTTGATCTATCTTGCGAGCTTATGTCATGACGTTTTCTTTTTAACACCCTGCTTATGCTCTTGTCTGGAGTTAAGTCGGATAAGAACTCTTGGGCATCGGTTAGTGCATTGAACACATCTTCTTTTGAGGTATTTATGCTTATTGGAATATATGTTCCTTGGGTTATTGGTGAAATGGCGGACGCTATGACGAAGTTTCTCTCAGCGATCAATCCGTTAGGTTTACGGTCAAACACAACGAAATCTACCAGTAGCTCGGGTGGAAGATTTAATTTAGTAGCCAATCTAATCTCGTCCTTTAGTAGTCTAGAGAGGATGAACCAGTTCATCATGGTAAAAACATGTGGGTCTAGCGGAGTGTTTTCTTTGTAGGTGGACTTCCAAGTATTGGCAAATTCATTTGCTAGGTCGAGATGGTTTTTCCCACTCCATTCGTATAGCGCTTTCTCATCAACAAATGGCCTTGTTATCCCAAGTTTCTCTCGGGCATTTATGGCTAGCTTGAAGGCAATATAGCTATTGAAAAACAACTGAACGCGAAGGGAGTAGTAATCTAACCCCTCAATTATTTTCATACTCATCTGGCTGAATCTTACTCCAAGAGTAGGTGTCTAGGTGGGTTTTAGGTTGAAAATTTGTTACTTAAACACATAATCTTGTCGTTTCACCTAAATTAGATTGACTTTTAATACAGTTCTTGATTTTTCAGCCTCAATGAAAGTCCAAAAAATACTGTAAAAAACTCTCAAAATTGTGTAGAAACACTATGCATATTAAGTATTTTGAGGCTAAAATAACAAATAATTTTCGGAGAGTTTTGACAGTTCCAGTTTCTTGTGATGAAAGTGATTATGACGTTGAGGCTAAATATCTAGTTGGGCAGGTGTTCAGGATTAATGTCTGTGAAGGTTTTTATGGCCTCCAAAGTTTTTTGGCGATTAACCTTTTAAGCGCATTAAATAACCATTTGAACAGTAACACCAAGAGGAAGCATATTGCTACAAGAATCCAGTAAATCCATCCTTGAGGATTGGGAGCAATATCAGCAATTAATCCACTGTCAGCCTCTAGAGTGAGGGCATAAAAGATGAACAAACCGACCGTGGCGACGGGGATACAGACAGCTACTAATCCAATTCGGATTATTGTAAAAATTAGTTTAATGATTTTCCTTAGGAGTTCCTTTCTCTTTTTTGTCATTAAGTTTCTTATAGACAACACCAATTATTAGTAGCGTTATGACCATGGATAGGGCATAGATGATTGGTGATGCGATTTCATAAGATTGTATGAATACGCCTAAGATGAAAGTTACAGGAAGCTGAACGAGGAAGAAGAATGGTGCCCCAATTAAGAAGGTGGAAATTACAGCTCTTGTGTTTCTGAAAAATATTGCATCGAGGAAGCACTTTATTCCAACCAATAGGATATTTGATTCTTTCTGGCTGCTAGTATTTTCGAGTTGGTGATTTTTCCATTGGCTTATTAGGAAAATGGCAGCAGTTATGGCTATTGATACGACTGCAAGCTCTATAAGTCCAAGCAATACGTTGTTTGTTTCTTGGTAAAACATGGGGAGAAAAACAAGGAGAGTAATGGCTAGTAGCCACTTGTGTTTTTTAATGAAGGCTTTGTATTGGTCGATCATACTTTTCTCATTATAACGCTATGTTTACTGCGTTGTCGTCAAGGACGGATACTACCACACTTATCTTGTGATATCCAAAGAAAAACTGAGCAAACTGATTGGGAAGCGAATTAGAGAGGAGAGGGAGAAAAGGGGGTTGTCGCAAGAAGCCTTAGCCGGTGACGCGGGTCTGTACAGGACTTATGTCGGTCACCTTGAAAATGGGAGGTATATGCCGACCATATTTACGATTTATCGTGTGGCTGAAGTGTTAAAGATCGATCCCCTGAGTTTGCTTAAGATTTAAATTGTTGAGTTTGACGACCTGCTCGATTAAATCGTCATTGTTGGTTACAATGGGTGTATGGCAAAGAAAATTAGGGTTGTAGACCTATTCTGTGGTATTGGTGGTCTAACCCATGGACTGATCAAGGAAGGTCTAGAGGTGGTGGCGGGAATAGACAACGATAATTCATGCAAGTTTGGTTACGAGCATAACAATAGGGCAAAATTTATCGGTAAAGATATTCTTGAGGTTACGGCTGGTGAGGTAAGTAAGTTGTTTGGTAAAGGGGCGATCAGAGTCCTTGCGGGATGTGCTCCTTGTCAACCTTTCTCCAGATTGAATCTTAAAGAAATAACAAAAAAGCAACTTCAGCCACTTGAAAAATTTGCACAGTTGATTGAGGAGGTTAAGCCAGATATTGTTTCCATGGAAAATGTTAGTGAGTTGGCAAAAATGGACAAATATCCCATTTTTAAGACTTTCCTTGATACCTTGGAAAGGAATGGTTACAGATATAAATATGAAGTTGTTGATGTTTCCGAATACGGCGTCCCCCAAAGCAGGAGGAGGCTTGTTTTGTTGGCTTCAAGATTTGGCGAGATTGAATTGGTGAAGCGGACACATAAAGACAACCGTGTGACTGTAAAAGACGTTATAAGAGATCTTGAGCCGATTCGGGATGGCGAAGTAAGTAGGAAAGACCCTCTCCATCGATCAAGAAAACTAAACGAGATTAATCTTAGGAGAGTAAAAGCTACTCCCCATGATGGTGGGGATTCGAGTGCGTGGAGTGAAGATCTTATTCTGAAATGTCACAGAAAAGAGTCTGGAAGTACTTATAAAAAAACTGTTTATGGTCGTATGCGATGGAATGAGCCAGCGCCTACAATGACGACACAGTGTGTTGGGTTGGGAAATGGCCGTTTTGGTCACCCAGAGCAGGACAGGGCAATTAGCTTAAGGGAAGCGGCACGGTTTCAAACCTTTCCTGATAACTATCAGTTTTTTGATCCAAATACTCCATTTGTGACTGCTCATATAGCTAGGTTTATTGGTAATGCCGTGCCTGTGAGGCTAGGGTCTATAATTGGGGCAAGTATAAAAATGCATATAAGTAGAAATGCCAAATCAATTCACATTTGAGTTATCACTAAGTGTCCTAAATCATTTAGGCAGAAACCTTTATAGAAGCTTCGTCACAATATTGGGGGAGGCGATCTCAAATTCATGGGATGCAGATTCAAATAAGGTCAACATATACATTGATCGTGAACACAACAGCCTGTGTGTTAGAGATGATGGTGTGGGAATGACTGCTGATGAATTTCAGAACAAGTTTCTGAGAATTGGCTATTCAAAACGTAATTCTGAAGGTAGTAGCTCACCTGCTGGTAGACCTTATATAGGTAGAAAGGGTATCGGGAAGCTCGCTTTACTTTCATGCGCTGACAAGATTCATGTCATTAGCAAAAAAAGTGGTGGTGAATATGTAGGAGGTGTGGTGGTTAACTCTGAGCTTGATGATGCAATCAGAGATGATTTATTGACTTCTCAATATCCACTGTCTGATATGGATATGAGCAAATTTGAGGACGTGATTGGTGGTCATGACCACGGGACAATAATATATTTTGAGAACATAAAAGATGGGGTTAAGAATAGTTTGACGTTTTTAAAGAAAGCTATTGCGTTGTATTTTCGTTTTTCGTTGATTGATCAATCGTTTAAGATTTTTTTAGGAGACGATGATGAAATTACTTACGCCGATCTCGAGGATTTATCGAGCAAAACAGAGTTTTTGTGGAAGGTAGGTGAATATGAGGATCCGTATGTAGAGAACTTAGAGGCTCGTTTTACTACAAAAGATAATGAGAAGAGGGGGATTGAAATTGATGGAGCTTATGGTTTTGTTGCCTCTGTAAAAAAGCCGCGTGATCTAAAAATCTTGACCACTGATGAGCGGGTGGGGGTTGACTTGTTTGTAAACGGGCGTTTGAGAGAAAGAGATATTTTGAAGCACATCCCCACAGCAAGGTTGGCGGAAAACTATTTATATGGACAGATTCATCTTGACGATATGAATGACGAGCAAGATCGTTTCACAAGTAGTCGTGAAAGCGTTGTAGCGGATGACGATAAATATGAGCAATTCTTGGAAGTAATGCGAAGTAAAATATTGGAGATTGTTAACGACTGGGATAAATGGAGAATTAAGCACAGGGAAGATGGGGATCAGGAAAACGATAATATGCCTAAGGCAGAGAGAAAGTCGAGAGAGCTGTTTAATCAGATCGCTGGAGAATATGAATTGCCATCGGGAAATGCTAATGCTGGAAAAGTAGATGCATGGGTTGATTCATTGGCTGATGACGCTCAATACAACTTTCGTTCGTATGCAGAGTGCTTTGTATCCGAGAATTTGCTTCGTAAGCATATTGAAGATGGCGGTGTGGCACCTACGTCTTGTATGAACCCCGATTTGCAGGGAAATACATGTGAAGATAGATTTGATGAAGAAGCTGGTAATACCAGCTTGTGTAGTTTTTGTAAGGCTGAGAGAAGTAAACAGGGATTGCAAATTCAAAAGAACGAAGCGGGAACGTCGATACAGATCAGAGAAGCAGAAGAGAATCCATTAATGTATATGGATTACATAGATCTAGCAAAGATAGCCGACGATGACATACTCAAAGAAGAAGATAAACCATATAAGCCATTGAGAAACTCGGTAATGCACACTTCGAGATTGACACAAGCTGCTAAGACGAAGTTGACCTCTGTTTTTGATAATGTTGTTGCGACTGTAAAGCAGTTGGTCGGGTCTAACAGTTGATATGACTCTAAAACGGGCTAGAAGAATCTTAGGGAAAAATGGGAAAGGGCTCACTGATGGAGAGCTTACAAAAGAGATTGAGATGGCAAGTTTTCTTGCGCAATTGGTTTTAAGTGTTGCGCGAACTAAAAAGCTGCCTTAGCCTTAATAAGCTATAATTTCGGTTGGGAATACATATTCTTGATTGAAGAAAAGAATGGCAAATAAGAATCTATCAAAAGCAAAAAACGCAAAGAACGATGAGTTTTATACTCAATTTCTCGATATTCAAAAAGAAATTGAGGCGTATCTGGAGTATGACCCTAACACTTTCCGTAGCAAAGTGGTTTATAGCAATTGTGACGATCCGTTTGAAAGCAATTTTTTCAGATACTTTGTACTTAATTTCAATAAACTTGGGTTAAAACAGCTTATTACCACAAGTTATAAACCATCGCCGGTAGCCAATACGCAACTACTGCTGTTTGGTGATGATATAACGCTTGCAAAATCTAAAGGACGTCCGAAAATAACGGCTAACAAATTTATTATCAACGAAGTTCGTGACCTAGATGGTGATGGTGAGTTTAATCTTAAGGATGTTGCTACCCAACTTAAATCAAATAAACACAACGAGTGGTGTCCTTTAGAGGGAGACGGTGACTTTCGTAGTGATGAGTGTATAGAACTCCTAAAGCAATCGGACATTGTGGTAACCAATCCTCCATTTAGTCTCTTCCGAGAGTATGTTAGACAACTTGTGGACTACGACAAGAAATTTGTTGTTATTGGCAATATGAACGCAATTACTTATAAGGAAATTTTCCCACTAATTAAAACAAACAAATTGTGGCTGGGAGCAACCGGAAATGGTAGTGATATGGTTTTTGCAGTGCCAAATGGTACTGAAATAGCGGAGTCTGATAGGCAGAAGGCGGCCAGACTGGGGTATGTTGGGAATTATACGAGACTTGGCAATTCTTGCTGGTTCACAAACCTTGATCATGGGAGACGTCATAAACCGCTGCCATTAATGAAGGAAGCTGATGTAATAAAATTCAGCACAAAGAAGCCGTTTGAAAAATATGACAACTACGATGCAATTGAAGTTTCAATGGTTAAAAATATCCCCAGTGATTATGGTGGTGTTATGGGTGTGCCTATTAGTTTTCTGGATAAATATAATCCTGATCAATTTGTGATTTTAGGAGCGACACAGAGAGGCTGTCACGACGAGGTTCCTGATACGAAAAAATACGATGATTATTGGGAAGTTAGACAAAACGGCGAAAGAACAGGATCATCTGGAGGAAAAACGAATGAAAACGCAAATTTGGTGGGTAACGATGGTAAGAAGAACTATTTTATAAATAATGAGGGTCGTATAATTCAGTCAGCCTATCAAAGAATCTTTATAAGGCGCAAAAATAAATAATATGCATACAACATTAAGGACTACTATTTCTGTAAAAGATATATGTGATGGTTTTGTATACAACGAATTGGAAGGTAAAGGACTGTTCGGTTTATCTGGCAATCTGACTATCCAACCCGAATATCAACGAAATTATATTTACGCTTCAGATGGTGGAAAAAGAGAGATAGCGGTCATTGATTCTATACTTAGAGATTATCCTATTGGCTTAATTTATTTTAATAAACTTTCCGACGATAAGTTAGAGGTTTTAGATGGTCAACAGCGTATCACTAGTATTGGACGTTTTGTCACAGATAAATTTGCAATTAAAGACGAGAATGGAATGGAACAGTATTTCAGCGGCTTGGCAAGTGATAAGAAAACCAAGATATTAGAGACAAAACTGCTGATCTATGAATGTGAAGGAGCAGAAAGTGAGATAAAAGAATGGTTCAAAACAATCAACATTGCCGGTGTTCCGCTTAATGATCAAGAATTATTGAACGCGGTTTATTCTGGGCGTTTTGTAACTATGGCTAAAGAGGAGTTTAGTAATAGTCAAAATGCTAACATCCATAAATGGAGTGCTTACATAAAGGGGAGTGTTAACAGACAAGAGTTTTTGGAGCGAGCTCTTGAATGGGTGAGTAGGGGAAAGATTGGTGATTATATGAGTCTTCATCGTAATGATGGTGACATTGATGAGCTAAAAACCTACTTTAATACTGTAATTGACTGGGTATCGAGTGTCTTTGTAGATGTCGAGAGTGAAATGAGTGGATTAGAGTGGGGAAGAATGTACGAGCAATATCGTGAAAATACCTATAACCCCATCAAAATATCAGAAGATGTACATAGACTTTACGGAGACCCTTATGTAAAAAATCGTAAAGGAATTTTTGAATATATACTTGGTCGTTCTAAAAACGCGAGATTGCTGGATGTCAGGGTTTTTGATGAAGTAACTAAGAAGTCGGTTTATACAAGACAGACTGATTTGGCAAGATCTAAGGGTGAATCGAACTGTCCCCTTTGTGCAATTGGTCATGACGCTGCTAAGTCTAAAGTTTGGGAGTTTGGAGAGATGGACGCTGACCATGTAGCAGCGTGGAGCAAGGGCGGGGCAACTAACCCCAGTAACTGCCAGATGCTCTGCAAAACGCACAATCGAGCAAAAGGAAATCGATAATGTATCTTTTAGTTGTGTATCGGGGTATCAACAGAGTTCCTTATTTGGTCTAGTACGGGGAGCATTTTTGTATACTTAATATTATGTCCAAAAATCCTTTGATAAATGCGCTAAGCGCTTCAGCCTATATTATCCTTGTTGTCACTGTAATGACTTTTGTGACGCAACCCTTAAAAAACAAACCAGATACTTTTTTTGCTCCGATCACAATGTTATTTGTATTGACCCTTTCTGTTGCTGTAATGGCATACTTGTTTTTTTATCAACCACTTCTACTTTTTATTGAAGGAAAGAAAAAAGATGCAGTAAATCTATTTGTGAAGACAGTAGGAATCTTCGCCGTTTTTACAACTGTAGTTTTGATATTACTTTTTTCGGGTTTGATTTAGGTTTTAGTTATTTATAATAGTGACTTTGTAAAGTAAATTACTTTTGTGTTAGGATGGTTTTATGTTTAACAAGATAATCGTTGGATTTTTCTTTACGATATTGTTGTCAGGATGTAGTCTGCAGGAAACTGGTTCCCCAAATGTTGCAAATCAAAACGGGGAAAATGTAGATAAACAGGGACAAGGGAGCGTTGGAAAATGTAAACAAGAGGCGGTGGCAATTGAAGGTTATGGAGATAAGGGAAAGAGATTGAGTAATTGTTTTGTGGAATATCCTGGAGAGCCGTCAAGACAGGATAAAAGTTATTATGTTTTAGAAGATGTCTGCGGACAGTTTACCAAGGAGTTTATTCAAAATGCTTTAGGAAAACCGATATTAAGGATTCAACCTCCTGAACATGACAGCCTGTTTAACTGTAGGTATTATTTTGATGATAAAGATAATCATGTGCTATTGGTATTTGAGTATTTGAAAATAGAAAACCAAAAAAAGGGTCAGGAAGAAATGGGTAGAAGAACGGAAGTGAGCGACAAAATTCCCATGAGAAATATGCTGGTGTGGCAACCAAATGGTTTGCTAAACAATATTTATTTGGTACTAGGAGATGAGAAGTTTATCAGCATTGACCGATCTTCCGGATCCGGATTGACACCAGATGAGCTAATTAATTTTGCGGCAAATATTGCAAAAGAGATTAAAGATTATAAATAAATAAAGGAAATAATATGCAACCGGAAAAAATAATAGTTTTTGGACCAATAATTGTCTTTTTTGCCATTTTTGGTTTGATTGTGTTGGGTTTTGTTTTATTTATTGTCAAGATAATTAGGAAAACCAAAAACACTTACTGGAAGGGGAAGATAATTGATAAAAACTATCATGAAACTGAGGATATGGAAGACCGAAAGACAGATCATTTTGTTTTGGTAGTTGATGTTGAGGGAAGCCGGGTACGGAATGTGGAGGTAAATAGAGCGCTCTACGATAGCTGTAAAGTGGGGGATGTATTGGAGAAACCGTTGGGTAAATTGAACCCTGTTAAGGTTAAATGAGAGGCTTGATTGGTTATATTTTTGCCCCCAGACTTAATCGTTTGGTGGTGTGGGGTGGTCTGTTGCTCTTGGTTGGGTTGATTTTGCTACCTATTTTGATTGGATTTCCTTTGCTGGTGGTTGGGAGTTGTTTGTTTACTGTGGGAGCAATGATCTCTGTGGTTGAGCGTTTTCCGGGAGGTAAAAAGATGGTTGGGTATTACAAGGAGATGTTTGTGCGGATGGGGAAGTTTTTAAAGATATTGATTAAGAAAGCCGTGGAATATATTGAGAGCGTGATTTGATGAAGTATGTTGGCTGAAAGATCTGTGATATCATTCGGGTAAGTTCTTTGAAAGGAGACCGAATGAAAATAATTGCAGAGTACGCAATTATCCCAATGGGTACAGAGGTGAGCGTATCCAGGTATGTGAAGGAGTGTGAAAGGATCATCTCGAGCATGGGGATAAAACACATGGTACATGCAAACGGAACTAACCTTGAGGGTGATTTTTGGTTGGTGATGGCGATAGTTTTCATTTGTACACTTCGAGTTCATGCGATGGGCGTTCCGAGGATGAAAACGCTTCTGTCTTTTGGAACGAGGACGGATCGGGATCAAACAATGGAAGAAAAGGTGAAGAGTGTAATGGGGGATGAAAAGGATAATACCGAGGGATGACCTCGGTATTTTTTGGGGTCTTGACAAGTAATTAGCACTCGTACTATATTAGTGCTAAAGTTAGTAATTTGGAGAAAGAAAGGGGGTGAGCCAAATGGCTTTTGATCTAGTACCAAGCAGACTTTTTTCGTTTCCTTCGATGCATATGCCTTCGATCTGGGACGATGAAGATGAGTGGTTGAAACCAGTTTCCTCAAACGGTTTGTCGATCTCAGAAGATGAAAAAAATGTTTATGTTGAAGCATCTTTGCCGGGTATTGACCCTAAAGATGTGGAGATGACCTTTCAAGATGGATACCTTTGGATAAGAGGTGAAGCCAAAGAAGAAGAAACTGACAAAAAGAAAAAATATTATCGTCAGTCTTCCAAAGCCTTTTCTTATCGAGTGGCAGTACCAGGAGATGTTGATGAAAAGGTAGAACCAATTGCTTCAAGTAAACACGGAGTAATGACGATAACTTTTTCCAAGTCTCCAAAGACTCAACCAAAGAAGATTCAGATTAAGATGAAATAATTTTTGGTGAATAAACTCCGCTCTTCAGGGGCGGAGTTTTGGGTTAAAATGGGGGACTTATGAAGAAGTGGATTGCGGAAGAGTTGGCGGAAAAAAAGGGAAGAGTAACTCTTGTTCGAGTACTGTTAAGATTTTGGTTGCCTTTTAAAAAATATCCTAATAATGGTGTTTGGAGTTATATATTGCAGGTTGAAGATGGGGTGGTTGTATTTGATGTGGGGGCAGAGAAGGGTGTGAGGATTAAGAAAACAAAGAATGTGACGAAAGTAATGGAAGTTGTTGAGGAGTATTTTCCGGGTCAAAAAATTAGAGAGATATTGTTGTCTCATTATCATTATGATCATGCCGGAGGTGCACCACTATTGCAAAAAATGGCAAAGGAAAAATGGGGGTATAAACCGTTGATTAGGATACATAAAAATGATTGCCAAATAAAAAAGATTTGGAAAGTAAAAAAGTCATCACTGGTAAAATTATTTGAAAAATCGGGAGTGAAGGACTGGGAGATGGGAAGATGGCTAAGAGATGGGGAAAGGATAAGGAATAGTGATTGGACGATAAAACACACTCCTGGTCATACAAGCGGAACAATAAGTTTGGTTAATGGAAAAGAAAAAATTGTGATTGGCGGTTGGTTGAATGAGGAAATTGAAAATAGACTGATCGGATGGTTACAGGGAAAGTTTATTGATGAAGATAAGAGTAATTATTGCAATACAAGAAAGGTGGTTAATAGGCTGAAGTGTTTGGGGTATCAAAGATACTATCTACACCCGATGATAAAAAAAGGAAGAATAAATCCACCGAGCTCTAAACTTTTTGTAGAGAAATACCGAGACCTCTCTCGCCGGTATGGACGGCGATAGTCGGGCCAGCATCGATGATGAGGATTTCTTTTGAATAAATGCGGGAGAGATTTTCTTTGAGTAAAGCGGCACCTTCGGGAAAGTTGGTATGAAGAATCGCCAGACGAGTGATATCTTCTTTGGTGTTTTCAACTCTTTTGATAATTTCTCGCTGAACGTGGCCATCAGTACGGACAAGATTTTGAAACTTGATCTCTCCATTGACAATACCGGCGAAAGGTCGAAGTTGCAGTTTGGAGCCGAGATATCTGGCGACTTCAGGGAGCCGGCCTCCCTTGACGATGTTTTCGAAGGTGGAAAGAGAAGTAAAAGTTTCGATTTTGGGAATAGTTTCGAGGGTAATTTTCTTAATATCTTCTAAGGGATAACCTTCTTCGGCAAGGGTGGCTGCTTGCTGTGCTAGAAACCAAATACCGGCGGAGACCTGTCGGGAGTCAATCACTTCAAGGAGGAGATGAGGATTGTCTACTCGAACAATATTTGAAGCTAAAACAGCGGATTCCCAAGCGGTGGAGTGCTTGGAGGTGATGTGAATTGAAATAACCGGTTGATTTTCTTTGGCATTTGCTTCGTATAGAGGAACTAGCCTGCCAGTGATGACTCCTGAAGTTTGAGGTAGTTTGGCATTATTGCGCATTTTTTCGTAGAAGGAAGCAGGAGGAAGATCAGCATTATCTTGATAAGAAACCCAGTGATTTTTTTCAAAAAACTTTACGTCTAGAGGAACAATGGAGAGATCGTGTTCGTTGGCCAAAGATGATTCTGGCCTTACGGAACAGCCTGAGTCAGTAATAACAGTAACTTTATTTTCGATACTCATGCACTATTAACTTGAGCATATCATATAGAATGGATATTGGATGAATGGTTTACCGTTGATTTTGTCTGCCTTACCCTTTGGCCTATTTTTATTTGGGCTGTTTTTTAAAAAACTGACTTTGCCAAAAATTTCGATGATCGTGTTGACGGTGGAAACGTTAATCCAGATCTTTTATTGGAAGATTGTACCGGTATATTTATTAAACTCTTTGGTGAAAGGTTTCTTCGTAGCCTTTGATATATTTTTGATTGTGTTTGGAGCGGTGTTCTTTTTGGAAGTATTGAAGAATTTGAGAGTGATTGAGAATATTGGGTTTTATCTGGAGTCTGTGGCGAAGGATTTTCGGGTGCAGACGATTCTTTTGGCATGGTTTTTTATTAATTTTATTGAAGGAATGGCGGGGTTTGGAACTCCTGGTGCGGTGGTAGCTCCAATATTAATTAGTTTGGGTTTGTCACCAATGGTAGCTGTTGTCATTTCGGTCTTAGGAAATAGCAGTGCGGGTGCTTTTGGGGCCGTAGGTACCCCGATAAGAGTAGGTTTTGCGGGTTTGGATACGACTGGTGTTCCGTGGAATACGGTTTGGCTAAATGCAGTAGGGATTTTGATACCAGTTTTTATGATTTTGGTTTTGGCGAGAGAAGAAAAGGAAAATAGAAGACAGTTCTTTTTTGAAATTTTACCGTTTGCTTTGTGGTCCGGATTTTTATTTGTTTTAAGTTCTGTTTTAACTGTTGGTTTTGGACAAGAGTTTGTATCGGTGATAGGATCGTTGGCGGCCATTATTTTGGTGGTTTTGACGACAAAAAAAGGCATATTTGTGCCTAAAAATGTACGAGTGTTGAGGAATAATAGAGCGATAAAAATGACTCTACCTTTAAAGAAAGTGTTACTTCCTTACCTATTGGTTTTTGTTTTGTTACTGGTTGGAAAATTAACACTGAAATCAGTAGTGATTCATTTCCCTTGGGACTACCAGTACTCTTTAAATCTTTTTAATCCGGGAGTAATATTTTTTGTGGCTGGCCTCCCCCTTGTTTTTTTGTGGCATGGTCAGAGTTTTTTCAAAGCGAGTATGAAAACGGCACTAGTCAGAACGGTCGATCCATTTATTGTGATTTTGGGAATGTCAACAATGACACAGATGATCGTAAATTCGGGAAATAATTATTCAGGACTGCCTTCGGTATTGTTTTTGATGGCAGAGAACTTGAGAAAAGATATTTTGCCATTTGTGGCACCATTTATCGGAGCGTTTGGGACAATGATTTCCGGAAGTGTGACAATTTCCAATATTTTGTTTGGAAATATTTTGTTTTCGGCAAGTCGTTTGTTTGGAATTGAGAGCGCAAAGATATTATCTTTGGAAATTTCCGGTGCAGCGATGGGTAATACAATGGCAATTGCGGACATTATGGCGGCCGAAGCAGTAACGGGGATGGAAAACAAGACAAGGAATATTATGGCTAGAGTTGTGGGGCCTTGTATGGTTTGCCTGTTAATTTTGGGAGTTGTGGGGCTGTTTATTGTCAGGTGATACCATTAAAGTATGGCAATATATTGGGAAGATAAATTAAGTGTGGGGGTAGAAGTAATTGATACACAGCACAAGAAATTCATCGAACTTTTGAATGAGTTGTCTGAGGCAATTACCTCAATGAAAACTTCAGAAACGATAGAAAAGATATTAGATGGTCTAGATCAATATGCGGTGTACCACTTTGAAACAGAGGAAAAATATTTTAAAGAGTTTCATTTTGAAGGAGCTGAAGAACATATCAGAGAGCACAGAAATTTTGTAGAGAAGCTAGGGGAAATAAAAAAAGGTTACAACACAGATCGATTAAAAATGTCGATAAAGCTTGTCGAGTTTATGACTGATTGGTTGATAAATCATTTAGAGATGATGGATAGAAAATATGTGGAGTGCTTCAGTCAGCACGGTCTTCGATAAAAATCCTGAGAACGATTGAGTCTTGGTATGTAAGATTTGTTATAGTTTATGTAGATGGATGTTGAAATTACGATACAAAATGTATCGCTTGTGGGAGATTGGGAACCAATAGATGAAGCAAAAGGTGTAGTGCTTTTTGTACATGAAAGCAAAAATAACCAGCTATATCTGAGGAATACTTATGTGGCAAAAGAGTTGCAAAAGAAAGGGATAGCAACTTTGTTGTTTGGTTTGTTGACCGAAGAAGAAGACAAAACGAAAGAACTACGGTTTGATATTGATTTATTAACGGAGAGACTAATCGGGGTAACTAAGTGGTGCATGGAAAGCGAGAAGATTAATGGTATAAAAATTGGATATTTTGGATCAGGTACATGGACGGCAGCGGCCCTTTCTGGGGCGGCATATTGGGGAACAAAAATCGCAGCGGTAGTCTCTTGGGGAGGAAAACCGAATTTGGTTTTGAACGAACTGGATCTAATAGAGGCGCCAACATTATTGATAACTGGAGGTGAGGAGAAAGAGATAATCGACTTAAATAGAAAAGCATATATTAAGCTTGGTTGTATAAAAAAGATGGAAATTGTACCGGGGGCGACGCATTTGTTTGAGGAACCTGGTGCTTTTGAGAAAATAGTTGAGTTAGCGGGAAATTGGTTTGAGAGATGTTTTTTAGCGAATGGCGTTGAGAAGCGAATAGCCACCAATGGCCAAGAGAAGAGATCCAAGCAGATTGCTTAGAAAGGCGGTCCAGAGATATCTTCTTAGGGGAACTCGATAAAAACCTCCCATAAGTGAGACTATTTTGCCGCCAAACTGGGGAATAAGGCGACCGCCGAGTAGAAACCAAATAGAGTCGGCAGGAAATTTTCCGAGACCGAAGGGAAGATTTTTTTTGGTCTTTTCAAAATTGGCAACTTCTCCAAGACCTTTGCCAATGAAGTACTCAATAATGGAGGCAAGATTGTTCCCAAGCCAAGAAACAAGTACGCCAATAAAAGATCCAAAGAGAGCACCGTTTAGAATGACGATGGGATCGGTGGGAATTGGAGTAGCCGAGAGAATTCCCATAATGAGAATGGAAAATAGTGGGGCGTAAATACCTAGAGCAGGAATAATTTTCTCGATGGATTTTATTTCGCGGTTAAAGACGACAATGAGAACAATTGGTAAGGCAAAAATTACGATAGAAATTAGAATGTTACGAATTTTCTTGCGAGTGTCTGTTTTCATCGACTTTTTCATTATAGCTTTTGGAGAGATAAAAGGGGAGATTGGTATATAAGTCTTGACTTTGAAGCTGGTCATGTTAGGATAATTACATTAATAGTTTAAAGGGCTGGAGACCTAATACTTATGGATAGATATTCCGTAAAGTGTCCTGTGCCCGGATGTCCAAAGGTGTATGTTTTAGAAGCGATAGATTGGGAAGAGGCGTTTAAGAAGGCGTATGAGAAAGGGAATCAGCATATATTGATGAAGCACCCAGATTTTCCTGATTCACCGATAAGAGAAGAAATGGCGCGGGAGTATGCGAAAGAGTACTTAAAGAAAATTTGATAGGTTTTGTTTGGTGAAATAATGGGGCGATTTGTGCAATAATGGTTATGTTAACAATTGGGAAAGAAATGAAAAGTCCTGCCAAAAAAAAGAAAAAAGTTACCAAAGGTGTGTTGGGTGCTGTGATTGCCGGTGTTGCCGGAGTAGTTGCTGGTGCAGCTGCCGTGTTTTTGTCTGAGAAAAAAAATAGAGAAACGGTGAAGAGAGTGGTGAATAAAACCGTGAAACGTGGAAAGACGAGTATTGCCAAGGCAGAAAAAACTGTTGTAGCAGCAAAAAAGAAGTTAGTGAAGAAATAATTCCTTTGGATGATTGGGGCTCTTATTTGATGAGCCCCAATTTTTTGCCAACAAGAGCAAATTGTTTGAGACCGAAATCAAGATCTTTTTGGGTATGTGAAGCCGAAGGCATGACCCGAATTCTGGCTTTTCCCTTGGCAACCATGGGAAAGAGGATGGGTGTAGCAAAGACTCCCTTGTTGAACAGCTCGGTGCTGAAACTTCGAGCAAGATTTTCATCACCAATCATAACCGGAGTAATGGGAGTTTCTGAATTGCCTGTGTTAAAGCCCAGTTTTTTAAACCCTTTTTGCAAATAAGCGGCATTTTTCCAGAGTTTTTTTACCAGGGATGGGTGTTTGGTAACAGTGTCGATTGAGGCGATAAGGGCAGCCGTATCGGGAATAGAGAGACCTGTTGAGAAAGAAAATGGACGAGCCTTTTGCTTGTAGTACTCAATTAACTTCTGATTGCCGGCAAGACAACCGCCAAGCACACCAAAAGCCTTTGAAAGAGTACCGATCTCGATATCGACTTGACCATGAAGATTAAAATGGTCGACAATTCCCCGACCATTTTTGCCGATAACACCTTCGCCGTGAGCATCGTCTACCATAGTAACAGCACCATATTTTTTGGCTAGTTTGACAATTCCGGGTAGGGGAGCAATATCGCCGTCCATGCTAAAAACACCATCGGTAACAATAAGAATGATTTTGTCGTGACCATCTTCTCTCTTTGTCTTTTGAACTTCTTTGGCTTCTTTTAATTTTTCTTCAAGACCTTGGAGATCGTTGTGGGGATAGATATACTTTGTCTGGACTTGTGAAAGACGAATGGCGTCAATAATTGAGGCATGATTGAGCTCATCACTGATAACAATATCTTCTTTGTCAATAAGCGTTTGAATAGCGACAAGATTGGCAACGAAACCGCTTGGAACGATCATAACTGAGTCAACTTTTTTGAAGTGAGCCAGTTTCTTTTCTAGAAGTTCATGAAGAAAGGAATTCCCGGAGAGGGTTCTGACGGCACCAGCTCCGACGCCGTATTTTTTGATGGCGGAAATAGCAGCAGTTTTTACTTGAGGATGAGAGGCCAACCCTAGGTAGTTATTTGAACAGAGATTTAGTACTTTCTTTCCGTCTGCCTTGATCCATGGACCTTGAGGAGAAGATACAAGACGATATTTTTTGAGAGTGTGTGAAGCGGTGAGTTCATCTATGGTTTGATTAATCCTTTGGAGTGGGTCTTTCATGGGTTTAGTTTATCATGTTATGATAGTGATATATGGTACAAAATGAGAGTGAAACCGATCGAATCGTGCGTGTAGTTTTGGGAACAGTATCAATATTGATTGCCTACAGCACCCTGGAAGGTTTGTGGTTTTATGTGCTGGGTGTTTTGGGTTTGATATTAGTAATAACAGGGCTGACCGGATTTTGTGCAATCTACAAATTGTTGGGTATATCTACAAAAAAAATAATATACTGAGGATATGGATAAAACTCTTGAGTTGGTACTAATTATTATTTCGGCAGTCTTTGTGTTGTATACGGCAGCGGTAGACCCGGCGGCTTCATTGGTAGTAGCCTTGATAGCTTTGGTCTGTTTGATTGGATACAGATTAATGTTTAAAGAAATGGGAAGGAAGCCGGCGACAAAGAAAAAGATAAAGATGAGAAAATAATTATTTTCTTTTTGAGTGTGAGGATTGTTTTGAAGAAGAGCTTATGGCAAATTTCTGACGAGAATGTTTGTCTTTCTGAAGAGTGGAATAGTCTGGGTGGACAAATGGTTGGGAGACGTAGACAGGATACTCGGCTTGATCAATGGAGCTTTGATCATAGTAAGCGAGACAGTTATCGCGAACTCTGATGCCGATTATCCAGGGACAGATCTCAGTTTCTCCAGTGGAACGAATTGGAACAGAAAGTTTAATGGGGTCACAGTAACCGACGATAAAAACTTCATCTCCCCAGCGATCAGTGGTTAGTCTGATCCGTGGGTCATCATCTTCATAAAAATGATCTCTACGACTTAAACCCTCAACATCTCGAGCAAAACGCTCACTAGTCCAATGATTAGAAATACTGTCCCTTTTTTCTGTCATTAATTTCCATTGTAGTCAATGATTTGATTAATGATAGGGGGTATTTTATTACAGTTTTGTGCTTCCAGGAGATCAGGTTAAAAGAACTACCCAAACGACGATGGCGAGAATAAGGCGGTAGATGGCAAAGATGGAGAAACTGTGTTTACTGACGAAGGAAGTAAAAGCCTTAACGGCCAACATGGCTGAAAGAAAAGAAAAGAGAGAACCGATGAGTAAAATGAGATATTCGTGAGACGAGAAGAGGATGCCCGTTTTTAGAAGATCATAACCACTGGCTGCAGCCATTGTAGGAATAGCCAAAAGAAAAGAAAATTCGACTGCTTCAGTTCGAGACAAACCATTTGCAAGACCACCTACGATGGAAGCTGCCGATCTGGAGACGCCGGGGATCATGGAGAGAGATTGAAAAAGACCGATGGAGAAAGAATTGCCGATTTTTAACTGACTGATTTTTTTGGATCCGGATTTTAGTTTGGGTAAACGATCAACAATAAGTAGGGCGATGCCTCCCAAAAAGAGTGCGGCACAGGTAATACTAACGTTATCTAGGAGAAAACCCTTAACAATTTTATATAAAGTGGCACCGAGAATACCTGTTGGAATAAAGGCAAAAATAATCGGTTTCCATAAGGAACGAGAAAGAAAAATCTTTTTCCAGTAGAGGACTACAACAGCAAGAATGGCAGAAAGTTGGATGATAATGTTAAAACTTTTGGTGAATTCGGAAGGCGCAATGTTTAAGAATTTTTCCGCAAGGATAAGGTGGCCGGTACTGGAGATGGGGAGGAATTCAGTAAGTCCTTCGATAATAGCAAGAATGATAGTTTGAAAATAAGTCATAGGTAATTATATGTCTCTTGGTGTAACATGAGAATAATGTTCTTTGGTAAAAAAAAGAAAATTGTTGGTTTAGCTTTGGGGAGTGGTGGAGCAAGGGGTTTGGCACATATTGGGGTAATTCGAGCGTTGGTGAGAAACAAGATTCCAATTGATATGATTGCCGGTTCAAGTTCGGGAGCTTTGATTGGTGCGTGGTATGCGTGTTGGAAAGACTTGGAGAGAATGGAAAAAACAGTTCAGAAGGTAACCTACAAAGAGTTAGTAAAAGTATTGATTGATCCCGACTGGGGTGCAGGTTTGATTAAAGGTAAAAAAACTTTAGATTTTTTTGAGGAGATATTTGGAGGAAAGAAAATTGAAGATTTACTTGTTCCTTATCGAGCTGTAGCGACAGATTTACAGACGGCAGAAAATGTAATTTTTGATAAAGGGGATTTGGCAGAAGCGGTGAGAGCTAGTATCTCAGTTCCCTTAGTGTATTCGCCGATAGAGATTGGTGATCAATTGCTGGTTGATGGTGGAGTATCGAGTCCTGTTCCAGTAGAGATACTAAAAGAAATGGGAGCAGACGTGGTGATTGCGGTTAACTTAGATAGTGTGTATTTTTATGAAGGAAAAAAGAAAAATGGTTCGTTTTCTACGGTAGATATTTTGAAAGATAGTTACTTTGCATTAAGGTATAACTTGGCCAAAAAAGAAGTAAGAATGTCAGACGTGGTGATTGAACCAAGAATGAAGTATGTGGCCGATTTTGATTTTGTTCAAGGAAAAGAAGCTGTTGAGGCAGGAGATCAAGAGACCGAGAGACAGATGGAAAAAATTAAAAGACTAATTTGATTGTTCAGAGATCTTTTTAAGTTTTTCCAGGTCGTTGACGACAAACTGAGAACGTTTGGTGGTTACAGCACCGCTTTTTTGTAGTTTACTCATTTGGACACTTGTGGTTTCACGAGTAAGACCGACCAAGTTGGCGATGACGCGGTGAGTGGCAGGAAAGTTGACAATGAGCTTATCGTTCTTCATGGTCCCGTAGTCATGGGTAAGCTGAAGAAGAACGGAGGCGATTTTACTTAGGGCGTTGCCGTTGATAATGTTTCCTTGATTGACAAAGTAGTTTAGGAGAGAGCCGAAGAAAAAATCCATAACGTCGAGAGTAATCTGTTTGTCATTACCAATGAATTTTTTAAATTCGGAGTAGGGTGCAGCATAAACCTCAACTGGAGTCAGGGCTTGGAAATAGAAATCATTACGGTGATTGGAGACAAAGTGAATAACGGACATGGTAAAGAGAGGTCTAAAGAGATTGATGGTGCTTTCTCCTTTTGGAGTGATGGTGTAGGCGCGTCCAAAACCAGATTTGTTGAAGTAGACGTATTCAAACTTATCACCTGGTTTGAGGATAATTTGCCCCTTGGAATATTTGTGAACGGGGAACTGAGAAAAGAACTTTTTTAATTTGATGTATTTTGCTTTGGTCATACGTAATTCGTTATTATATACTACAAAAAAATTGTAATGCTGTAGCTTTAGAAAAGGAAAAATTAACTTTGAGGATAGGGAAGACAAGAGAAAATAAAATGTGTAGAATAAAGTATGTCAAAAAAGCAAAATGTAGGAGTTAATACTAAAGGTTGGGAGAAGAGTATGGAGGACTTATTTACGAAGAAATTACCGGCGTTGCCAAGTAACATAAAAGAGATTATTGTCCGTTACTGCCCTTGGGCTTCGGTGCTTTTGATTGTGATGTGCTTGCCAACTTTGTTTATGGCTTTAGGTCTATGGTCAATTTTGGCTCCGTTTGCCTATTTGGGTTATACCTATCATTACGGATATGACATAACCTGGTGGATATCTATTGTGAGTACCGGTTTGTCAATTTGGGCTTTACCGGGATTGTTTAAGAGACGAATGATGTCTTGGAAATTGCTGTTTTACTCATCTTTGGTGATGGGACTTTATTACCTATTGTCGTTTAATTTGGGTGGATTGGTGATCGGTACAGGATTATCGCTTTATATCCTGTTTCAGGTGAAGAGTTACTATAAATAAAAACCTTTATAGAGTTACGATTAGGAAGCGAGGTTTATTAAAGGAGTCGTTTTCAATCCGACAAGAGAGATTTTTGGGAATAGAAAAACTTTTTGGGGTGTGAGTATCGTCGATTTCTAAAATCGCCTGGCCATTTTTATTTAGGTACTGGGGGAGTTGATCAAGAAGAGCGTTGATAAAGAGATTGCCTTTGGGACCACCATCTAATGCGAGATGGGGTTCGAAATCTTTGACTGACGGATCGAGACTATTGATATTTTTGGAAGGAATATAGGGGAGATTGGCGAGAATAAGATCGAATTTGACAGGAGGAAAATCTCTTAGGAGGTTTGATTTTTGGAAAAAGATATTTTCGGGTGAGTGAAGAAGTTTTTGAACATTGAGATTGGCCACCTTGAGAGCTTCGGCGGAGATATCGGAAAGAAAAATAGTGTAGGGAATTTGGCGTTTTTTTAACGTGTAAGCGAGAGAGATACCGAGACACCCAGATCCGGTGCCAATATCAGCAATGACGGGATGAGCAAGCTCGTGATCATCTATGAATTGAAGTGCTTCGGCAACTATTTGTTCGGACTCGATTCGGGGGATAAGGGTAGCAGGAGTAACTAAAAAATCGAGACCGAGAAATTCGGCGTGGCCGGTGGCATACTCGACTGGCTGATCGCCGATTGAACTAGGATCAATTTGAGGAGCAAAACGACGAAGATGGTTTTGCTCGTAAGGTGAGAGATTTCTTTTGGTCACTCTTTTATTATATCCTGATTTAACGGATAAAAATACCCTATAATTTGACTTTTGAGGCAAAATGTGGTAATATATAGGTTGTAGGTTGAACACTAAAACTCTGAGGAGAAGAGATGAAGAAAACAATTTTTGTGTTGTTGGTGGTTGCGACTCTGCTGATTGTTGGTTGTTCAGCAGTAAAGGCTGACACTGGCAGTGATCCATTCTTGCTCTCCGATGATTCGGAGTACGTGGGAAAGGTAATATTCAGAACAAAAGTCTATGGAGATACAGTTACCTCTGATTCTCTTTATTGGACGGCTTGGGATTTGTTCTGGCCAGGAGATGATTGCTTCGTGGACGGAGTGAATACGGTGAGTATCTCCGGGCTGTATTACATGTCCGGATATCACTGGGAAGTATCAGACAATACATATTGCATCGTCAAGGATTAGGTATTTAAGCCGCTTGGAAACAGGCGGCTTTTTTGCTGTTTTAGGGAGTGGCGAAGGTATATTCCTCTGTAGAAGTGGTCTTGCCATTAACGACAATGGTAATGACATATTTGTAGAGAGTACCCGGTTGGAGGTTTTCGATATTGAGAAGATGATTTGTTTGAGCATTTGGAGAGATGTCAAAAATCTTGTTAAGGATTTCGGGATCTCCTTCGGTGAATTTCAAAGAGGTTTGGGCGGCATTTTTGGTAGAAAAAGAGATAAGGACCTGAGTGCCTGAGATTGGGGTGATAAGGGGAGAGGTAAGAATGTCGCTGGCTTTGATACGAGACTCTTGAGTTGTGCCCAACTCTTTAATAATCGTGGGGAGAGCTGCGACAGCAGTAAAGACAATAACAAGAGGGATGATAACGGCGAAAGCTGACTTTAGGGGAATACCCCAAAGTTTGTGATAATAAATTTTTGCCTGTTGAGCTTTTTTGAATTGAATAAGCTGATCTTTGGGGAAGAAATCACCGTGATTGTTGGGACAAGAAAAAACGGTAACAGTTTGAGGTACAGAGTCGTCTTTGATACTAGACATTGTCTGACCGCATTTGGGACAGACAGGGTGAGAAACGGGTACTGTTTTTGACTTTGGTAGAACAGAGTCGATGTTTTTGGCGGTTTCGGCTGTGATGAAATTAGCCAAGTATGGATCTAAGAAATGACCACCACAGTTTAGACACTCGGCAATGTTTTTTGATTGCCCATCTTGAGTATCAATATTGATATAAGAGAGATCTGAGCCACAGTGAGGACAGGTCATGAGTTCATTTTAGCAAAGATAGAGATAATATTTTTCTGAGACATATCACCAATATTCTTTGTTGGCCACCGGTAATCCGGACTCTCCTGCGGAGTCCGGTCACCTCGATTCTCGGTGTAAATTTCTCAGAGTACTGAGAACCAAGCAATTTACACCTGCGAAACGTGTCACAAAGAACATTTGGTTCATGTTTTTAACTGAAAAATATAATAAAGGAACAAGTTATATTAGGTGTCTGATAAACTGGAAGAGTGAAAATAAAGTTTCTGGGAGCGGCTGGGACAGTAACGGGATCATGTTATTTTTTGACCGGAGAAAAGACCGGTTTGATGGTTGATTTTGGAATGTTTCAGGGGAAAGCAGAGGATGTGGGGCTGAATGAAATTAAACCGGCAATAGATTATGACAAGCTTAGTGCTGTTTTGTTAACACATGCGCACCTGGACCACTGCGGAAGACTGCCTTTATTATTGAAATACAGTTTTGGGGGACCGATTTTTATGACCGAAGCTACAAAAGCATTGATGGAGTTAGTTTTATATGACTCAGCAAAAATAGCAAAAGAAGAAGAGACTAAGACAGTTCTCTATACCGATGAAGATGTGGAGAGGATGGTAGAACAAGTTCAAACGGTGGTCTATAACAAGCCCTTTGTGCTGGGTGATTTTGAAATTACTTTTTTGGATGCTGGGCACATTTTGGGTTCGGCAACAGTGTTGATTAAAGAAATAAGTTCAGGGAAACTAGTCTCTTTTAGCGGTGATTTGGGAAATACACCGGAACCGTTGTTGGACCCGACTCATTGGGTAACAAAAGCTGATGTGTCGGTTGTGGAGTCAACATATGGAAATGAGGTACACGAACCCCGGGATGAAGTCGAGGAATTAACCAAAATTGTGGCTCAAGCTGAAGAAACGAACGGAGTGGTAATGATTCCTTCATTTTCACTGCAGAGATCACAAGAACTGTTATATATTTTTGACCAGTTAAAAAAGCAGGGAAAAATGAAAGAAAAGACACCTGTATTTTTAGATAGTCCGATGGCAATCAAGGCCACCGAGGTGTTTCGAGATTTTCCGGAACTTTATAGTAGGAAACTAGAGGAACAAGTTAAAAAAGATGATCCATTTGATTTTCCGGGATTGGTTTTGTGCGATACGATTGAAAAAAGCCGTCAGATAAAAAATATTATTGGTCCGAGAATAATCGTGGCAGGAAGCGGAATGATGAGCGGAGGAAGAATTATTCATCATTCGATTTCTTTTTTGGGCGAGGAAAGCACACAGTTGGTGTTTGTGGGATATCAAGCTGAAGGAACAATGGGCAGAGAGATTAAGGATGGGGCAGAAAGAGTAAATATTTGGGGAAATACAATCGAGATCAAGGCACAAAAAAAAGAGATAAAAACAATGAGTTCTCATGCCGACCAGCTGCAGATTTTGAATTGGCTACATAAAATGGATGGTTTGTCGAAAGTGATATTGACACATGGGGAAGAGTTACCGAGGTTGGTGCTGGCTGAGAAAGTGAGACAGGAGTTACCAGGAGTTGAGGTATTTATGCCGGTATTAAATGACGAAATTACTATCGAATGAGAAAACTGTTTTTGACTTTGCTACCAGTATTATTTTTGCAGATATTTTGTTCTCAGATTTTTGCTTATGATTTAACTTTGACAGCTGTTGGAAGTCAGTCAACATTGGGGGTAGATTACAGTTTGGTGAACTATACAGGGGGAGTTCCAACTCTAACCGGAACTGCATCTCCAAGTGCACAGATTGGGGTAAATATAAATACCTTGTTGCGATATACAGTTGCAAGCACAAGCGGAATTTGGCAGTTCGTGCCAAGTGCCTTGAGTGAAGGGGACAATACTGTCGTTTTGAGTTCGGGTAGTCAGACAATATCATTTATTTTAAGATTCAATTCGACTGAGTCCGGTGAGATTGCAACTCCGGCGGCGCTAATGGAGTCGGAGTTATTGGATAGTGGAGTGTGGGAGTACTATATACCAGCGGTATTTTTGGGTTTGTTGATTTTGGGAATGGGGAGATTTGGTAGAAGATGGATGCAAAAATGGGAGAAGGGTGATTAAATGTAACTCTTATGAACAGTGATGGAAAACGAGTAGAAGTTATTTTTGATATCGAAACAAAGAAATTCTTTGATGACATAAATGCTCATGATCCGGCCGCTTTGGGAATCTCAATCGTATCAGCATATCGAAGAGAATTAGATAATGACTTAAGTGAGATAAAAGGAGAGATGAAAAGTTTTTGGGAAGCAGACTTTGATCAGATGTGGAGTTGGTTTGAAGAGGCGGATCGGATTATTGGTTATAACAGTTTGGGCTTTGATGTACCGGCTGTGAATGGGGTATATAAGGGAGATTTTACAAAACTAAAACATTTTGACGTGCTGAAGATTATTAAAGATGTTTTTGGACATCGAGTAAAGTTGGATTCTGTGGCTAAGGAGTGTTTGGGTCAGGGAAAGAATGCTTCGGGAGCCGATGCGGTGATGTGGTGGGCCAAGGGGGATCCCGAAAGCTTGGCTAACTTGAAAAAATACTGTGAGATGGACGTGGAAGTGACGAAGGGAGTATATGACTATGGTTTGAAAAACAAGAAACTTAAATTCAAAGATCACTGGAATGAGTTGAGGGAGATTGAGGTTGATTTTTCCTATCCTCCTTCGGAGAAACCAAAGGTTGCAGAACAACAAATAAGTCTGTTTTGAGAGGTTGACAGGGATATTGTAGGTGTTACACTAATGATATGTACAAAATAGGAATTGTCGGATACGGGTTCGTTGGCAAAGCAGTTGAGTACGGTTTTAAAGAAGGGAATGAAATATTTATTTACGACAAGTTTTTGCCGAGTTTTCCTTTGGAGGAAGTGGTGAAAAAATCAGAAGTGATTTTTGTGGGAGTACCAACACCAATGACTAAGGAATATAAAAAGATTGATTTGTCGATAATTGAAGAAGTGACGGCGGATATAGTGAAGCTGGCCAAAAAAAATAAAGTTGAACCGATTATTGTTTTGAAATCGACAATAGTTCCCGGAACAACAAGAAGGCTTTCTAAAGAGAATAAATATCCAAGAATGGCCTTTAACCCCGAGTTTCTGACCGAGGCAAATTATCTGGAAGATTTTGTAAATGCCGATAGAGTGGTAGTCGGGGCTGACAATAATGAAGTCAAACAGTGGGTGGTAGATCTTTATCGAGCGACCTTTCCAAAGACACCAATTTTTGAAACTGATCCCACAACTGCTGAAGTAGTGAAATACATGGCTAATACTTATCTGGCGGTGAAGGTTATTTTTGCCAATGAGATGTTTGATCTGTGCGAGAAATTGGGTGTTAACTATGGAGAGATGAAAAAAATGGTGGTTGCTGACAAACGTATTTATGATTCTCACTTGGATATTACAACTCAAAGAGGGTTTGGAGGAAAGTGTTTTCCGAAAGATACGGTAGCTCTTTTAGGTTTGGCAAAAGAGCTTGGAGTTGAGTTGTCGGTAATTGAAACTGCTTGGAAAAAGAATCTAAAGACTCGTAAGGTGAGGGATTGGGAAAAAATTGAAGGAGCGGTTTCGAAGAAATAGAACCCTGGTAAAATTGGGTATGTCTGAAAACGTAAACAATAGCGAACGAGAAGAAAATAATTTACTTAAAGAAGAAATTCTTGAGGTAATGAAGAAAATTGAAGATGAAGAAGTCAGTGAAGATGATCTAGATTTGGTATTAGCAGAAAAAGTATTGGAGTATTTGACTGAAAAAGGTCTTGGTTTCGAAATTGAAAACATTGCAGTTTTGCCTTTTGTGGAAGAGGACTTTGAAAATCGAGACATAAAATTTGATGACAATTTTCTGGCAGTAACACTTGACGATGATGACGAAGAAACCGGTGAAAAGACGTACGGTGTTTGGGTGAGGAGATAGTTGAGGAGAAACAGTACTTGGAGTATAATAGTCCAAGTTATGTTTACGTTAACCAAGAAAGCTGATTATGGTTTGTCGCTTCTTACAATCCTTGCCGGGCGAGGAAGGGATGGTCGGATTAGTATGAAAGAACTATCAGACATGGGAATGCCGAGAGCTTTTATGGCTAAGATTGCGACATCTCTAGTGGAAGCAGGCATTCTTAACAGCAAAGAAGGAAAATATGGAGGTTATGGACTGAACTATGAACCAAAAGAGATTCAGGTAAGAGAGGCCTTGGAAGCGATTGAAGGTGAGGTGGCACCAGTATCTTGCGGAAGTTGTCCAATGCAAGGAGATTGCGGACAAGAAGGTTTTATGGACAAACTGACTGAAGAGATGAATAAATTGCTGGAAAAATATACGTTAGCAGATTTAGCAAAATAAAATGTTAGAAATAAAAAATTTGAAGGTATCGATTGAGAAAAAAGAGATTTTAAAAGGGGTTGATTTGGAGATCAAACAAGGAGAAGTACTGGCTTTGATGGGTCCAAACGGATCCGGAAAATCCAGTTTGGCAAATGTAATTGTGGGGAATCCGAAGTATCAAACTGAAGGGGAAATGTATTGGAATGGCAAAAGTATACTGAAAATGAGAACAGACGAAAGAGCCAGGAAAGGAATTTTGATGGCTTTTCAACAGCCGGTAGCTATTCCCGGAGTGTCGGTTCGAGAAATGCTTTTGGCGGCGATGAGATCGGCCAAGAAAAGTATTTCGGCACTGGAGCTTAAGCAGATAGTGATAGCGGAAGCGAAGAAACTAAAAATTGACGAGAGTTTGTTAACGAGAGGAATTAATGATGGTTTTTCCGGAGGAGAAAAGAAGAAATTGGAGATTTTGCAGATGAGAGTATTAAAACCCAGTCTTTTGATTTTGGATGAGATTGACTCTGGTTTGGATGTTGATGCTTTGAAATTATTGGCCGAAGCGGTTTTGGAGATGGTGAAAAAAGAAAAAATGAGTGTCTTAGTAATAACTCACTATCAAAAATTGTTGAAGTATCTGATACCGGATAGGGTGGTGGTTTTGAAAAAAGGAGAAGTCGTTGACAGCGGAAGTAAAGAAATTGTCGAAAAAATTGAAAATAAAGGATTTGCAATCTATGAGTGATTTGTTGAAAAAAGACGAATTTAAGTATGTGTACAAAGCCAAGATGGGGTTATCGGCTAAGTTGGTTAAAGAGATTTCGGCAAGGAAAAATGAACCAGCTTGGATGTTGGAACGCCGACTAGAGGCACTAAAAGTATATCAATCGATGCCAATTCCGGTTTGGGGTGGAGATTTATCAGGAATAAAGTTTGAAGATATTTATTATTATCTGAAACCGATAGAGAAAGAGGAGAAAAATTGGAAGGAAGTTCCGGATCAGATAAAAAAGACTTTTGAAAAAATTGGAGTTCCAGAAGCTGAACGAGAAATGCTGGCCGGAGTAAAAAGTCAGTATGACTCAGAGGTAGTCTATGGCTCTTTGAAGAAAACGTTGGCGGACAAGGGCGTGATTTTCTTATCAATGGATGAGGGACTAGAAAAGTATCCGGAACTGGTCAAAAAATATTTGGGGAAAGTGGTCCCGTTGGCGGACAACAAATTGGCGGCTTTGAATAGTGCCGTGTGGAGTGGTGGGTCTTTTATTTACGTACCTAAAAATGTACAGGTATCACTTCCTTTACAGGCATATTTTAGAATTAATACAGAAAGAGCCGGACAGTTTGAAAGAACGCTCATTATTGCTGATGAGGGATCATCGGTACACTATATTGAAGGATGTTCGGCACCGGCATATTCTTCAGCATCACTTCATGCTGCAGTGGTGGAAATATTTGTAGAGAAGGGGGCGAAAGTACAGTACAGTACGGTACAGAATTGGTATAAAAATATTTATAACTTGGTAACTAAGAGAGCTTGGGTAGAAGAGGATGGACAGATGTTGTGGGTGGATGGTAATTTAGGTTCAAAATTAACAATGAAGTACCCTGCTTGTGTTTTGGCAGGGAAAAGAGCTCATGGAGAGATGCTATCAATCGCTTGGGCGGGTGAAGGACAACATCAAGACACTGGGGCAAAGATGATTCATTTGGCACCGGAAACAACGTCACAGATTGTGAGTAAATCGATCAGTAAAAATGGGGGAAGAACAAGCTATCGAGGACTAGTACAAATAAATAAAGGAGCAGTAGGGGCAAGATCAAAAGTGGTGTGTGATGCCTTGATTTTGGATGAAATAAGCAGAAGCGATACTTATCCGGTTAATAAGGTAATGGAAGAAGAAACGATTTTGGAACATGAGGCAACAGTTAGCCGAGTATCTGAAGATCAACTTTTGTATTTAATGGGCCGGGGTATTAGTGAAGATGAAGCCAATGCGATGGTAGTTAATGGCTTTATGGAACCGGTTGTTAAGGAAATTCCTATGGAGTACGCCATTGAGATGAATCGGTTAGTAAACATGGAAATGGAAGGATCGGTAGGTTAAAGACTATGGAAAAACAAGTATTTGATAAACCAGGAAAATATGAAATTAATCTTCAATTAAATGAAGAGGGGCAGTTGTTGGAATGGTTGGGAGTTGTGGAGGCGAGAAAAATAGGAGACTATGATCTGGTATTGACGGTGGATCACCGGAGACCAAAGACGGTTGGAAAGGTGATAGTGAGGGGGGTGGCTGAGAATGGAGCAAGAATAAGAATATCCGGTTTGGTGAGAATCGAAAAAAAAGCAGAAGAAAGTGAGAGTTCGTTAGTGATGAAAGTACTATTGGTTGATAAAGAATCAAAAGCTGAGGTGGATCCGAAGATGGAGATTTTGACTAACAAAGTGAAGGCGAGTCACTCGGCCAGTGTGGGGAAGATAGATGAAGAACAGCTGTTTTTTTTGGAGTCACGGGGAATAGAGAGAGAATATGCTAAGAAAATGATTATTAATGGATTTTTAAATTAGTATTGTTATAAATTACAATTAAATAATGTTTGACGTACAGAAAATTAGAAAAGACTTTCCTGTTCTTAATAGACAGATTCATGGTCAGCAGTTGGTGTACTTGGATTCGGGAGCAACTAGCCAAAAACCGGAAGTGGTGATCGAAGCTATGAACAAGTATTACCGGGAGACCAATGCCAATATCAATCGAGGTGTTTATGAGATGTCGGTAGAGTCGACAGAGATGGTAGAAGAAACACGAAAGAAAGTGGCGGAGTTTATTGGAGGCAGACAAGAAGAAGTTATTTTTACTAGAAATACAACCGAAAGTATTAACTTGGTGGCTTATGCATGGGGGGATGAAAATGTAAATGAGGGAGATGCAGTAGTAATAACTAAGTTGGAACATCATTCAAATATGATTCCTTGGCAAGAGCTGTGTCGTAGAAAAAGTGCTGAACTAAGAGTGGTGGATTTTGACAAGGATGGAGAGTTACTGGAAAGCAGAGAAAAACAAATAGTTGAAGAAAATGGTTTGAAAGTTATTTTGGGCGGATGGAAAGAATTGCTGGATGAAAAAGTAAAAATGGTGGCGATTACTGGGCAGTCGAATGTACTGGGAACAGAGTTGTCTGTGGTGGAGATCTCCAAAAGAGTGAAACGAGTGTCTCCATCAGCCAAGGTATTGATTGATGGAGCACAGATGGTGCCACATATGAAGGTGAATGTTCAGGCCTTGGATCTGGATTTCTTAGCTTTTTCTGGACATAAAATGCTTGGTCCAACTGGGGTGGGAGTTCTTTGGGGAAGAAAAGAAATACTAGAAAAGATGAGGCCATTTTTGTATGGAGGAGACATGATAGGTGAGGTAAAACTTACCGGTGCTTCTTGGGCATCTTTACCAAATAAGTTTGAGGCCGGGACTCCGGACATGGCAGGAATTGTGGGTTTGGGGGCGGCAGTGGATTATTTAAGCCGATTGGGAATGGATGAGATTCATGCCTGGGAAAAAGAGTTGAGAAATTGTGCTTGGGAAAAAATGCAAATTTTAGAAAAAGAAGGAGTAGTAGAGATGTATGGAGGAAATCCGGAAAACAAAGGAGGATCTTTAGTTTTTAATGTAAAAGGAGTGCACGCACACGATACAGCACAAGTTCTGGACAATTTTGGTATTGCTGTTCGATCCGGACAACATTGTGCAGCGCCATTGGTGACCAGTCTGGGAGTGTCGGCAATGGTGAGAGTAAGTTTTTACTTTTATAATACAAAGGAGGAAATAAATTATTTGGTAGAAAAGATAAGGGAAGTACCAAAGGTATTTGTGTAAATGAACGAGTATAAAGAAATAATCATCGATCATTATAAGAACCCAAGGAATCAGGGAGAGTTGGCTGACGCCGATATGGTGATAGACGAAGCGAACGCCTCTTGTGGGGATATCATCAAGATTTTTGTGAAGATTAAAGATGGAATAATTATGGATATGAAGTGGCAGGGAGTCGGTTGTGCTATTTCGACAGCTGGAGCTTCGATGCTATCGGAAAAGATTATCGGAATGACAAAAGAAAAGGTGATTAATTTTGGAGAAAAAGGTGTAGTGGAAATGCTGGGAGGGGAGATCAATGCTGGGAGAATGAAGTGTGCTACACTCGCCTATCGTGGATTATTAAAAATGTTTGAAGACAAGTGAACGATTGGAAAACAATCATAAAAATAGTGTTGGGATGTGCTGTTTTAATAATGGTGATGGTCTTTGGTTTGGCAAGAATGTCCGGTACAAATACAGCGTTGACGGTTGAAGAGAAAAAGTTATTGACTGGAGCCAAACTAATAAAAGAGAATGGCGAAATAAAAGTAACAGTAGTTAATTTTTCGGATATGGAGTGTCCAGCATGTCAGAGAGCTCATGAGTTGACAAATAGTTTGAGTGACATGCCCGGAGTAAGGGTGGTTTTTAGACATTTTCCCTTGAGTATTCACAAGTATTCATCGATAACGGCAAGTGCCGTAGAAGCAGCTAGATTGATGGGAAAGGGATGGGAAATGATTGACCTTTTGTACAGTAAACAAGATGAATGGTCCGGAACAGCGAATATAAACGGTAAATTGATGGAGTATGCGGCGAGTTTAGGATTGGACACAAAGATATTTGATGGTTATTTAAATTCGGCGAGTGTATCAGCGACAGTTCGTGAAGACATTGCACTGGGAGATAACTTGGAACTGCCAGGAACACCGACAATTTTTGTCAATGGAGAACAAGTCGGGGCCGATTTTGTGGTCAGCAAAGTTAACGAATTAATTAAATAGAATGATGCTAAGTATTCCTGCCCTTACAATTGCGGCATTAACAAATGGTTTGAACCCGTGTGGTATTGGAATGATGATTACTTTTTTGGGGTATTTGTTAATGTTTGGGGCAAAAGAAAAAGATAAAAAATGGATCTTAAAGATAGGAATAGTCTATGTGATGAGTGTTTTTGTGACGTATTTGATTATGGGACTGCTGTTTTACGGAATGGCTTATTATTTACAACGATGGTGGTTAGCCGGAGTGTTTAAGTATATTGTTGGGGCAATGCTGTGTTTGGCGGGATTGGTTCAAATTAAAGATGCCTTTTTCCCCAGTTTGCCGATTCATTTAAGAATGCCAATGAAAGGCTTTGAAAAATTGATAAAAATGATGGCAAAGGCTAGTGTCGAGGTGACAATACTAATTGGTATCCTGACAACAGTATTTTCCTCACCTTGTATGTTGCCTTTGTATGTGGGAACGACGGCGGTGATTGCGAGGTCGGGACTGGCCATGGGAGGAGTCTTGGGTTATTTCCTCTATTACAATTTGATTTTTATTTTGCCCTTGATAGCGATTCTTGTAATAATGGTTGGGGGAAAGAGAGTAGTAGAGATGAAGGAGTGGGAACATAAATACACAAAATGGATGAGGTTTTTACTAGGATTGATCTTATTGGCTGTCGGAATTTGGATTGGCATAGGTTAATGGATTAAAATTAACTATGGAAGTAAAGCGTTTGTTGGGCAGAGTGGCATATAAAGAGAATTTGGCTGGTGATAACTGGTTGATTAGAATTGACTTGGGAGAAATAGTTGATTTTATTCCGGGTCAGTATGTGAGTTTAAAGGTTAATGAAGAAGGTTTGAGGAGATCGTATTCTTTGGCGAGCATGCCAGGGGAAAATAGTATTGATCTGATGGTGGATACGACACCGATGGGAGTCGGCTCGAAGTATATTTTGGGATTAAAAGTGGGAGATTCTGTCGAGGTGCTGGGGTTTTTGGGAAAGTTTATCGTGAATGAAGATGATTTGACGGAAGAAAGACAGTTGGTTTTTGTGGGTACTGGAGCGGGAGTAGTTCCCTTGAGATCAATGGCTGAGGATTTGCTGGCGAATAAGGGCTTTAGAGGACAGACTTATTTTATCTGGGGAATGAGATATGAGGAAGACCTGTATTGGATGAAAGAGATTAACGTATTGCAACGTGATTTTGACAACTTTCATTTTGAAGTGGTCCTGTCAAAACCTAAAAATGACTGGCCAGGTTTGTCGGGACATGTGGGTGATATTGTGGACAAATTGGAGCTTGATTGGCAAAATACAAGTGTTTATCTGTGTGGAAATCCGGATATGATTTCGGAAATTGAGAAAACGGTGATAAAGAAGGGAGTGAAAAGCGATAGAGTCAGTTATGAGCGATATGCGTGATAAACTGATGATAATAGGATCATTATTATTACGAGACAGAGAGGTCTCAAAATAACAGAAAGGCAGGTGAGAAAATGAGGAATAAAGATAAGTTAGCGATTGGGAAGACCTTGATCTATTTTTCAGCGGTTTGCGTTATTTTGGCCTTTGTTGGAGCTTTGGGGACTGATCTTTGGCTGGCAAGTACACAATGGATGTTGGTGGGTTTAACTGCTGCTATATGGGGAGTGTTTGTCTTGATTGAAGCAGAGTTTAAAATGAAAAAATGACGACGATTGAAGAGAAGATATGGTCGGCACTTAAGAGTGTGATTGATCCTGAGTTGGGGGTATCGATTGTGGATTTGGGTTTGATTTATGATGTTCGCTATGAGGGTGGCGAAGCCGAGGTGGAGATGACTTTGACATCTCCCGGCTGTCCTTTGGCAAGTGTAATTGATACAAAGATAAGGGAAGTTTTGAGTGGTATTGAAGAAATAAAACATTTGACAGTAGAAATTGTTTGGGATCCACCTTGGACGAAAGATCTGATGTCTGAAGAACTTAGGGCCGAATTTGGTTTTGATTAAGAGGAAATTCAGAAGATATCTGCTACGATGTATTTATGAGAGTAATTTTAGGTGCCGATCATGGCGGATTTGGTCTTAAGGAAGAGACAAAAAAATGGTTAACAGACGAAGGCTTCGAAGTGTTTGATGTAGGAGCATGCTTTTTGGTTGAAGAAGATGACTTTGTGGAGTATGCCAAAAAAGCCGTGCAGGAGGCAAAAGATCGAGAAGATAGAATAATTCTATTTTGCAAAAATGGATTTGGAATGTGTATTGCGGCCAATAGATTCACAGGAGTACGTTGTGGTCTGGCTTTTGATCTGGAGGCTGTACGAAGAGGAAGAACAGACGATGATATTAACTGTTTATCTGTGCCGGCGGAGTATAAGCAGTTTGGTGAGGTGGTAAAAATGGTGGATATTTTTCTTCACGAAGATTTTTCTGAAGAAGAAAAATACAAAAGAAGAATTAATAAACTGGATAATTTACTTTAATGAAGACTGTCGTACCGGCAATATTGGCTAAAGATGTAAGCACTTTCGAAGAAGAAGTAAAAAAAGTGGAGAAGTTTGTGACGAAGGTGCAGGTGGATGTGATTGATGGGAAGTTTTTTCCGGTAGAAACGGTGACTCCAGAAGTTTTTCAGGAAATTGAGACACCAGTTGAGATAGAAACTCATCTGATGGTTGAAGAGCCAATAGAGTGGGTAGAAAGATGTGTTGCTGCGGGAGTGACTGCGATATATGGTCAGGTAGAAAAAATGACCGATAAACAAGCGTTTATTACAGCAGTTGTAGAGTCTGGATTGAGAGTGGGTTTGGCTTTTGACCTGGATACTTCATTAACCGGTCTGGATGAATGGATTAATCTGGTTGACGGGATATTGCTGATGAGTGTCCCAGCAGGAGCACAAGGTCAGGCGTTTGGTGAGGGGGTAATGGAAAAGATTAAAAAAGTTAGAGCGCTATCTCCTTCGGTGTTGATAGTTATAGATGGCGGATTGAATATTGAGACTATTAAGAGATGTGTGGAAATAGGAGGAGAGAAGATGGAGTTTGCAGTAGGAAGTGAAATTTTGAAGGCAGAGGACGCAGAGCTTGCCTATCGAAAGTTGGAGCAATAAGTTAGTATTAATTATGGAATTTAGAAAAATTAAAGCAGTAACAATATTTGGTTTTGCGGATTGCCCACCGGAAAGCGCTTTGTATCGAGAAGCGGTTGAAGTTTCAAGGTTATTGGCTGAGAATAAAGTGGAAATTGTGAATGGTGGCGGTCCAGGAGTGATGAAAGCGGCAACAGAAGGCGCTCATGAGGGAGGCGGAACAGCAACAGTTGCGACTTTTTATCCAAAGTTTATTGAAAACTTTGAGGGAAAAGACCAACAAAACAAAGCTGACCGAGAAGTGATTATGAATAATTATGTTGAGAGAACGATGAAACTGTTGGAGTTGGGAAATGCATATGTGATTTTTAATGGTGGAACAGGAACTTTGTCTGAGTTTGGTATGGCTTGGGGTTTGGCTTATCTTTATTTCGGACATCATAAACCCTTGATCCTTTATGGAGATTTTTGGTTTCCAATTATGGAGACCTTGGTAAAAAACATGATGATCGGTACAAGACCCGGAGCGTTAAAGGTTTATAGAATTGCAACTACGCCGGAGATGGTTTTGCAGTATTTAAAAGAGTTTGACGAGTCTCAGGCCGATCACGATAAAAGTTCTCTGCCAGATGACGGAAGCGGAGAGAAGGCATTTATTGATTGAGTTGTATTTGAGAGAAATATTTCGCTGAAGGAGCAAAATGGACAGTTAGTTTTTTTTCATTTATACTGAAGTGGCGGTTAACAATTATCGTTAAAAATGAAAAAGATATCTGTTTTGATAACCTTGGTTGGAATGATGGTGTTATTTGTTCCTGGAGTGTGGGCGAAAAATGAAACGGCAGGAAGCGGTAGCGTGGCTGGGCAAACTAACGCTGTGTCACCGGCAAAGACTGCTGTGGTGATGAATCAGAATCAGGTAAAAACACAAAATGCGGGTGATGAGTCTCAGTTGATGATCCAGACTTCTGAGCAGGAAGAGGCACTTGAGGGAACAAAAAGTGCTGCACCAAGAAGCGTGATGGCTTTGGAACACATGAGTTTGGTGGCTAAAGGAGTGGAGGAAATATTGACGACTAAAACACTGAAGGGGGGAATCGGAGACCAGGTACGAGTTTTGGCACAAGAGCAAAAACAGAGTCAAGATCAGATGCGACTACAAGTGGACAAGGTGGCCAGTAGAAGCGGTTTATTGAAATCTTTGATCGGACCAGACTATCGAGGAATGAAGAGTATTGAGAGTTTGATGGCCCAGAATGAATTAAGAATTCAAAGATTGACGGAGTTAATGAATCAATTAACTAATTCCGGAGATAAAACGATGGTAAAAGAAATGATTGAGACCCTGGTTCAACAGAATACAAGCTTGCAGACAATGATCAATGAAGAGAGTGTTGATGGAAGTTTGTTTGGCTGGCTGGTGAAATTATTTATTAAATAAATAATATGAAAAAGGGAAAAAATATTGCGAACAAACTTGGTTTTTGGCCACTGTTGGTGGGTATACTGGCGGTATTACTTTTTGGTATGGCCACGGTTTATGGAAGACAGGTAAGACAAGGATGGATGAATAGCAAGACAACAGTGACTCGGGGAAATTGTTTGGCCGATGAGTGTTTGTTGGTGGAAAACTTGGAGTATCCTGTGGGTGAGTTGTCTACTGCGGCAAAAACAGCGTTAAATGAGGCTATAAATGATGAATACAAGGCATTGGCTGTTTATCAAAAGATAACAGCTAAATTGGGAACGGTGAGGCCGTTTTCGATCATAAAAGGAGCAGAGGAACAACACATTGCTTCGTTGACATCTTTATTCTCCAAATATGGACTTGCAGTGCCCCAAAACACTTGGACAAATAAAGTTACCTCTCCAAACACTCTGAAAGAAGCTTGCCAAGCTGGAGTTGATGCAGAGGTTGCCAATGCAAGTTTGTATAAAGAAAAACTACTACCTGCTGTGAGTGATTATGAAGACATTACTTTGGTATTCACGAATTTGATGAATGCGTCAAAGGAAAAACATCTGCCGGCGTTTGAGAAGTGCAATTGAAGTTTGGGCTACTGTAGAATGAAAGTATGGTAGATTTGGCAGAAAAAGCCAGAGAAATTCGGGTGGAAATAATTAGGATGTTGAGGAAAGCTGAGTCAGGGCACTCGGCTGGAGCTTTGGGAGCGGCTGATCTTTTTGCCTGTTTGTATTTTGGAGAGTTACTTAATTTTAGATGCAAAGAACCGTACTGGGAAGAAAGAGACAGATTGGTTCTTTCATGCGGACATTATGCCCCAGTATGGTACGCTAGTTTGGCTTTAGCAGGATTTTTTCCCATGGAAGAATTAATGACACTGAGAAAACTTGGGTCGAGGTTGCAGGGACATCCGGTGAGAGTTGCCAGTACCTCTTATACGGCACACAAACAGTTACCTGGAGTGGAGAATACTGGTGGTCCTTTGGGGCAAGGTGTAAGCATTGCGGTGGGGATGGCTTTGGCGGCAAAAAGAGATAAAAAGAAGTGGAAAACGGTATGTATATGTTCGGATGCAGAACAACAAGAAGGGCAGACTTGGGAGGCATATCAGACTGCGAGTAAATATGACTTAGGCAACTTGTGGTTTGTGATTGATCGAAACGAGATACAAATTAGTGGAAATGTACACGAGGTAATGCCGATTGAGCCCTTGGTAGAAAAATTAAAGGCATTTGGGCTTAGAGTCATAGAAGTGGATGGAAATGATATTGATCAGATAATAATGGCCTTTGAAAAAGGAAAGTTGTTTCCTGATGAGCCGAAAGTAATTGTGATGAGAACTGTGGCTGGGAAGGGTGTGAGTTTTATGGAGAGAGATTTTCGTTGGCATGGAAAAGCACCGACAGATGAAGAAAGTGAAAAAGCATTATGGGAATTGAAATAGTATGAATATAGTAAATGACTTGATAAATATTGAACGAAAAGCAACCAGAGAAGGTTTTGGTGAGGCGATGTTGGAACTGGGAAAAAGAAACAAAAAGGTGATGGTGGTGACGGCCGATTTGGGGGAAAGTATGAAAGTGGATGAGTTTGAAAGAAATTATCCGGAACAGTTTGTGCAGGTAGGAGTAGCTGAACAGAATATGATGGGGGTAGCGGCGGGCCTTTCTTTGTCGGGGAAGGTTCCTTTTGCGGTTTCCTATGCAGTTTTTAACCCGGGAAGAAATTGGGATCAACTGCGGGTATCGGTATGTTATACGGGAGCAAATGTAAAAATAGTCGGTGGACATGCAGGAATTACGGTAGGTCCGGATGGGGCGACACACCAGGCCTTAGAAGATATTGCCATAACTAGGGTTTTGCCGAACCTAATGGTCGTAGTGCCGGCTGATTTTGAACAAACAAAAAAAGCAACTTTGGCGATAGCAGCACATAATGGTCCGGTTTATTTGAGATTAACAAGACCAAAGACAGCCTGTTTTACGACAGCGACCACACCATTCCAGTTAGGGAAAGCACAGGTATTGAGAGAGGGGAAAGATATTTCAATTTTTGCCTGTGGCAGTCTTGTTTATGAGGCTTTGCTGGCGGCAGAGGAATTAAAAGACGAGATAAATATTGAGGTGGTGAATGTACATACTATTAAGCCGATTGATGAAGACACCTTGGTGAAAAGTGCAAAAAAAACAGGAAGAGTAATTACCCTGGAGGATCATCAGGTTAGCGGTGGATTGGGAGGAGCTGTGGCTGAAGTGTTGGGGGAAAAGTGCCCCACAAAAATGATTAGAATGGGAATGAGAGATGCTTTTGGTGAAAGTGGAGAGCCAGGCGAACTGTTGACAAAGTATGGACTAGATAAAGAAGGTGTTATTAAAACAATCATAGAAATAATAAAAAATGGTTGATACTTCTCGAATAGAAATAAATGGCAAGGTGATGCTTTTGGCATACGATCAAGGGTTTGAACATGGACCGGTAGACTTCGATGAGAAATCCGTTGACCCAAACTATATTATGAAGATTGCTCAGAATGGCAATTTTACCGGGGTTGTTTTTCAAGAAGGAATTGCGGCGAGGTATTACAAAAAAGAATCGGGAATTCCGTTAATTGTGAAATTAAATGGTAAGACATCTTTCCAAGGAGAAGAGCCATTGTCTTTACAGCTTTGTTCGGTGAAAAAGGCCGCTGAGATGGGGGCTATCGGGGTGGGTTACACCATTTATGTGGGGAGTGAGTTTGAAGAACAGATGCTAGTGGAGTTTTCGAAGATCGAAGACGAAGCCCATGAACTAGGAATGATTGTGATTGCTTGGATGTATCCGCGCGGAAAAAAAGTTTCCGGAAGAGAGACCGATAGGGATGTGGTAGCCTATGGAGCTAGATTGGGATTAGAGCTTAATGCGGATTATGTGAAGGTCCCGTATACCGGTGACCCGGAGAGTTTTAACTGGGTTGTAAGGGCGGCAGGAAGAACCGGAGTATTGGCTCAAGGAGGGAAGAAGATAGACTGGGAAAACTTGGAAGAAGAAATCAGTGGAGTAATGAAAGCCGGATCCGCCGGAATTGCAATTGGAAGAAATATCTGGCAGAACGAAAACCCAGATGAAGTGTCAAAAAAAATTGCGGAGATTGTCTACGGTTCTTAGCGGGATTTCCTTAAATACCTGAAGGAAAAAAATGTTTTAATATTTTTTTTGAAGTTTATGCGGAAGCCACCATTTTTAAGCCTTTTGAAAACAAGAATCAAACTTAGACCTGCAAGCAATGCAAAAGAGAGGAACATGGGTAGAAGAAGTTGGTATTCGGAAAAACCGATGTCGAATTTCTGGATTGTATAAAGAAGCAGAGAAAAAGCAACCCAGATGATACCAAAGACCAGCTTGAGATCACCCCAACGCCCACGATAGTTTTCAGAAGAGGCGCGAGTGTAGTAATAGATAAAGATTGCAAAACTGATACCGAGGAGAATGCCACGAAAGACACCCAGACTGATACTTGTTGGCAGATTATCCGGAATATGATTGATTTCCAGAAGAGTAATTGCCAGAGCAGAGATAATAACTCCTGAGTAAATGAGATTGTGGGAGAATTTAAGATGGAAAAATCGATTTATTTCGGCAATTTCGCTATCTTTCTCTTTGAGAAAATCGGAGAACATTTTTGTAACAGCATGAATAGCTATACCGCCGTAAGAGTACATCATACAAAGAAGAATAATACTGACGAGAAGACCATCAGAGAAAAAAGTTGAGCTGCTTTTGGGTAAGCGAAGGGTAGACTGAAGATAAGAAAAGATCATCGGAAAGACTAGTCCGGGGATGAGGACTAAGTAGATAAGCTGTTGGATAGAGAGGTGCCAGATTTTTTTGGTGTGGAATGTTTGGATTCTGTAGATTAAAAGAAGAATTATAAAGATGACACCAAGGACGGTAGTAAGAGCTGAACTGTGCATGACAAGACGAATTATAACAAAGGCCGACAATCTTTAGTTTAGAATGGATGTATGAAGAAGGTAATTGTTGTCGGGGCAGCTGTTATTGATGTGCTCTTGAAGTCAAAAGATTTGCATGTATTAAAAAGTCATCAAATAGAGGGAGGAATGGCGATGTGTGAAGTGTTGGGAGGAAAGATCGAAGCAGAGGAAGGAGTTCTAGCCACAGGAGGGGGAGGTACAAATGTGGCCGTAGGTTTACACCGTTTGGGTGAAGCGGTTAAAGTTATCAGCAGAGTAGGAGACGATGAGTTAAGTGGGGTGTTGATTGGTCAGTTGGAAGGTGAAGGAGTTGATTTGACAATGCTACAAAGAGCCAAGGGAAAGACAGGTTTTTCGGCGGTATTGGTGGCTCAAGATGGGGGACGTTCAATTATTACTTACAGAGGTGAGAGCGGAGAGATTGAAAAAAATGAGATTGATTGGCAGACTTTATCGACTGCCGATTGGCTGCAAATTTCTAGCTTGGGCGGAAAGATAGATTTGCTGGAGGATTTAGTGGCTTTTGCTCTAAATAAAGGGATAAGAATAGGAGTGAATCCGGGAAGGAAAGAATTACAAGAAAGAGAGCGAATAATAAAATTGTTGCCTAAAGTGGATTTGTTTAATGTGAATAGAATGGAAGCGGCGGAGTTGTGGGGAGCTGAATTTGATAATGAAAAAGAAATAATGAAAAAATTTGTCGAAGCTGGTTGCCGACTGGCTGTAGTAACAGACGGGAAAAGAGGCGTGAGCGCTTATGAAAGAGGTAGGTGGATCAAAATGGAAGCTTTTCCAAACAAGTCAGTTGACGATACCGGTGCAGGGGATGCGTTTGCCTCGGGGGTGGTAACGGGGTTGTTACAAGGAAGGAAAATTGAGGAAGTACTTAAGATGGGCTTGGCAAATGGAGGATCGGTGGTGACAAAGTTGGGAGCGAAGGCAGGATTACTGCGGACAAAGGAGATGGAAAAATGGATGAAGAGGAGACTAAAAACGGTTGAAGAGAGCTTGCGTGTGGTTAAATGAAGGTATGGGGAAGAAGATTTTTGTAACACATATCTTTTTGGATAGGTATTTGAAAGAGTTAAAAGAAAAGTATGATGTGGTGGTATGGCCAAAAAAAGACATCAGCCGTGAAGATCTGTTAAGACAGGTAAAGGGAGTCTCGGGAATAGTGTCTTTATTAACGGAGAAAATCGATGGAGAAGTAATGGATGCGTCAGGAACGGAACTTGAGGTTGTAAGCAATTATGGCGTAGGTTTTGACAATATTGATTTACAGGAGGCGACAAAAAGAGGAATCTGTGTGACAAATACGCCTGGAGTCTTGACCGAGTCAGTAGCCGAAGAAGCAATTGCTTTGATGCTGGCCGTTTTGAGAAGAATTGTTGAGGGTGATAGATTTGTGAGAACAGGTAAATATAAAGGTTGGGAACCAGATTTATTGTTGGGAACTGGGCTCAAAGACAAAGAACTGGGAATTGTGGGTTTGGGCAGAATAGGCAGATGGACAGCGAGAATGGCCAGCGCCTTGGGTATGAAGATAATTTATTACAATCGTCATCGTGATGAAGAGTTTGAAGAGGAGTATGGTGTGACCTACCACACACTTGATCAATTACTGGAACAAGCAGATGTGGTTAGTTTGTCAGTACCTTTGACAGAGGAGACAAGACATATGATTGGAGAGAGGGAATTAAAAATGATGAAACCGACAGCAGTGCTGATAAATACGGCAAGGGGAGCAGTGGTGCATCAGGAGGCTTTGATAGAAGCTTTAAAAGAAAAGTGGATTGCCGGTGCGGGGCTGGATGTTTTTGAAGATGAATCGAGTATTCCAGAGTCATTAAGATCATTACCTAATACCGTACTGACACCACATATTGCTTCATCAACTGTTGAAGCAAGACTAGCGATGGCAAGGATTGTAGTAGAAAATATGAATGCAGGTTTGGAAGGCAGACAACCAACTTGCTTGGTAAATACTGATGTCTGGAAAAAATAATATGAAAAATATTGAAGACGAAGAGAAAGACATTGAGATTCCCAGTGATGAGGATGAAAATGTTGGCGAGGATGGGTTAATAAAGAAAAAACATAAGAGGAAAAAGACAAAAGAGGAAAAGATAGCTGAGAGAAAGACTATTTTTTGGACTTTGTTGATTATTTTGGTGGCAACCTTAATTTTTTGGTTGTTACCGATAATAAAGGGAACTAACAAGAAAAGTAGTGTTCCGGAATCACAGGCAAAAACTGAAGAGAAAAAAAATAGCCCAAGCGAAAAGAGCGAGCGTAAAAATTACGTGGAGATTACTCTTTAAAGGACTTGGGGTGTTGGGGATACGGTGATGGGGGTTGGGTTTAATATCTCCTTAATTTTTTCCGGGTCGCAGTGCGTTTTTGGTTCAGTACCCTTGACAAAGTATTCATATTTTGTTGGACAGCCTTCACAGGGCAGTGTTCCAGTGAGAGTGCAAATGCCTATTTTGATAAGTTCTTGCGGAGTAGCTGATGAGGATGATGTGGGGTTTTCGATGAGAATAGTGTTGACTATTTTTGCCCAGATTGAAGAAGCCCCGGTAATACCTGACGCAATATGAGACATGGGTGAGTTATCGTTGTTGCCAACCCAGGTGGCAACCAAGAAATCGGTGGTGTAGCCAAAGGTCCAGTTGTCTCGAAGATCATTGCTAGTACCAGTTTTGACGGCGACTTTGGCCTTTTTGATATTAAGAATGGAGTTATAACCAAATGCCGGAGCTCGAGCAGTGTTGTCGCTTAAGATATCGGTAATAAGATAGGCAGTGGTTGGAGAGATGATTTGCTGTGGTGAACAGGTGTCTTCCTCTCTGGCAATAGCAGGTGTATTAACTGAGGCGGTATCTAACTGCTGATCGCAACCAGAAACATATAATGATTTACCGTTGGATTTTTTTACATCAAGTATGGCTGTGAGAGGAGTAGATGTTCCTGAGTTTGCGAAAGTTGAGTAAACTGCGGCCATATCAGTCATGCGAACTTCCAAACTACCAAGCGCCATGGAAAGTCCAAAACGACTGGTGTCTGTCCAAGTGGTAATACCCATTTTGGTGGCTAGATTGGCCATGTTTTGAACACCGTTTTTTGAAAGCAGAATAACCGAGGGAATATTGTAGGAACTTCCAAGAGCTTGTCTTAAGGTGACAAAGCCATGGAATTTGCCGTCGTAATTTTTAGGTGTCCAAGGTTCTTGCCCCGGAAGATTAAAGGAAAGAGGTTTATCCTCAACAACGCTGCCCGGTCCGTAACCATTTTCAAAGGCGAGAGAATAGTTTACAGGTTTTATTGAACTACCAGGTTGACGAAGGGCAAGGGTAAGATTTACCTGTCCACCCTCATTGAGATTGAAATAATCTTTTGAACCAACCATGGCGAGAATTTCCCCTGTTTGGGGTGAGGTAACGAGGGCGGCACCGTTGGTGACGTGATATGACTGAAGAGAGTTAATTTCGTCAGTGACTATTCCTTGAACTTCTTCTTGAAGGTCAAGATCGAGAGTGGTGGTGACAATTAGACCTCCGTGATTAACAACACCTTCACCAAGTTGTTTGGTAAGTATGTTTTTAACGTACATTACAAAGTGAGGAGCTTTTATTTCGGTTTTGGCAGAATTAAAAACTAGCTTTTGATTGATGGCTTGTTGATACTCTTCCTCAGAAATAAAACGAGCCTTAATCATTTGATCCAGTACAAATTTTTGACGTGAAGAAGCCAGTTCTGGTTGGTTTCCAAAGGGAGAGTATTTGCTTGGTGCTTGGGGGAGACCAGCTAAAAAAGCGGCTTGAGAAAGGTCGAGGTCTTTGGCGTCAATATTAAAGTACTGTCTGGAAGCCTCTTGGATACCGTATGCTGTACCCCCAAAGCCAACTTGATTGAGATACATTTCAAATATTTGATCCTTGGTGTAAGTGAATTCAACTTCAACGGCAAGAATAAGCTCTTTTATTTTTCTGATGATTGTTTTTTCGTTGGTAAGAAGGGTGTTTTTTACGAGTTGCTGAGTGATGGTAGATCCACCCTCGTTTTTATCATTGAAAATATTTTTATAGATGGCTCGAAGAACTCCGGTAATAGAAAATCCTTTGTGCCGATAGAAATCTCGATCTTCTGCGGCTAAGAAAGCATTTTTTACCTGTTGAGGAAGAGAATCCAAAGCAATAAGGGTGCGGTTTTCGTCTTCATAAACTTTGTAAAGAAGTTTTCCATTTCGATCTAAAATTTGAGTGGTCAATTTTGAGGGATATTGGTGGAGAGTTTTGGGACTGGGAAGATCATAGAAGAACTCAAGATAGAGAAAAGAAACAATCGCGATAACCCCAAGGGAGAGAAAGATGAACTGTCGAAGATACGAATGAGACAAGAAATCTTTTCTTTGACGTTGGGGATAGAGCCTTCGAAGATGAGATAAATGAAATGACGATTTTTGGATGCGAATTTGAGGAAGACGTATCTTTGGGAGTTTAATTCGGGGCAAGTTGATTTTGGGGATACGAGGTAGAGGACGAGAAAATATTTTGCTGAAGAAAAATGCAATATAACTGAAACCGAGAATTAGCCAGAGAAAAAATTTATAGACAGGAAGTCCAAGATAATATAAAAAATTCTTTGATTGATTAAAGTCTTTCTTCTTTGCCATGATTGGGCGATAGGGTTCAAAGGGCAGGTCTGTACAACTGAGACTATTTTAAATGGACAGCGGGGAAAAGACTAGGGGTTGATTAGAGTTTTAATTGGTGTCCAAAGATCCTGAGATTCACCTTCATACCCCAGGGCCCAGATAGCGATGCCCCCAAGATTTGCTGACTTGACCAGTTTAATTTTTTGTTCGAGTGATTGAGAATTTTCAAAGTGGACTTGATAAGTGTCACCATCTTTTTCATAAACAAGATAAGGACTAAGGGTAGTGTCGGACCATTTTGCTGAAATGGAAGAAATATCTGCGTTTTGGAAGAGAGTAAGAATGCGTTGATATGAAGCTAGCCGACCTGTTCCAGAATAAGTGTTTGCAAGAAAATCAGATGAGGCGGTTTGCCATTCATAGCCATAGAAAGGAATACCAAGAATTATTTTTTCTGAAGGAATGATTTTACTTAGAGCAGAGATATGGGAGATGATGTCTTCTTCAAGACAATTTTGGGTGATGATGGTTGAACATTTTCCAGAGATAGGAGCAATCGGACCAGCTTGAGTTGACGTTGTGCGGTAGTAGTCGTATGACATGACGATAAATTTATCGACAAAAGGTTCAAGGGATTTGAGATCCCAGAGTCGAGGCTTTTCGGCGACGCTACCAAAGACATCAATATCAATTTGGCAGTAAGACTTAACTGTTGTACAAGCAGAACGGAGATCTTTAATAAATTGAACATAGTTGGCTCTGATTTCAAAGTTTCCGGCACTAACGTATTCAAAGTCAATGTTGATATCGTCAAATTTATAGGAATTATAGACAGACATTATGGAGTTTATAGCTGTTGATCTTGTGTCTGAGTTTTGAAGAATACCTTCAATAGTATCCGGATCCATAGCGGTGATGGTGATGATGGTTTTTTGACCTAATAGACGAGATTGATAGAGAAGTTTGCTGGTATCTTTGGATTTAAGTTTGTTCCAACCCGGTTCTGTTTCGACTGAGTTAATTTTTTTGTTGATTGAGCCATCAGCATTTAAATCAATGGCAAAATAAGCAAAATGAGTGAGATTTTGGATATTAAGAGTGTCAGAATATTTAAGATTCCAGTAGGGGAAAAAACCGTAGATAATTTTTTCAGAACGAACGGCAGGTGAGTTGCCGATAAGGGTTTCGATGAGTGAAACAGGACTGACAAGGGGAAGGTTGTTTTGCCAAATGATAAAGGCAGTAACAGAAGAAGCTAAAATAGCTAATCCGAGAAAAAATAAACCAAGTTTACGGGACATTTGGCGCACTGATTGTATTTAGATAGTTCTGGGGAGTAATGTATTTTGATTGGAATTGGCCATAATCTATGACTGTTTGCGGCCAAGAAATATTTCCCTTTTCGTCAACTGGGTAGACACAGTCAAGACAAAAGTTTTGAGTAAAAGGATCAGATATAACTGTGTGTTCTTCGAAATCGCGATCAACTGTTTCATCGCCGGTAAGAATGGGGTATTTATCGGAACGACGTACCCAGATCTGCTGTCTTTGCGAAACAGCATTTTGGCTCAGGGGCAGTATCCCTTCAATGAAATATTCTGAGTGAGATTCACACTGGTTTTCTTGTTGGGCAAGAAGACCAGTTAGATTGCAGACTTGATAATTAGTTACCTTTTCCGGTTTGACTAATGGCTGGTTCTTGGTCCCCTTAAGAAGACGTTTCATAATCGTGTTCCAGATAGGTGAGGCGCCGGTAACACCGGAAGCGACATAACTCATGGAGGAGTTGTCGTTGTTGCCAACCCAGGTAACTGCAAGGTATTCTTGGGTGTAGCCAATTGTCCAGTTATCTTTTAAGTCGTTTGTGGTACCGGTTTTAACAGAGACAGTGTGATTTGGGATTACCAGCTGACTATTGGTACCAAAAGCGGCACTACGAGCTCCGTTGTCGGAAAGAATATCGGAGATGATAAAAGTGACTTCTTCGGGTAGGGTGACACGCGGGTCAGTGTTTTTGATTTCAGTTTGAGGTGTGGATTGATTTGTCCAAAAATCGGTCCAGTTTTCAGGCATAACCGAGACCACATCAGCAATTTGCTGAGTATCTATTTCTTCGAGAACTTTGCCGGTATAGTCTTCAACTTTGAGGACGGAAATCAAGGGAACAGTTACTCCTGAGTTGGCAAAAGTGCCAAACGTCTTAGCCATGTCGAGCATAGTTACTTCACCGCCCCCCAAAGTGAGAGAGAGACCATAGTTGGCTGGATCTGTCCAGGTGGAGATACCCATTGCTGAGGCTGTAGCGATGAAAGAATCAAGACCATTAAGGGCGAGCTGTTTGACAGCAGGAATATTAAGTGAGTTGGCCAAAGCGAGGCGCATAGAAACCGGACCGCGGAAGCTATTGTCATAATTTTTGGGACAGTATTGTTTTTGGCCTGCAACATTAAAACAGGTTGGGACATCGAGAAAGACTAAACTGGTTGGCCAGCCTTTAAGAAGGCCAACGGCATAGTTCACAGGCTTTATGGAACTTCCAGGTTGGCGGAAGGCTGTGGTAACGTTTACTTGACCATCAATAGTGTCGTCGAAATAGTCTTTGGAGCCAATAAGAGCGATGATCTCTCCGGTATTTGGTTTGGTGACAACGGCAGCGCCATTGCTAATTTTGAGTCGAGAGATCTTTTTCATTTCGGCGGCGAGAGAGGCTTCAAAGTATTGCTGAAGTTCAAGATCTAGAGAAGTGGTGACACGGAGCCCACCGATATTTACTTTGTCTTCACCATATTTTTGAACAAGTTCGTCTCGAACCATGAGGGCGAAGTGTGGGGCGTTAATAATGATGTTTTTAGTAGTAAAGTTTAGTTTTTCAGCCTTGGCAGTGTCTGCTTGTTCTTGAGTGATATATCCGTCTTCGACCATACGGCGCAAAACTTCATGTTGACGATTGATGGCTAGTTCGGGGTGAGCACCGAATGGGGAGTAGGTTGTTGGTGATTGTGGTAATCCAACTAGTAGGGCGGACTCGGCGAGATTTAGATCTTTGGCACTTTTACCAAAGTATGTTTGAGACGCGGCTTCGATACCGTAGGCAGTTCCACCATAGGGGGTGTAGTTGAGATATAACTCCAAGATCTGATCTTTGGAGTAGGTTAGCTCGGTAACAAGGGCGAGAACTGCCTCTTTGATTTTGCGGGTAATAGTGCGATTGGTGTCCGAAAGGAGCGAATTTTTTACAAGCTGTTGAGTAATTGTCGAACCGCCAGCGAGTCTTTTGCCTTTCGTAAGAGTATTAAAGGCGGCTCGGATAATGCCGGTGATGTCGACACCATGATGGTGATAAAAGTTTTTGTCTTCTATGGCGATGGTTCCTTGTTTGACAAAGTTAGGAATATCGGCAAAGACAATGGGAGTACGTTTGTAATCAGAGTAAACTTCGTAGAGGAGCTTTCCGTTGCGATCTAGAATCTGGGTACTGATAGGAGCTGGTGTTCTGGTGAGTTTGGAAGGATTGGGGACTCCTTTGAAAAGGAAAATAGAGGTAACAAAGATAACAATAAAAGAGGCAACAATGATGGAGATGGTGCGAGAACGTTTGGTTCGAGTACATTTACGATAACTTTTTTCGATGGATCGTAGAAGTTGTTTCCTCGTTAAAGTCATAGTGACTACATTATATATGCTATGGTACGATGAAGGGGTGAAAAGATTGTGGTTGTACTACTTGTATTTGATAGTGATTTGGGGAGCGTTTCGTTATTTTGTAGATCTGCCAGAGGTGATTGAAGAATTATGGTTTAAGCCGGTTTTGTGGTTAGTCCCTCTGTTTTGGTGGAATTTGGCTCTAAAAGAAAATGTAGAGATGTTTGGCAAAAAGTGGGGAAGGTCATTATTTTTGGGTTCGATAGTGTCGATTGCTTATTTTGTAGTTTTAAATCAAGGGAGTTGGAGTAGTTTTAGTGTGGATTGGAATGTAATAGGGGTAGTGTTGGTGACAGCGATGGTGGAAGAGATGACGTTTAGTGGTTTTGTGGCAGGTTATTTGGAGAGGGTACAAAAAGGGAGATGGATAAATTATCTTATTGTTGGTTTGATGGTAGCGGTAATTCGTTTGCCGATTTTAGTTTTTGTTCACGGAGCAACGAATAAGGAGATAATCGGGGTGATGTTGATCGCTTTTGCCAGCGGAGTGATTAATGCATGGATAAGAATTAGGTCGGGGAATGTGGCAGGATCGATTTTGGCGAGACTGGGAATGAATCTGGCGGCATTGGGATAAGAAAAACCCCGCTTGAGGCGGGGTTGATTGAGAATCATTTGGTTGGGGTGATTGAACTGAGGTATTTGGAGGTAGTTTCCTTGAGCCATTTATCAAGTTCGTCAGAGAGGGGATTTACAACTGTGAAAGTGTCTTGACCGTCGTGCATGGTGATCTTCGTGAAAGAAATCTTAATAACAGGGGTAAATGTGAAGTTACTATCTCGGCAAAACAGGATAGCTATTATGACGGGGCAGACCTCCTTTTGATCTGAAAGCTTGATACTGGAATAAAAGTGATTTCCAGCACAATGGATATCGTCAGGGGTGTTACCGTCACCAGTCACCTTTCCTTCTTCTGTCCACGAATTGATAGTCCTTAAGTCAGGAACAACACTCGCCAATTCTTGCCAACCAATTTCGTAATCGATACCACTTTTGTCTTTGGTTGTTAGTACTTTTGTTGCGGTAGTATGATCCCCAAGGTCGTGAAAGAAACGAGCAATAGTTTCGTAGACGCCACTATCATGCATGTAAACTATGGCCGATCCTATGAGGGCCTTTGTCGTATCATTTTTTATCTTGGAGTCTTTTAGCTCATTATCAAGCTGACACTGCATTCCAGAAAGTGCATTTTTTAGCCAATCGGCCATGGATTCTCCTTTTAAAGTACGAGATTGAGTAAGTTTTGTTGGGGAGAGTTTAACATTTGATTCCTATAATGTCAAAATAATGGGATTTGAAGAAGATTTTGCGGAGATTGAACGTGATGAGCGAGTCTGATCTATTAAGTGATAGTTGCATTGCTAGGGGTAGTGTTACAAGATGATATCCAACACTAAATATTGTGTTTATTTATGAACTGTCCATACTGCAGTTATGAAGATACATCGGTTTTGGAAAGCCGCGGTTTGCCTGGTGAGGACGGGATCAGAAGAAGAAGAGAATGCAAAAAATGTGGCAAGAGATTTACAACACATGAGCGAGTAGTAAATATCGACCTGAAAGTAATAAAAAAGAATGGAAAAGTAGAACAATATGATAGAGAAAAGTTATTGAAAGGAATAAATAAAGCTTGTTACAAAAGAAAAGTTGATGAAACCGAGATTGAGAATCTGGTGGATGAGATAGAAACAAAGCTTTTAAACCGAAAAACAGTGGAAATAAAATCCAGCGATATTGGGAAAATGGTGCTGTCACGCCTTTTGAAACTAGATGACTTGGCTTACATGAGATTTGCCAGTGTTTATTTGGACTTTGCAGATGCCAAGGAATTTCAAGAGTTTGTGGCCGGATCAAAACGATTAACAATCAGTCATCAATAAAAATGTCAGTATCATCAACTATCTATCAAAACATGAAGAAAAAAGAGGAAAAAATAATCACGGAGAAGTATGAAGAAGTGATTGCCGAGGTTAAAGAAAAAGTAGGTGAAAGACCGACCATGCCGACAGATCTAAAGGCAGGAGAGTGGTCAGATCAGGCAGTAAAGGTGTTGGGTGAAAGATATTTGGATAAGGATGAAAAAGGAGTGGTACGGGAAACCCCTGACGAGTTAATTTGGAGAGTGGCCTTTACGGTTGCAAGTGCGGAAGTAAGATGGGGGGCCTCGATAGAAGAAGTGATTTCTGTAGCAAAACGTTTTTACCGATTGATGAGCGAGAAAAAATTCTTACCCAACTCACCAACATTGATGAATGCAGGAAAAAATAATGGATTGCAGTATTCTGGTTGTTTTGTGTTGCCTGTACCTGATTCTTTGGAAGGTATTTTTGACGCGATCAAATATCAAGCGCTGATTCATCAGTCCGGGGGAGGAACAGGTTTTTCTTTTAGCCGGTTGAGACAGAGGGGGTCGATGGTAAAAAGAAGCAGGGGTGTGGCTAGTGGACCAATTAGTTTTATGAGGGTATTTAACGAAGCGACTCAGCAGATTAAACAAGGTGGAACAAGAAGAGGCGCAAACATGGGAATTTTGCGAGTTGATCATCCGGATGTTAGGGAATTTATTACCTGTAAATTGGATGGAGGCTTAACTAATTTTAATATTTCGGTTGCGGCAACGGATAAATTCATGAAAGCAGTGGCGGATGGTGAAAAGTATGACTTAATTGAACCTCATTCAGGAAATGTAATAAAACAGGAAGATGCTCGAGAAATCTTTGACATGATTTGTGATTGTGCGTGGAAATCTGGTGATCCAGGTATGATTTTTATTGATCGGGTAAACGCCGGTCCGTCTAACCCTGTACCCTCTTTGGGACCGGTAGAGAGCACCAATCCTTGTGGAGAACAACCGCTTTACCCCTTTGATGCATGTAATTTGGGCAGTATCTTTTTGAGTTATTTTGTAAAAGAAGTCAATGGGAAACAGGAAGTTGATTGGGAAGAGTTAAAAGAAGTAGCCGGAGACGCAGTGAGATTCTTGGATAACGTGGTGGAAATTAACCCTTTTCCGTTGCCTCAAGTTTGGGAAACGGTAAGATCTCTCCGAAGGGTAGGTTTGGGAATAGGCGGATGGGCGGATATGCTTTTTCTTTTGGGCGTGCCTTATAACTCGGACGAGGCTTTGGAGTTGGCAAAAAAGATTATGAAAACGATCAACGATGCAGCTCATGAAGCTAGTCGCAAGTTGGCGGAAAAAAGAGGGGCCTTCCCACTTTGGAAAGAAAGTATTTATAAGGATGAAGCTCCAATTCGAAATGCGGCAATAACCACGATTGCTCCAACGGGATCTATCGGAATTATCGCTAATACAAGCGGAGGGTGTGAACCGGTGTTTGCCCTTGCTTACAAGCATATGGTTAAGGATGAATCTTTAAATAGAGAAATGTTCTTTTCGGATCCAGCATTTGAGAAGGTAGCAAAAAGAGAAGGTTTTTGGAGTGAGAAGCTGGCTAGCAAAGTGGCCGAGATTGGTAATGTCCATGGGATTGATGAAGTACCCGAGAAATGGCAGAGAGTCTTGGTAACAGCCCATGAGATAACTCCAGAGTGGCACGTAAAGATGCAGGCGGCTTGGCAGAAGAATTTGGATAATGCGGTTAGTAAAACAATTAATTTGCCCAATGACTCGGTGGTTGATGATGTAGCCAAAGCATATTTGTCTGCTTATGAACTTGGTTGTATGGGAATTACCATTTACAGAGACGGTTGTAAGGAGTGGCAAGTGCTTAATGTTGGAACAAAAAATGAAGAAAAGACAGAAGAAGCAGCCTCGAACAGTAAGGAAGTGGCAACCCTTCGAGTGAGGCCAAATAAACTACAAGGAAACACCTACAAAATTGATACTCCTGTGGGGACGGCTTTTGTGGTAATCAATTCCGATGAGGAAGGGAATCCGTTTGAAGTATTTATAAATGTTGGTAAGGCCGGCACTCACGTAATGGCAGATGCTGAAGCAATTGGTAGGTTGATTTCTTTGTCTCTTAGAGTTCCGTCTGCCTATCCTGCAAAAGCAGTGGCTGAAGCGATTGCAAAACAGCTCTCGGGTATAGGTGGGGCTGACAGTGTGGGTTTTGGTAATAATCGAGTTAGAAGTTTGGCTGATGGTATCGCCAAGGTCCTTAAAGACTACTTGAAGACCGACCAGAGTGAGTCTGTGGGGGAGAGTGATCAACCAGAATTATTGGCGACTCAACAGGAGTTACCTCTAACAACGAAAAAAGGAGACCTTTGTCCTGAGTGCGGGCAAGCAACATTAGTGTTGGAGGAAGGCTGTCAGAAATGTTACTCTTGCGGTGCAAGTAAGTGCTGATGTTATTGGACCGATTGTGATATAGTTTGATAATATTAACTCGAGTGTTGACAAGCATATAAAAGTAGTATTTAATGATATTAGGTAATTGTGATTACTATCAGTCTTTTGTTGACATTGCTAATAGGTGGTTCTGTGGTTCTTTTTCCTTGATATCAATCTTTTTCGTATTTTTTCTTGGCTACTCTGATGGTTGTTTTAGCTGTTACGCATTGACAGTGCCTAGACATTATAGTTTTCGCTATATTTAAGAAGTTGAGAAGATGATTTTGATTAAAATAAGATAAAAATGAGAATAAAAAAGATGAAGCAGGGATTAGTATATATATTTGAAGGAAACGGGAAGGGAAAAACAAGTGCTGCTTTGGGGACGGCAATGCGAATGTTACTTTTGGGAAAAAATGTGGTTTGGATTTCTTGGTATAAAGAAAAGTCTTGGAAAATGGCAGAGATGAGTCTTTCAAAAAAGTTCAAAAATAATTTAGAGATGTATTGGAAGGGAAACGGGTTTTTTGGTGGCCCAAATGATCACGATACCCTAGACGGGCATAGAAAGGCGGCTAAATCAGCCCTTTTACTGGCAAAGAATTGTTTGGTTAAAAAAGAAGGGGGGAGGGGTATCAAGCCTGATTTACTGGTTTTGGATGAAATAATCAAAGCAGAAAATGATGGACTTTTAAAGATAGAAGAAATTTTAGATTTAATCAAGATGAGAGGAGGTACTCATTTATTACTTACCGGACACTGTGCTTCTGAAAAGATAATTGAGGCGGCGGACTTGGTTACTTTGATGACCAAAGTTAAACATCCATACGATAAAGGAGTTTTGGCCGTTCGAGGATTGGATTTTTAAGGTATAGTTAAAGTATGCCTGCCGTAGGTAAGGAAATAGAGCGTCCAATTTCACAAGAGACAGTTGTTCAACCTGTTGAACAATCTTCTTATGTGGAAAAAGTTGAAAAACAGGTTGAGACTCAACAACAGGCGAATATTCAACCTCAACAGCCGAAAAAGACGAGTCTGAATACAGATGATATGGGTAAGGTCGTTTCGGCCCAGTTTGCGGTTCAAACAAAGCCACAAATAACACTTCCTTTGAATCAGCAACAAATGAACGCTGGATTGCATCAGGGAGTATGGAAGGGCATTCGATGGGCATCTGAATGGTGTTTGATGATGATTAAAAAATATCCAGGGAGAGTATTTTATCTTTCTCCCGAAACTGAGCAATGACTAACGTAAATAACATTGTCGGATACATGGTAGTTTTGATTTTGGGGTTGGCGATAGTGATTGCTTTATTGATTGTTTGTTGGATGGGTTTTGTGATTTGGCTTCGAAACAGAAATCGAGAAGACGTTAGTATGAATTTTGTGTTGTTGGAGATAGCTGTTCCAAAAGACAACGAAGTAAAAATTGATGCCGTGGAACAGATGTTTTCGTCGTTGTTTTCGGTGAAAAAAGGAGGTTGGGGTCAAAGATTCAAGTCCCAACAACACCTATCTTTGGAAATTGTCGCCAAGAAAGAAGACATCAGATTTTATATTTCCTGTCACAAAAATACGGCTGAGCTGGTGGAAAAACTGATTGCAGGAACATATTCTGGAGTACAGGTTAAGCAGGTTGATGAATATAATGTTTTTTATAAAGAAGCGGCGGTTGATTTTGCCGAACTATCTTTGAAAAATCCCAGTTTTAAGCCAATAAAAACATACAAAGAATTGCCAATGGATCCTTTATCGGAGATCACAGCTTCGATGGCTAAGTTTGGAGACAACGAATCAGCGATTGTCCAGATTATTATTTCCCCGGCTGAGTCTTCGTGGAGCAAAATGGGGCATGGTTTTGTGTCAAAACTGAAAAAAGATGAGTCGAATCCCGAAAAAGCGAAGTTTTCGATGAATCCACAAGAGATGGAAGCAATTACTAATAAATGTAACAAGCCTGGTTTCCTAACGAGTGTGAGAATCGTCTGCGTAGCACCAAATGAAGTGGCGGCAAAATCAAACCTATCAAATTTGAAAAGTACGTTTTCACAGTTTACCGGCAGTCAAAATGGTTTCTCAGGGAAAAAACTGCATTGGAAACAGATGTTTATGACAGACTTTATTTACCGATACCAAAATTTGTGGGGAAATAATTCGGTGTTATCGACAGAGGAAATAGCGACAATCTGGCATTTACCAAACAAAACGATAGATACACCTCATATATACTGGTTAACGGCAAAATCGGCACCGGCAACAGGAGGTTTCCCTGATAACGGCCTGTGGCTTGGCCGATCAATTTACCGAGGGCAGGAACGAAATATCTATATGAGTGATCGTGATAGGATGCGCCACATGTACATCATCGGAAGAACCGGTACCGGAAAAACAGAACTTTTGAAATCAATGATTATTCAGGATATGAGAGCGGGCAGAGGACTATGCTTCTTGGAACCTCACGGTGAAGGTATCGAAGAGTTAATGGAGCTGGTTCCTCCGGAGAGAGCGGAAGATGTAATCTTTTTTGATCCATCCGACCAAGAAAGACCGATTGGTTTTAATTTGTTGGAAGTAAATAACTACGATGAGATGTATCAGGTGGCTTCTTCGATCATTAACTTAATGTATAAACTGTTTGATCCACACCGTACGGGTATGGTTGGGGCTCGATTTGAACACGCTGTGAGGAACGCAATGCTGACTGTAGCGGTAGTTCCAGGAGCAACATTTATTGAGGTAAACCGTGTTTTGACCGATCAAAAATACGTTCAAGAGATTTTGCCTTTAGTAAAAGATCCAATTGTAAGACGTTACTGGACTGATCAGATTGCCCAAACATCGGACTTCCATAAGAGTGAGACTCTCGACTATATCTCATCAAAATTTGGCCGATTTGTGACTAATAAAATGATTCGTAATATTATTGGACAGTCGAAGAGTACTCTAAATTTCCGACAAGCAATGGACACCGGGAAGATTGTATTTTTGAAACTGGCAAAGGGACTTTTGGGAGAAGAGGATGCAAGCTTCTTGGGACTTATTTTGATTCCAAAGATACTAGCTGCTGCACTATCTCGACAAGATATTCCCAAAGAACAAAGACGCCCCTTTAACCTGTATGTGGATGAGTTTCAAAACTTTGCTACTCCTGACTTTGCTCAGATGCTATCCGAGGTACGTAAATACGGCGTATCGCTCACTCTTGCTAACCAATTTGTGAGCCAGCTGGACGAGCAAGTGCGTGACGCAATTTTTGGCAATGTGGGTACCTTGATGTCTTACCGTGTGGGTATGCAGGACGCGGCTATTCTAGCCAAAGAGTTTGAGCCTGCTTTTAATGAAGCAGACTTGTCTAATGTTCCTGCCCGTGTGGTTTACACGAAAACAATTGTCAATGAAACGCCGGTTCCACCATTCTCTATGAATGTGGAACGTGATCTGAAGTCGGAAAAGGCCCAAGGAAGTCCTGAGGTATCGAGAATGATCAAAGAATTGTCAAGATTGAAGTATGGTAGAGATGTTGTTGAGGTAGATGAAGAAATTGAGAATCGAAGTAAACTTTAGCCTTGAGTGGTAAAATATTGCAGATTGGGCCGATAGCTCAGCTGGTTAGAGCGCGAAGCTTATACCTTCGATGTCCCAGGTCCGAATCCTGGTCGGCCCACATAATGAAGAAAAAACTAAAAGAAAAAAATAAGTGCGATAAAATCCTGAGGTTGGCACAGCCTGACGAGGAACTGGAAGATAAAACTGTGGCCGGTGCTTGGTCTTCAGAAATGGCGATTACGGGGAATATGAATCTCGGTAAAAACGGAAACCCAGTGACAATCTTGGTTGAGGATGAAGTAACTGGTGAACAACTGGAGCTTTCCGGAGTTAAAAATGCGTTTTTAATTATTGAAGATACAAGAAGGACAACTTCGGGTTGGTTAGCGGCGGCGATTGGGTCAGTGGAAAAAATGGGAGAGGTGTTGGGATTTTTGTCCCAGACAACACTAGAAACATTAAAAAAGCTAGTCAATAGAGACTAGCTTCTTTAATTAATTAAAGTGACTTTTAAAGGTCGATAAGTTTTGGCTTATCCTTAGCAGGTTTTTCAGAAATGAACTCTAAATATTTTTCAGTGGTAGACAATCTTTTGTGTCCAACTAACTTACTGATGTAGACTAGGGGACTACCGGAAGTGAGCTGTTGAGCGATGAAAGTGTGTCTTAAGTCATTTACTTTAGCGTTTTCGATTCCGGCGATGTGGAAGTATCTGTCAAGGTTGGAACGGATGTTTCTGATCAAGAAAGGATTACCTGTCTTGGTGATAAAAACAGAAGTGTTACCGCTCTTGGGACGAATATCGAGATATTTAACCAAAGATTCTTTGGTAGGTTGATTGAGAGGAACCATACGTTCTGGGTGAGATTCGTAAGCACGGATAGTGATTTGGTTAGTGTTTAGATCGACATCGCCGATTTTGAGGTTGGCCAGTTCTGAGATACGCATACCGGTTTGGAGAAGAAGTTCAACGATAGCGGCCATACGTAGATCATCACGACAGGCGTCGCGAAGAGCACGGTACTCGATTTTGTTGAGGATGCGAGGAGGTTTGATGTCGTATTTTGGGTGAGTAACGTTGGTAGCTGGGTTTTCAGAAATAGCACCATTGGCCATGACATAAGCGAAGAAAGATTTGATGGAATTGATCTTTCTGGAAATGGATTTGGTGGTGTAGTTAGTGGTGGAAAGATCTTCTTTGAAAGCATCAATATCGGCTGTGGTAACGTCAGACAGGTTGTTTTTGTCAGATTTTGCGACAAAGTTAGCTAATTGCTCAATATCCTTGGAGTAGGCAAGAATGGTAGCAGAAGCTCTGCCTTGTGAGGCTAAATGGCTTTTGAAGGCAGAAATTGCCTGTTTGATGTTTTGGTCTATTTGTTCCATAATTAGTTAGGAATTATTTATGGCACTTATTATAACACTCTAGGTTTATAAAATGCAAGCCCCTATTATAAAGGAAAATTATAAAGATAAAAAAGGTTGGGTTAGGGCGATTTTTTTGATGATTGCATGGGTTGTCATTATCTCGCTTGTTAAGGACTTGTGGCAGATAAAAAAAGGCTTTGTTCGAGTTGAAGAATCAAAACAAAGATTAGCCGAAGTCGAAGGTGAGAACCGGGAGTTAAAAAATAAACTAGAGATGGTAACGACCGAGGAGTATCAGGAGTATTTGATCAGAGAACAGCTAAATATGCATAAAACAGGAGAAGTAATTGCGGTGTTACCAAAAGGGAAAATGGCCGGAGATACCGTGGCTACAGAGTCTGGAGAGCCAAAAACAAAGAATTGGGAGAAGTGGTGGTCACTTCTCAAATAGTTGCGGGGCCGGGGTTTCGATCCCCGGTTAAGCGAGATTATGAGCCTCGCAAGATACCTACCTTCCCCCCGCATGGGGCGAACAGACGTATTCTAGCATGATCGTGCGTATTTGGCAATTATTTGGTAAAATACTTCAGCTTGGCAAGGTAGCTCAAATGGTTAGAGCGGCGGATTCATAAACCGCAGGTAGTGGGTTCGATCCCCACCCTTGCTACTTTTTTGTATCAGAACTGAGGTAAAATCGAAGAATGAAGAAAAGAATATTAACCGGAGATCGACCAAGCGGCAGATTGCATTTGGGGCATTATGTTGGATCTTTGGAAAATAGGGTTAAGTTGCAAGATGAATACGAGCAATTTATTTTGATTGCCGATGTACAAGCACTGACCGACAATTTTACTAATCCCCAAATCGTGGCTGATTCCGTAAAAGAACTGGTACTTGATTATGTAGCGGCTGGTATTGACCCGGCAAAAAATACTATTGTGGTGCAGTCGAAGATGCCTGCTATTGCCGAACTGACAGTTTTCTATATGAATTTGGTGAGTTTGAATAGAGTTTTGAGAAATCCAACTGTGAAATCGGAGATTGAACAAAAAGGAATGGGTGAGTCTGTGCCTGCCGGTTTTGCCATGTACCCCGTTTCTCAGGCTGCCGATATTACGGCATTTGCGGCTGATTTGGTGCCTGTAGGCGATGATCAGTTACCGATGATTGAGCAAACCAGAGAAATTGTCAGAAAATTTAATTCCTTGTATGGTGAGATCCTAAAGGAACCGGAAGCATTATTGGGTGAGTATCCTCGTCTTGTAGGGCTGGACGGAAAAGCAAAAATGAGTAAAAGCCTTGGCAACTGCATATTTTTGTCCGACTCTGCAGAAGAAGTACAGAAAAAAGTAATGAGTATGTATACCGATCCGACGAGACTGAAACCAACCGACCCCGGAACAGTAGAAGGAAATCCGGTTTTTGTCTATCATGAGGCTTTTAATCCAAACAAAGAAGAAGTCGAAGATTTAAAAGCTCGATATCGAGCCGGAACGGTAGGTGACGTTGAAGTAAAACAAAAATTAATTGTGGCCATTAATAACTTATTGGAACCAATGAGAAAGAGAAGAGCCGAACTGGAAAGTAATCCAGAGAAAATTGAGGCTATTTTGAGGGAGGGGGCGGAAAAGGGAAGAATGGTTTCCGGTGAAGTCTTATCGAGTGTTAAAAAGGCCATGAAGATTAACTATAATTTTTGAAATGAAAGATTTAATCAATTACGCAGATTTTGAAAAACTAGATATTAGAGCTGGGAAGGTAATGGCCGCTTCGGCTCCTGAATGGAGCGAGAAGCTAATTCGTTATGAGATTGATCTTGGGGACGAGATAGGGAAGAAAGTCCTTTTTAGCGGTATCAGAAAGTGGTACAACCCTGATGATTTGATAGGGAAGACACTTCCGGTAATAATAAACATGGAGCCAAAGAAAATGGGTGATGAAGAGAGTAGTGGAATGGTAATTATGGCGGATGCGGAAGAGGGGCCAAAACTTTTATTTTTGGATGAAACAATAATGCCTGGAACGGTGATAAGATAGTTCGATAAATATATGGAAACAAAAAAAGTAGAGTTCAAGTTTAATCTTAATTTACGTCGATTATTGGTTTGGTTTCTTATTTTGTTTTTATTTGTACCTTACGTTATTAATTTTCTACTCGGATCAACCGGGGCGGTAACTGAGCTTCCACTATCATCTGCAATTTCCGAGATAAAAGCCGGAAAAGTAGAGTCGGTGGAAATTAGAGGAGATGAGTTGGTATTGGTTTACCCTAAAAATGATGAAGGTAAACAGGTAGTTGGGACTTCCAGAAAAGAAGAAGGAGCAAGTTTTATGGAAGAGTTGCAAAAGGCTGGTGTTGATGAAAGTAAAGTAAAAGTATCGGTTTTATCTCAGGATTTTAGTAAGGCGTTTTGGAATATTGCCTCTTTGGTTTTACCGATTGCCGGTTTTGGTTTATTGATGTTTTTTATTATGCGTCGTCAAGGAGGAGGGGGAGACGTCTTTGGAATAGGCAAGAGCAAAGCTAAGTTATTTTCGAAAGGTAAACAAAACATAAAATTCAAAGATGTAGCTGGTGTTGATGAGGCCAAAAAGGAGTTAGAGGAAGTGGTTGATTTTCTTAAGAATCCGAAAAAATACGACGATTTGGGAGCACGTACTCCGAAGGGAGTATTGCTGACAGGTCCTTCAGGAGTCGGAAAAACATTAATGGCCAGAGCGGTAGCCGGGGAGGCTGGAGTACCATTTTTCTCGATGGCCGGTTCAGAGTTTATGGAGATGTTGGTGGGTGTAGGTGCCAGCCGTGTACGTGACTTGTTTGATACGGCAAAAAAAGCGGCTCCAGCAATTATTTTTATTGATGAAGTTGATGCAATTGGCAGAACGAGAGGGGTTAGCGGAGGAATGGGTGGACATGATGAGAGGGAACAGACTTTGAATCAGATTTTGGTGGAGATGGACGGTTTTACTCAAACAGATAATGTAGTGGTGATTGCCGCGACAAACAGGCCAGACGTGTTGGACCCAGCTTTGGTACGTCCAGGGCGTTTTGATAGGAGAGTTAACTTAGATTTACCAGATATTGCGGGAAGAAAAGCAATTATCGAGATTCATCGTAAAGGAAAGCCATATGTGAAGAGACTGAATTGGAATAAAGTGGCTGAGAGTACGGTGGGTTTTTCCGGAGCCGAGCTGGAGAATATGTTAAATGAATCAGCGATATTGGCGGCAAGAGACAATCGCAAAGAAATTCAAATGAAAGATATCGAAGAAGCAGCAATGAAGGTGAAAATGGGACCGGAAAAAAAGAGACTGCAGTCTGAACTGGAGAGAAAAATGACAGCATATCACGAGGCTGGACACGCTTTGGTAGGTCACTTATTGCCGGGAACAGATCCGATTCACAGATTGTCGATTGTATCTCGAGGAATGGCTTTAGGTTTTACGATGAGCAGACCAAAAACAGATAAGTACCAACAGACAATGACTGAACTTTTGGACGAGATTGCAATGTCTTTGGGAGGTAGAGCGGCAGAAAAGATCATTTTTAATGAGCTGACGGCTGGAGCTGCAAGTGATATTGAGAGAGCTACGATGCTTGCCCGCCGAATGGTAGTGGACTTTGGTATGAGTGAGTTGGGACCTGTAGCCATGGGACAGATGATGGAGGTGAATGACTGGGGATTTTCATATGGTGATTCCGTAAGATTGTCAGAATTGACTCAAGCAAAAGTAGACAATGAAATCAAGAAGTTGGTGGATGGAGGATACCGAAGGGCGGAAACGATTTTGAGGGCTAACAGAAAAGCCTTGGATAAGGTGGTGAATAGCCTGATGAAGGTGGAGACTCTCGAACAGGAACAATTTGAGAAATTGGTGGGGAAACCAAAGGCTTCTTTTGAAAAAAAGACAAAATGAGGAAACTGATTCTTATTGACGGAAACTCACTATTACATAGGGCATACCACGCTTTCCCTCCAACACTTACTACAGCAAAAGGAGAATTAATTAATGCGGTCTATGGATTTTCGGCGATGTTATTAACAATACTGGAGAAACTTGGACCAACGCATGTAGCCGTTGCTTGGGACGTTAAGGGGCCGACATTTAGGAAGGTAGAGTATGTTGAGTACAAAGCGCAACGTGCTCCCATGGATGATGAACTGGCTACTCAGATAGATAGAACAAAAGAAGTGGTATCTGTGTTGAATATTCCCCAGTTTGGAATCGAAGGATATGAAGGAGATGATGTTATCGGAACGTTGGCCAGGCAAGCAACCGATGAAAAAAAAGAGAAAGATACACAAGTAGTGATAGTGACGGCAGATAGAGATGCACTTCAATTAATTAAAGAGAAACAAATTGTGGTCTATTTACCGATTCAAAACAAAGCGTCGATGGCTGTAGTCTTTGATGAAGATAAAGTAATGGAGACTTATGGATTTAGACCAAAACGAATCGTGGACTTGAAAAGTTTGATGGGAGATTCTTCCGACAATATTCCCGGGGTTAAGGGAATCGGAAAAGTGACGGCAACTAAACTGATTCTGAACTTTGAAAGTTTGGATGGAGTGTATAAAAATATTGACAGTAAAAAAATAAGTAAGAGAGTTCGTGAAATGTTAATAGCAGACAAGGAAATGGCTTATCAAAGTTACAAACTGGCGGAGATTAACAAAGAAGCACCATTGAAAATTAATTGGGAAGATTGTCTGCTGACTAACTATAATAAAAATAAAGCCATGGAGCTTTTTAAGGAATTAAGCTTTAATAGCTTAATTGCTCGTTTACCAAAAGATTCTTGGGAAAAAGAAACAGAAGAGATATTTTTATGAAAATTGCATTAGTACACGACTTTATAAAAGAGTTTGGGGGAGCAGAGAGAGTACTCCGTGTATTGGCAGATATGTTTCCGGATGCACCGATTTACACTGCCTTTCGGGTTAAGGGATCAAGCTGTGATAAAAAGTTTGCCGATAGAAAAATTGTGGAGAGCAAATATGGTTGGCTCTTGAAAAGAGGGAACTTGTATAGTCCTTTGAGATTTTTGGCCCCTTGGGTTTGGAAGTCTTTGGACTTGTCGGGGTACGATATGGTGATTACTTCATGCTCCTCGTATTTTGCTAGAGGTTTTAAGGTGAGACCGGAAACAAAAGTAGTGGCTTATTGCCACACACCTCCACGGTTTTTGTATGGATTTGAAATGAGCATTAATTTGATGAAGTACTGGCCAGTACGTGTTTACGCAGTGGTGGTAAACCATTTCTTGAGAATATTTGATTTGAGTTCTTCGGAAAGAGTGAATAAGTGGCTAGTGAATTCAAAGAATGTTCAACAGAGAGTGTGGAAGTATTACCGGAAAGATTCAGTAGTTGTGTACCCTCCGGTAGAAGTGGAAAAATTGATCGAAGTAAGTAAGGGAGTGGAAAAAGAGGATTATTTTTTAATTGTATCCAGGTTAGTGGGGGCAAAAGGATTAGTAGAAGCTGCCAAAGCAGCGAGACACTTGAAATTTCCATTAAAAATTGTGGGGGAGGCGGTTGGCTTTTCTCAGGTTGAAAATCAATTGAAGTCGATTGAAGGTGTCGAGTTACTGGGTGCAGTCGACGATGATAGATTAAAACAGTTGTATGCAAGAGCAAAAGGTTTCATCGCTCTTGCTAAGGAAGAAGATTTTGGAATTACTCCAGTTGAAGCAATGGCTTCGGGAACACCGGTAATTGCATTTAAAGGAGGAGGGTTCAAGGAGACGGTTGTTGATGGGGAAACTGGTGTTTTTGTTGAAGGGACAGATGTAAAAACGCTTGAAGAGGCAATACGTCGCTTTAATAAAGTAAAGTGGGAGAAAAATAGATTGGTTGACAGAGCAAGACTGTTCTCAAAAGAAAAATTTATTAAGAGGATCAAGGAAGAAATCAAGAAAGTAAATGCCTGAATTGCCGGAAGTGGAGACAGTTCGTCGTCAGTTGAGTGAGACTTTGATTGGAAAAAAAATTAAAAAAATTGAGGTATCTAGGACGAAAAGTTTTAATGGAGACCCCGACAAACTAATTGATTGGCAAGTGGAAAAAGTGGGGAGAAAAGCAAAAATTATCGAGATTTATTTTAAAAATAAAAAAGATATGCTGATTGTTCATCTGAAGATGACTGGTCAGTTGGTTTTTGTGGATGGGGACAAGAGAGTTGTGGGAGGCCATCCGACAGCGGACTGGGTAAAGGATTTGCCAAGCAAACATACAAGAGTGACGATTGGTTTTGTTGATGGAAGCAGCCTATTTTTTAATGACATGAGAGTGTTTGGCTGGATTAAGTTAACAAACAAAGAAAAGTATGAAAAGGGAATAAAGAGTATGGCTCCTGATGTTACAGAAAATGAATTTTCTTTGGATTATTTAAGTAAAATCTTAAAAAATTCAAGAAGGGCGATAAAGCTGATATTGATGGACCAGACGAAAATTGGAGGTGTTGGAAACATATATGCAAATGATGCACTTTATTTAGCTAAAGTGAGGCCGGATAGGAAAGCAAACAGCCTAACCAGTAAGGAAACAAAGAAGATTTATGAAGGTGTAAAAGAAGTAATTGCTAAGGGGATAAAATACGGTGGTGCAAGCGCGGCAAATTATGTGGATACGAAAGGTATGGGAGGAACTTATCAAGATCATTTTCTGGTTTATAAAAAAGAGGGACAAAGATGTAAAAAGTGTGGCGAAAAAATCCAAAAAATTAAAATTGGTGGACGGGGGACTTTTTATTGTCCGGTTTGTCAAAAGTAAACAGGGTTACGGTACAATATACGCGTGGGATTGACAAACATTACATTATCCGATTTTAGGAATTACGAGAACAAAACTTTGGAATTTTCTAATGGAGTGACTGTAATAGCCGGGGAAAACGCCAAGGGGAAAACAAATGCATTGGAAGCGATTTATTTATTGGGAGTGGGTGAAAGTTTTAGAGCAAAGCGGACTGAAGAGATGGTGCGTTTTGGTCAGGAGTTAGGAAGGGTGTCTGGAGAGGTGGAGACGGCAAAGAACGAGACGATAGATCTGGAGGTAATTGTTAACGGGGGGATAGTGATGGGGAGAATTGTTAATAAAAGGAAGTATTTAGTTGATGGTGTGTCGAAAAGAAGAAAAGATATTCTGGGACTATTACCCTTGGTATTGTTTCGGCCTGAGGATGTGGATCTTATTAGCGGATCACCGGACATAAGAAGGAAATTTTTGGATCGACTTTTGATTCAGGTCGATAGAAGTTATGAACATAGTCTGACGACATACGATCAAGCCTTACGAAGAAGAAATAAAATTTTAGATGCCATAAGAGAGGGTAGCGCCAGTCGTTATTCCTTGGCATTTTGGGATGGACTTTTAATTAAACATGGACAAGTGATTCAGGATAAGCGACGTGAATTAATCGATTATGTTAATGGTTTGTTTGAAAAAAGTGAGTTATTTAGGAAACTAAAGATAAATTACGATATGAGTGCCGTAAGTGAGACCAGATTGGCACAGTATGCGGATGCTGAAGTGGCAATTGGATATACCCTGGTTGGTCCTCATAAGGATGATTTTGCCGTGAAAGAAGGGACGAGAGATTTATCTGTTTATGGTTCAAGAGGGGAACAAAGAATGGCTGTTTTGGCTTTAAAAATGGGTGAGATTTATTTTCTTGAAGAAAAGTCGGGAAAGAAAGCCACTTTGTTGCTGGATGATATTTTTTCCGAACTGGATGAAAATCATAAGCAGGAAGTGCTACGGGTTATGGAAGGAAGACAGGTGATAGTGACAACGGCAGATGAGGAAGATCTAAAGTTGTTTTCCGGAGCAAATAAAATTGAGCTTTAGCGTGAACCGAGTCCTTTTTTGATTCTAGCCATTTGCAAGGCAACAACGACAGTGATGGCGGTGATAAAAATGGCGTAAATAAAGAGTGAGATTACTCCTGATCCTTTGGCAAAGTAGGGTTTGATATAAACATCGACGTATTCGGTGATGGCTTGGTTCCAAGCAAGGGCGGCGACCAGACCGAGCGCTGATGAGACAAGAGTGAGGGTTTGGATAGCGATTTCTTGGGAAAGTTTGTTAACCTTCTTTTTTGCAGGTTTCATGAGGACAGTTTAGCATATTGACGATATACTGTTGGTATGAAGATGAAGATATTTACAGAGAAGGACATGGCGGAATCTAAAACATTTAAGGAGATTGGAGATAAATACTCTGCCGGTCAAGTGACAATAATCGGCGGAAGTAGATTGTTCCATGGTGCTCCGGTGCTTGCATTGAAAGCGGCTTCCCGATTGGTGAGTATGACGTATTTTTCTACGCCTGACGAAAATAAAGGGGTAGCAGAAAAGATTAAAGCCTCCCTGTCGAGTTTTGTTTGGGTGGATAGAGATGATGTGGAAAACTACATTGCAAAATCGGATGCTGTGTTGATTGGTCCTGGATTGATGAGGAGCCATGTCAAGGAGCAAGGTTTTGTATGCGACAGAGAAGGTGAAGAAACGAGGAATTTGAGCATGGCTTTATTTCGGAAGTTTGCCAACAAAAAATGGGTTGTTGATGGTGGTACTTTGCAAGTTGTGTCGGTAGAAGACATCCCAAAAGGGGCAATTATTACTCCAAACAGGAAGGAGTTTCAGATGTTGTTTGGAGAGATTCAGAGTGATAATGAAAAAGAAAGGGCGGAACAGGTCTTTCGTTTGGCTAAAAAGTGGGGCTTAGTCCTTTTGACAAAAGATGACGTATCGATTGCTAGTGATGGTAAAGATGTGTGGATGATTGGTGAAGGAAGTGAAGGGCTGGTAAAAGGAGGAATGGGGGATGTGATATCCGGATTGACAGTAGGACTCTTGGCAAAAAACGAACCATTGTATGCCGTGTGCGCGGCGTCATTTTTGGCGAAGAAAGCGGCAAGAGAGTTGGCAGAGATACGCGGATTAATGTTTAATGCTGACGATTTGGCAGAAAAGATACCTGAGGTGTATAAGACAAAGTGAAGTTGTTATTTTCCGCAGATGATGCGAAAATAATAGTGTGTTCAGCCCCAGATACATAGTTACAAATAAGACTCTAAGAAGTATTATTGAGTTTGAAAAAGCGTGCCTTGTGGTGAGTATGGCACCAATTCAGAACGAGTGGGAGTTGAAGCTAAAGCAGGAAGCTTTGGTGAGAAGAATAAACTCGGTTTTAAGATTCACCGATAATCGTTTGGATGTAGATGATGTGGCAAAGATAGTAAAGGATGATCCGGGGAGAGATGACAAACCGACTCAGGTGGCTTTGCGATCTGGAGTGGTAGCTAAGGAAAAAGATTTACAAGCGGCTATTAACTGGCTTAACGCTAATAAGTTAATGGAACAGACGGCATATCTCTCGAAGAAATTTAAGCAAGGTGCTTTTGAGACAAAGGACCTGGAATCACTGAACTCTCTTTTGGGAGAAAGAATTGTTTTGTCGACTACGTTAGGAAAATACAGAGAGGAGTCGTGTGACGATTTGAAAGAGTTGGCGTTTCCTCCTTCTGTGGAGGTGTCATACCAAATGGAAGATCTTTTTATTTGGTTTAAAGGAGCAGGAAAATTGGATACACATCCTTTTATCAAAGCGGGGACAATGTTGTTTGAAATTTTAAGAATAAGACCATTTGTGGCAAACAATGTTTTGACAGGATTGCTTTTTTTCGACTTAATATTGTTAAGTGAGGGGTTGGAAACGAAAGGTATGTTAGCAGTTGAAGAGGAAATCCTGAAGAATAAACAAAAGTTTGTCGAGATTGTTGGGACTACGATAGAGAGCGGTGATTTAACCGGTTGGTTTGAGTATTTGTCAGCAGCAATTTTTGCTTCAGCTGAAAAAACCAGAACGAAGGTACTTAACCTGGTTGGAGATGGACCAATTTTCAAAACAGAGGCGGGGAAGGCAATATCTTTGTCGGAAAGACAGATTGCCATTATGGAAGAAATGACGATTCGCAACGAAATGACAATTAAAGAAATTAGAGCTGTTTTGCCAATGATTTCCGATGATACAATTTTGCGTGATTTGAAAGACTTGATGATAAAGAAATTGATTAGGAAAAAAGGAAAGACAAAAGGGGCGGTATATGTATTGGGGAAGGTGAAGGGGTTTAAATAATTTCTATTGATTATGCTCACAGGAGGAAGCTGTGGGTTACAATGTGATTATGATATTTAAGGAATTTGCAGAGTACTTGGAAAAACTGGAGAAGATTTCATCGAGGTTGGCAATTACCGAGGTGTTGGCGGAGTTGATCGTAAAGATGAGTGTAAAGGAAACTGATAAAGGCATCTACTTGGTACTGGGACGTCTTGGGCCGGATTTTGATAATCAAGAGTTTGGAATGGCGACAAAAATGGTGTTGAGATCTGTAGCTATTGGTGTCGGGAAACCGGTTGAAGAAGTAACGAGAATGTATAAACAGAAAGGTGACTTGGGGGTGTTGGTTGAAGGAATGACTTTTGTTGAAGAAAGAAACACTAAGCCAACCATAGATATGGTTTATGATTTTTTGTTGGAAATGGCTAAGGATAATGGTCAGGGAAGTCAAGAAAGAAAAGTTAACGATTTGGTGGAGATATGGCAGAGAGTGAGTCCGTTAGAAAGGAAGTTTGTAGCAAGGATGGTTGTTGGGAAATTACGTCTCGGATTTTCGGCCAAAACAATTTTTGATGCACTATCTCAAATGGAAAGCGGAAGTAAAACCTTACGTAAAGAGTTGGATTCTGTATTTCAGATATACCCAGATCCTGGTCATATTACAGCGGTTGTTAAAGAGAAAGGAATGGATGGCTTGAAAGATATAAAAGTTGAGGTGGGAGTGCCAGTAGTGCCAGCACTATGTCAGAGACTTAACGAATATGATGAGATTGTAAGAAAGATGAAGGATCTAGTGGTTGAGAGAAAATATGATGGAACGAGGTTACAAATTCACTTTAATAGACTAAAGAATGAGATAAAAACATATACCAGGAATCTGGAAGAGAATAGCTGGATGTTCCCTGAACTTGAGGAAATGGGGAAGTGGATTAAGGGCGATCAGGTGATCATGGATTGTGAGGCGGTTGGGTATGACAAAAAAACACAAAAGGTAGTACCTTTCCAGTTGACGATGACCCGTAAACGAAAACACAATATTGGGAATGCTGCCGAAGCGGTGCCAATTAGATTTTTTACTTTTGATATTTTGAACAAAGATGGCGAAAGCCTTATTAACAAGTCGTATTTTGAGAGAAGGAAAATATTGGCGGAAACGGTCAAAATTAACGACGTAATTGTGGTGGACGAGTATGTAAGGGTGGATGAACCGAGTGAAGTGATGAAATATCATCGACAATATTTACTAGAGGGTTATGAGGGCGCAGTGATGAAGATGTGGAATGGAAAATATCTTCCAGGTAGACAGGGATGGAATTGGGTGAAAATCAAGGAAGTAGAAGGGACTTCCGGAAAACTGTCAGATACCTTGGACTTGGTTGTTTTGGGATATTACTACGGAAGAGGAAAGAGAACCGGTTTTGGTATTGGAGCATTTTTGGTTGGTTTGATGAGAAATAATAAGTGGATATCTTTGGCAAAAATCGGCACAGGATTGACCGATGAAGAGTTCAAAACGTTGAGGACAAAATTGGATGGGATTGAGTTAAAAGAAAAACCTGAAGACTACGATGTTTCGGGAACACTTTTGGCTGATGTTTGGGTGGAACCAAAAATTGTGGTTGAAGTGGCGGCTGATGAGGTTACTCAAAGTTCGGTACATGCGGCGGGAATTGCTTTGAGATTTCCACGGCTTGTTAGATTTCGCGAAGATAAGGGGATTAATCAGACAACCACATGGAAAGAGGTTGAACAGATTGCCAAAATATCTAAAGGATAAGGTATTATTGAATGATGGAAATCGTTAAATACATTATAGATTTGTTTTTGCATGTTGATAAAAATTTGGTTGCGATAATTTCACAATACGGAACTTTGACTTATGGTTTATTGTTCTTTGTGATCTTTATGGAAACTGGTTTGGTAGTGACTCCTTTTTTACCTGGGGATTCGCTACTATTCGCCGCAGGTGCTTTGGCGGCGATGGGATCGATGAAAATTGGACTCTTGTTTTTATTGATGGTCGTGGCGGCTATTTTGGGAGATACAGTAAATTATTGGATTGGACATAAAATTGGGCGAGGGGTGTTTGAAAAAGGAAGTAGATTTTTCAAAAAAGAATATTTGGAAGAGGCGGAAGCTTTTTATGCAAAACACGGAGGTGCAGCAATCTTTTTGGGTCGTTTTGTACCGATAGTAAGAACTTTTGTTCCGTTTGTGGCTGGAGTAAGTGAGATGAGCTACAAACACTTTATTACCTACAATATCGTTGGTGGACTGTCTTGGGTAACACTTTTTTTGATGGGTGGATTTCTGTTTGGCAATATTCCTTTTGTTAAGGAAAATTTCCATTATGTGGTTGTGTTGATTGTTTTGATTTCGGTGGTACCAATTCTTTGGGGGGTGATAAAAAAGAGGAAGAAGTGATGCTAAAATGAGTTATGGTTTTGAATTTGTTGTCTGCTGTGGTGATGTTTTTGTTGATGGTGCTGGCCTCGGGAGCGGTTGTAGATGCCGTTGAGAGATATGCGTTTAGACTTCCGGTAAAAAAACAAAGAATGGCGGCGATGTTGATAGGTTTTTCTTTAGCTTTACCCGAGTTGTTTATTGGAGTGGCTTCGGCATTGGAAGGAAAAACTCAGATTGCTTTGGGAAATATTGCCGGAGCTAATATTGCGAATCTAAGTTTAGTAGTGGGTGGTTTGGCGGTAGTATCTTCCGTGGTGCCGATTGTGGGAGAGTATCTGCAAAAAGATCTGTGGATAACGATTGGTTTGGCAATGTTGCCTTTTTTGATGTTGACAGACGGGGTGTTGTCGGGAGTTGAGGGAGCGGTATTAGTAGCAATTTATTTTGTTTATGCAATCTTTATTCCTTCAAAGAAGAGTAGTTACAAAGAGGTGAGGAAAAAAATCGAAAAACATGAAAAATGGGCCTTACTGATTGTTGCTATTTTGGGATTAATTATTATGTCGGCAAGTGCTTGGTTGTTGGTTCAAATTGTGGAAAAGGTGGCAAGCGCTTGGAAAACAAATTTGTTCTGGGTGGGAATTACTTTAATGGCCTTTGGAACAACAATGCCTGAGCTATTACTTTTGTCTGCCCAGAAAAAGCGAAAGGCGGCTCTAATGTTGCCTAATTTATTAAACAGTGTGGTGATCAACTCAACTCTGGTGATTGGACTAGTTGCTTTGATGCAACCGATTGTTTTTGGAGAGTCACTGCAACGTGGATTGGCAGGAATGTTTTTGATATTTATTCTTGGTCTTTTTTGGCTGTTCACAAAATCAAAAAAGAAACTTGAAAGATGGGAAGGACTCGTATTGATTGGCGTCTATTTGATGTTTGTCGGTTTGGAGATGATCTTTGTCTAGATACCTTCAGCTTCTTCAAGACTTAAAAGGGCGCGGAGCTGGTCAACAATTTTCTTCTTGAGTTCTTTCTTGACAAAGATTGCCTGAAGATTCCTGAAAAACTCGGGAGCAGATCCCTCTTTTTGATTATGGAATGCTCCACCCATAGGGTATTCTTTTTTTTGGTCAATTTTTTGATTGGTGAGGAGTTTGGTATAAAGAACTGCGTGTTTTTGAATGAATCGTAGAGTACCCATTTTGCGGAAACGTCTTAGTGAATAAACATAACGAGGTTCTCGGAAGACAGAAAAACTACAGCCGTTGCGATGGCCTTCGCGAACAAACTCTGCGTCTTCAGCAAAACCGATATTAGGATCGAAACGGGTGTATTTTCCAAATTTAGTTTTAAGACAGCCAATCATTGCTCCTAAAGCGCCAGGTAAACCAACTAATTGGCCGGTTTCAATTAAAAGATTAAGGTAAGTAGCGATGGTTTTGTCAGCTTGTCTTTTGGAATCGGGAAGACACCATGTGGTAAACATGTCTGCGGGTTTGACATCCAAGTGGTATTTAACACCCTCTAGAAAGTGTTTGGGAAGCCGATTGTCAGCATCGTTGAAGACGAGATACTTGCCCCTTCCTGCTTCTCCACCCATGTTTCTCTGAACCGACACATTGCGGATCTTACTGGTGAGGATAGTTAGAGAGGGTAGTTTTTTGTCGAATCCTTTAGCTTTAGTGACGGTTTTGTCTTTTGATTCCCCGTCGACGACAATAACCTCAAAGTCTTGTAATGTTTGCTGAGAAAGATCTTTAAGGAGAACAGGAAGATCCTTTTCTTCGTTGAGACAAGGAATGATAATTGAGAAGAAGGGCACTTTATTCATAGCTGATAGAATTATAGTATGTATTTAATCGTTGGTTTGGGAAATCCTGGTGTTGAGTATGAAAGATCAAGACATAATGCCGGATTTTTATTTGTAGAACACCTGTTTAAAAAAATGGAGTTTTCTTTGGATAAAAAGTTTGAGTCAGAGATCTGGAAGATAGATGATTTTATTTTGGCGAAACCACAAACGTTTATGAACGAATCGGGAAGAGCGATTCGAAAAATTATGGATTATTTCAAACTGGGAATATCCAGTTTGATAGTTGTACACGACGACCTGGATATCGCTTTTGGGGAGTACAAAATTCAAAAAGAAAAAGGGCCAAAGGTACACAATGGCTTAAAATCGACGGAACAGTATTTAGGTAGAAGTGATTTTTGGCGGGTGAGAATTGGAGTAGATAATCGACAGCCGGGAGTGAACTATGGAACTGGAGCTGATTATGTCCTGTCTCGTTTTTCCAACGAGGAGATGAAGGAACTGGATAAGGTGATTGAAGAAGCAAAAAAAGAGTTAATAGAAATATTGGGTTTGAATAATAAATAAGGATGGGAAACACTGGTTTTAAACCGATTATAAGTATCATGGATAGGTATGATTTGGAGGAAACAAAACAAAGGCGAATTAGCCGAGAGTTTCAAGATTATGCATATCGACTTGCTGTTGAGCTGGGAGACACAGCACATACAGCGATTTATATGCGGTTGGCTAAGAACACACCAAGGCCTGAAATTGAACAGGCAAGATTGTTTGTTTTGGGGGCAAACAACCCAACAAGCAAGGCCAGACTTTTTATGTGGAAACTAAAACAAATCAGAGACGAAAAAAAGAACGAGGAAAAATGAGACGATTTGCTAAGATTAAAGAATGAGAGATGGTCGCGGAGTTGTAAGATCTACGAAAATGACTGTATGGGGGAAACTAGCGATGATGCTGGGCATTGTCTTTTTTTTGTATTTGGGTGACGCTATATTGAGTGACTGGATTCCAACATATATGCAGGGAGCGTTGGGAGGATCCTTGTGGATGGGTTTGATGATGTCGTTTTCTTCGTTGATTGGTTTTATGGCTGATTTGGTTTTTCCTCAACTATTTAGAAAGGTATCGGAAAGAAGAATGGTGATGTTGGCGATCTCTGCTGTTTTTATGACAGCCGGAGTTTTGATATGGACGACACATTTCCCCTACGTATCACTATTTCTTTTGGGTGTGGGTATTTGGGGTTTGTACTATGAATTTTTGGGTTTTGGAATGACGTCTTACGTGACGAAAATAGCGACTGTAACAGAGAGATCTGGTGTGTGGTCAATAATTGGGGTGGTGAAAAGTATCGCCTACTGCATTGGCCCGCTTATTGGAAGTTGGCTGTTTGTTTTGCAAGGCAATGTAGCAATAATTTTTGTTTATGCAGGTATGGCGTTAATCGCTTATACGGTGTGGCTGGCTTTGGGACATAAAAAGAAGAGAGAGTTTGCGGCTACTGAGACGGGAGATACTGAAGGACTCCATATATTGGAAGAAATTGGGTATTGGAAGGTATTGTTTGGTCGTGTTTGGCCTATTTTACTGGTTAGCTATCTTTTGGGTTTGGTCGATGCAACTTTTTGGACAACAGGAGTGGTATTGTCCGACAATTTAGTGGAAAAAAATTGGATTGGGGGATTGTTTTTATCGGCGTTTATGTTGCCAGAGATATTTGTTGGGCTCATTGTTCCGAGGTTGAAAATTTCGGTAGGAAAAAAGAAATTGGCGGAAAAGTTTTTGTTTATGTCCGGAATATTAACAGTTTGCTTGGGGTTTTTAACCTCGGCTGCAACTATGGTGTTTTTTGCCTTTCTTATTGGAATGATGATAGCAATTGCTTGGCCTTTGGTGAACGCAGTTTACTCGGACATATTAGCCAGAATGGGAAAGGAACAGAAACACCTCACGGGAATGTCAAGTTCGATGGTTAATTTGTCGTATATTACCGGTCCTGTAGTGGCAGGCTTAATGTCGAATGCCATAGGGGAACAAAAAACAATGATGTATATCGGAATGTTTATTATGGTTGCGGCTTTGTTATTGCTGTTGGTGACACCAAGAAAGTTGAAGTTACCGCAGGCTGAGATTGCCGAATGGAAGTGCTGAAGTAGGTTGCTGTACAATGAAATATAGATGTTCAGGAACAAACTTTGGCTTCATCAAATAGTATTGTTTGGAGTGTTGGGGTTGTTAATATTGTGGAGTATTTTTGACCGAAGTTTTATTTTTAGTGTGAGTTTACTTTGGTGGTTATTGGGGGCAGTCGTGGGTTTTGTTTTTGTATTTTCGGATAGACTTTTTAATAGTTTGGTGGCTAAGCCCAATGAGGTTCTCAACGTAAGGATAAAAGATCTTTTTTCGCAGGGAAAGGTTACTGGAGGACTAAAGCTTTTGTTGGAGGAAAGATATGATCAGAGAGAGTTGGTGATGAGGAGTTTTTTATTCATAATTGTGTGGGTTATTCTGGCTATTTTTACCATGACGAGTGTGACAAACTTTTTCGCTAGGGGATTTGTTTTGGGTATTGGAATTCATCTGATATTTGATTTGATTTATGACTTTATTACCGATAAGGAAAGACTAGATATGTGGTTTTGGCAAATAAAGAGGACGTTAGAGCCGGAAGAAAAAAGATGGTTTGTAGTGATTGCCTTGGTGATTTTTATATTTTTGGCGTTCAGTTTATAGTTGACGAGGGAGTGTTTTTGCTATACCATGGGGGGTATGTCAATAGAAGAAAAGAAAAAAATGCAGGTGATGCTTAAAAGAATTCAGGGTCAGGTTGGGGGAATCGAGAGAATGGTGGGAGATGATAAGAGCTGTGAGGCAGTACTGACACAGGTTGTAGCCTCAATGAGTTCATTAAAGAGTGTGGCAAAAATGCTTTTGGCAGAGTCCGTTAGCAGTTGTACAAAAGAAGAATATACTAAATTATTAAAGAGATTTTTATAAATTATTTTTAAAATGGAACTAATTCATTTCACAGACGCAAATTTTGAAGAGATGGTGTTGAAGGCTGATAAGCCGGTGTTAGTAGATTTTTACGCCGATTGGTGTGGTCCTTGCAGGATGGTGGCTCCAGTGATGGAAGAGATGGCAAAGACATTTGGTGAAAAAGTGATAATTGGAAAAGTGGACGTGGATGCGAATGCGGCTGTGGCAGGTAAATATGGAGTGATGAGTATCCCGACAGTAATTCTTTTTAACCATGGAGAGGAAGTGGCCAGACAAGTTGGTTTTGGTGGAAAAGAGATATATGAGGAGATGATCAATAAAGCGGTCAAATAAATGAAGCAGTACGATGTAATTATCGTAGGGGGCGGACCGAGTGGTTATACGGCGGCAATCTATTTGGCCCGGGCGGCAATGTCGGTTTTAGTTTTAACGGGTAATCAGCCAGGGGGACAGTTAATGAACACAACCGAAGTAGAAAATTTTCCCGGTTTTCCTAAGGGGATTATGGGGCCGGACTTGATGATGGGAATGGAGGAACAAGCGAAAAAATTTGGAGCAGAAGTAGTTTATTCGGCGGTATCTAAAGTGGAACTTAATGGTGAGATAAAAAAGATATGGGCAGGAGAGACAGAGTACCAGGCTAAAACTGTGATTGTTTCTACCGGAGCAACATCAAAGATGATTGGGGTGGGCGATGAAGCATATATTGGTCGAGGAGTAAGTACTTGTGCAGTGTGTGATGCGGCTTTTTTCAAAGGAAAAAAGACAGTAGTGGTTGGAGGAGGAGACGCCGCAATGGAAGACTCTTTGGCCTTAGCGAAATTTGCGGATATTGTTTACCTGATTCATCGAAGAAATGAATTCCGGGCAAGCAAGGTGATGCAAGAAAGAGTTCTAAAAAATCCCAAAGTAAAAGTTATTTGGGACAGTGAGGTGATCAAAGTTGCCGGAGAGCCAACAGTGAAGACAATTGATATAAAGAATATTAAAACAGGGAAGATAGAACAGATGAAGATTGATGGTTTGTTTGTGGCCATTGGGCATGTTCCCACAACAGGGTTATTTGAGGGAATGTTGGAACTTAATGAGAAAGGGTATTTGATGGTCACGATGACGGCATTGATGTCTTCAGCAAAATGGCGAGTGTCGGAAAAAGATATGTGGCTAGATGGCTATCCGACAATGACCTCAGTAGAAGGAGTTTTTGGCTGTGGAGATGTGGTGGACTATCGCTATCGACAGGCAATTACCGCTGCAGGAATGGGGTGCCAAGCGGCTTTGGATGTAGAGAAATATTTAACTAATCAAAAATAAATGACTGATATTCAACTGACTGACGAAGAACTAAACATTAAGGTTCGTGAGCTGATGACTGAGTATGGGGGCGGAAATGATGAGAGTACGGATAATGGTGAAATGCAGGATGTGGTCAATAGTATGGATGAGGTAGTTGGAAGTTTACCCAGGGGAGTGATTTGGGACAATGATTTGCAAGGACAAACAAGAGTAGTGAATATCTTTGTTGTGGATCAGGAAGATAACGTACTTTTACCGATACGTTCAATGGAAAAAAGATACTTACCTGGTGGTTATGACTTTTCTTGCGGAGAAAATTTAAAAGCGGGAGAAGATTATGAAGAGGGAGTGATTAGGGGATTAAGAGAGGAGCTGGGTATTGAAGGAGAACAGCCAAAGGAGATGGGTAGTTTTGCACCCGATCATGGAAAAGGGTTTTTTTGTTTTGGAAAAGTATATTTAATTGAAGTGGGAGATAAAAGTGAGGTGACTAAATTTAATACAGATGAAATTGAAAGGCTTGAGTGGAAAAGTAAAGATGAAATCTTGGAAATGATTGAAGATGAGCCCGAGAAGTTTAAGAGAGACTATGAAGGGATATTTCGGATGGCCTTTGGGTTGGAGAAATAGACATGTGTGATAAAATACGAAGCTGTACTCAAATCTAGTGGAGGTGCACATTGGCAGATAAAGAAGTAACAAAGAGATTTCTTCGGGACATAAATGATTTTATCGATAAAGGTTATTACGACGACGCTACCTCGCTATTGAGGGGTAGCAATTTTGTTGAACCCAAACAGGACTGGAATTTGGAAGTCGAAAACCTGCATAGTAATCCGATAGATGGGGAAGAGGAGATCCTAGCGAAGAAGCTGGATGTTGCCCTTTTGGAAATTGCGGAACATTTAGCTGAGGATATTAAAGTTGGGGATCCAGTGACGTACATGCGGTTAGTTCTCTGCTTAAATAAGTTAGGTAGAAATTCGCCTAAGAGATTGGTAGAGAAGGTATGGAAAATAGGACATGACTGTCTAGATCGAAATGTTGGTCCAGGTGCGAGCGGAGAAATTTTTCGTTTAATGTCTTTTCTTCCTATTGTTTGATCTGAGGATATTATCCCGTCTAAATTGCGGGATTTTTTGTGCGCTATAATATGGATAGTGTTGATGAAGAGTCGCGATCTTCGGAGCTTGTGGAGAAATTCACCGGGGTAGCCCGATACAGCACAAAGAGTATGGAAGGGTGGTACCGTTCTATCAAGAACCCCTGACTTAAGCTAAGATGAATAATCTCGGTTTAAGTGAGGGGTTATTTTTATATTTATAAAAATGAAAATTAAAGAAATAATTAGAGAAGCCGTGGCCGAGTTTGCCTTGGGTAAGGAGTTTGCCGTGGAACATCCAGCGGATGAAAAGATGGGTGACTATTCTACTAATATTGCGATGGTACTGGCAAAAGAACTGGGGAGAAATCCAAGAGAGTTAGCAATAGATTTAGTAAATAAATTGTCGGACAATAAGAATCTATCTAAAATGGTTGAAAAAGACAATATTCAAGTTGCTGGTCCAGGGTTTATTAATCTTTGGATAAAAGACGAGGTGTTGATTTCGCAATTAAACGAAGCTTTGAAGACGGGTGACAAATTGGGTAATAGTGATTTTATGAAGGGTAAGAAAGTGATGGTAGAGTATAGCTCCCCCAATATTGCCAAGAGATTTTCTGTTGGCCACCTTCGATCGACAATTATTGGCCAGGCCATATTTAATCTATATAAACATAGTGGCGGTGAAGTGACGAATGATAATCACTTGGGTGACTGGGGAACACAGTTTGGAATGATTATTGCAGCGATTGAGGAAGATGCAAATTTTAACTGGGACAGTGCAGACATCAATAAATTGGAAGAGATATATGTAGATTTTAATAAGAAAATTGAAGAAAATCCTGAGCTAAGAACTAAAGCTAAGGATGCATTTCTCCGATTGGAAAAAGGAGATGAATCAGCTCGTAATATTTGGCAAAAGTCAGTAGACATTTCGATGAAAGAGTTTGATGACATTTATAAAAAGTTGAACGTTGAATTTGAACATGTTTATGGAGAGTCGGCTTTTGAAAGCTTGATGCCTGGTGTAATTGCTGAGGCAAAAGAGAAGAATATTTCTTCTGTTGGTGAAGAAGGTGCTTTGATTGTCCGATTCGAAGATGAAAATGGGAAAGAAGAAATGCCTCCGGCAATGCTAGTAAAAAGTGACGGATCGACAACTTATTTCACAAGAGATTTGGCGACGATAAAAATGAGATTAACCATGCCAGAACTAAAGTGCGATGAATATATATACGAAGTGGGTGGAGAGCAAAGACTGCACCTGAAACAAGTATTTGCGACCGCTAGAAAACTGTGGCCTGAAGAAACAAAAAGGGTGGAGTTTGTGCATGTGGCTCATGGGTTATTGAGTTTGCCTGAAGGGAAAATGAGTACCAGAAAAGGAAACACAATAAAGTTGGAGGATCTATTGGGTTGGGCTGAAAAAAAATCATTTAATATTACTTCCGATAAGGCAGGATTTGAAATGAAAGATGATTATTGGTTAACAAATAAAAATCAGAACTTATGGCCACACGACGTTGTGAATATGTCCGAAACAATGTCCATTGGAGCTGTGAAATATAACGAACTTAAGAGATCTCCAATAATGGACTATGTATTTGTAAAAGAAGAGGCAATTTCGATGGACGGGAATAGTGCACCGTATTTGCAGTATGTGTATGTAAGAACAAGAGGAGTGTTGAATAAGCTTGGAGAGAACCTTGATAAGGTGATTGCAGGCAAAAAAGAGTTTGAGAACGATGATGAACGAATTTTGGCAAGATGGTTGCTATTGAGATTTGTTGAGGGGGAAGTAGTGGAGTCTGCGGCCAGGAACTTTGCACCACAAACTGTATGTGCGTATCTATTTGAGACGGCTCAAAAATTCAACGGATTTTATGAAAGAAACAAAGTAGTTGGAGTTGAAAACCAGAGTCTAAGACTAGCCTTGACAGCATTGACCGGCGAAGTAATTAAAAAAGGTCTGAAGATTTTGGGAATTGAGACAGTGGAGAAGATGTAAACTGGTAAAATAAACGCATGGCAAGCAGACTAGAGGAAATACTAAAAGAACGGGAAAAGAAGATTGAAGCCCTTAAAAAAATGGGGATTGATTTGTATCCTGCGCGCTCCATAAAAGAAGCTTCCAATATGGAAGTGGTGGAGAATTTTGAAAAATACGAAGGGAAGACATTAACCTTGGCCGGAAGAATAATGGCCTGGAGGGAGCATGGCAAACTAATTTTTGGGCAGATTCAGGATCAAAGTGGCAGAATACAACTGTTTATCAGACAAGACATGATGGGTGCTCGTGATCAGGCCAAACAAACCTTGGGATTTGATGATTTGGAGCTCTTGGATATTGGGGACATCATTCAAACAACCGGAGAGATTGTAAAAACCAGAACAGGAGAAGTGTCTGTTCAGGTAAAAGAAATTAAAATGCTGACGAAGGCGAGACTACCCTTACCTGAAAAATGGGTAGGAATTGTGGATCCGGATGACGCTTTCCGAAAGAGATACCTAGACCTTTTAATGGATCAGGGCAAGATTAGAAGGTTTGAGAGAAAGGCTAAATTTTGGGCTGAGTGTCGAAAGTTTATGGCCTCCAAAGGATTTATGGAGGTGGAAACGCCAGTGTTGGAGTCGGTGACTGGGGGAGCAGACGCCAGACCATTTGTGACTCACATGAACTCGATTGATCAGGATTTTTATATGCGAATTTCGACCGAACTTTATCAAAAGAGACTCATTGGCGCCGGTTTCGAAAAGATATACACACTAGCTCCGAACTTTCGTAATGAGGGAATGGATGACGAACATTTGCCGGAGTATTACTCTTTGGAGTGGTACTGGGCTTTCGCAGACTACAGAGACAATATGCAACTAACTCGTGAACTCTACCGACACATTGCCAAAGAAGTATATGGGAAAACTAAGTTTGTAAGTGGAGGAATGGAGTTTGATTTGGCCGACGATTGGGAAGAAATTGACTATTTGAAAGTAATTAAAGAAAAGGTTGGAATTGATATTGTGAATTCGACGGATGAGGAAATGAAAGAAGCGATCAAAAAAGCGGGAGTGAGACTGACTGGAGAAATTAATAGGGCTCGTCTTATTGATAACTGTTGGAAGATTGTCCGCAAAACAATTGCCGGACCGGCATTCCTTTTAAATGAGCCAAAATTTATGTCGCCCTTGGCCAAGAGTAAACCAGAAGATCCGGAAATAACGGAAAGATTCCATATAATTTTGGCAGGATCCGAGCAGGGAAATGGCTATTCGGAACTTAATGATCCAGTTGATCAAAAAGAGAGATTTGAAGAGCAGCAAAAAGGAAGAGATAAGGGAGACGAGGAAGCTCAAATGATGGATACAGACTTTGTGGAAATGCTTTCATATGGAATGCCGCCAACTTCCGGATTTGGAATGTCAGAGCGACTTTTCTGGGCGATGGAAGACATTTCCGCTCGTGAGGGAACGCTATTTCCTCCACTTCGTGTTAAGAGGGAAGGATAATAAAAAACCTCGGAATAATCCGAGGTTTTTAACTTACCTAATGATGGTCACTCTCTCACCGATAGAGTTAGTGAATGAAACTTTGGTGATGACCATTGCTGATGCCGATTGCCATCTTGTTTGCTGGGGTTTGATCTTTGAGATGGAAAACTCACTTCCAATATTGAGAATGTGACGGCCATCTTTGAAGGTAAAGACCAAGCCTCCATTGCCAAGGGCGACGCCTTTGATCTTGGTGTCTTTTGAGCTTGAACTTTCGTTGCCGAAGACGCTCAGGATCTTTTTGGTTTCGACAGTAACTTTGGGGTTACCGGCGAAGATCTTTTGGATCTCGGTAATTTGAATTAAATCGCCATAAAACACTTTTTTAGGCACAATTCCTCCAAAGAGAATTAGATTTTTAAGGTGATGGTATTGTACACCCTATAGTGTGATTTGTCAAGCCTGTAGGTATGGATTTGAGAGTGATATACTTAGGGTATAAGTGAATTGCTTTGGCGATCCGATTACCGACCGGGGAGAAGCAGGGAGAAAGCACCAACGCTTTGAATTAAGAGGCTACCTAGCAAGCAAGATGGAACCGTCCGAAAGGACTCTTGTGAGAAGGGTAGTTTTTTGTTATTAACATATTATTCATCGCCTTTTGGCTCAAACAAAAATGGAAGAAACGAAACTGCATGCACTGAGACACAGTGCCGAACACATATTAACTCAAGCAATGGAGAAGATTTGGCCTGGCCAAATCATTAAGGCCATGGGTCCTGCTATCGATACCGGATTTTATTTTGACTTTGACACAACAAATGGTTTTAAAGTAACCGAGAATGATTTCCCCAAGATCGAGAAAGAGATGAAGAAGATTGTTCAACTTAATTTACCTTTTGAAAAACATATTGTGACGGCGGAGAAAGCAAGAGAAATGTTTGCCGACAATCCATATAAACAGGAATGGATAGACAAAGCGGAAAAAGATGGAGAGGAAATTTTTGTTTACTGGACGGGTGACCCCGGAAAGGGAGGCTCGTTTGTGGATGTTTGTGCCGGACCTCATGTGGCTAAAACTATTGAAGTAAAAGCATTTAAACTCTTGTCGATTGCCGGAGCTTATTGGCACGGAGATGAGAAGAATAAGATGCTGACAAGAATTTACGGCACGGCTTTCGAGACACAAAAGGAACTCGATAATTATGTTTCTCTTTTGGAAGAAGCCAAAAAAAGAGATCACAGAAAACTAGGTAAAGAGATGGATCTATTTTCATTTTCAGACCTAATTGGAAGTGGACTGCCTCTGTATTCACCGAAAGGAGCTTTTATCAGAAGAACATTAAATAATTTTGTGGAAGAGATGCAGATTGCGGAAGGATATACCCAAGTATGGACACCGCAAATTGCAAAGGCAGAACTATTTAAGACTTCAGGACATTACGACAAATATAAAGACTCGATGTTTCGGGTAGTTTCCAATTACTCCGACGAAGAGATGTTCTTGAAACCAATGAACTGCCCACAACACACACAGATTTTTGCGGCGCAGGCAAGAAGTTATCGTGATTTGCCTTTGAGATTGACCGACTTCGCCATGCTTTACCGCGATGAGAAACCAGGTGAGTTGTCTGGACTGGCTCGAGCAAGAGCTTTCTCTCAGGATGACTGCCATATTTTTTGTCGAGAAGATCAGGTGGATGACGAGATAGATATGGCTCTACAGATGACGAAGAAAATTATGGCAACCTTCGGATTTAAATATAAATACCGACTGTCGACGAGAGACCCACAACACCCAGAAAAATACTTGGGTGACCCGAAAGTGTGGAACAAAGTAGAAAAATGGGCGGAGATTATTATGGAGAGAAACCAGATTGAGTATTTCCAGGGACCAGGTGAAGCAGCCTTTTATGCTCCGAAGATGGATCTGATTGCCACCGATGCTCTGGGAAGGGAGTGGCAACTATCGACAGTACAAATTGACTTTGTGATGCCGGAGAGGTTTGGACTAGTTTATACCGACCAAGATGGGACTCAGAAACACCCAGTGATGTTACATCGAGCAATTATCGGATCAGCAGAACGGATGATGATGATTTTGATTGAACATTTTGGCGGAGCCTTCCCAACATGGTTGTCTCCGGTTCAAGTGGCCGTACTACCTATTTCCGAAAAAACGATGGAATATTCGGCAGAAGTAGCTGAGAAACTGCAGAAACAAGGAATCAGGGTAGAACTTAATACCGATGCTGACTCTTTGGGTAAAAAAATTCGCAATGCTGAAGCTTCCAAAGTGCCATATATGCTAATCATTGGTGAAAAAGAAGCCGAGGCAAAAGAGGTTTCTGTTCGCCAACGAGGTCAAAAAGATTTAGGAACAATGAAAGTCTCTGATTTTGCTGAGAAAGTGATTAAAGAAGTGGAGGAGAAGAGTCTGTAAAGGATTTTTCTTCGACGAAACCTGCCGCCTCATACCATTTTCAAAAACCGGATGCTCTTTCGCCTGCGCGAAAGCCATCCATTGTTTGCAGTGAAATTTTTCATGGGTACATGAAAACCAGGCAATTTCACTTTGCGCAATATTTTTGAAAAGGTACAAGGCTTCGGTCTTTGTCGTCTCAGAAATTATTTATCACGCCTGAGATGAGATACAATAGCTATATGGAAGAAGCGAGAAAGAAAGAACTTATTGAGAGCTTCTTGACGCGCGGCGTTGAGAATTACATTCCGAACAAAGCAGAAATCGAAAAAATGCTTAATTCGGGGAGAGTTCTTAACGTGTATATGGGAATTGACCCCACGGCAACAAAGATTCATTTGGGTCATGCTTTCCCCCTGCGTAAACTGCAAATATTGGCTGAGCTGGGACACCATGTGACCTTCCTTATTGGCGACTTTACGGCAACGGTTGGAGACACCTCGGACAAAGAAACTGAGAGGCCAATGCTCTCACGTGAGCAAATTGAAGAAAATTTCAAAGACTACAGAAGACAAGCAAAGAAGTTTTTGGACTTTTCGAAAATTGAGGTTCATTTCAATAGCGAGTGGCTGAGTAAACTGGACTTCGCGGCAGTTCTAAAACTAACAAAACACTTTTCCTTAAACGATTTTATTAGCCGAGAATTAATTAAAAAGAGACTTTTGGAAGGGAAAAGTGTGTCACTACCGGAAGTACTTTACCCAATCATGCAAGGTTATGACAGTATGGCACTCGACACCGATATTCAGATTGGGGGAACCGACCAGACATTTAATATGCAGGCAGGGAGAACTTTGATTAAAGACCTAAAGGGAAAAGACTCATGCATTATTACCAATGGCTTTTTGCCAGGGACTGATGGACGCAAGATGAGTAAAACCTGGGGGAACGCGATTTGGTTGGAAGACTCACCAGAAGAGGTGTTTGGAAAAGTAATGTCGGTGAAAGACGATATGATTGTCACCTACTATGTTATGGGAACTAACGCTCCTCAAAATGTAATTGATGAGGCTAAGAAACGTCTTGAGAGCGGGGAGAATCCGATGAATATAAAGAGGGAGTTGGCTAGAGTGATTGTGAAAGAACTTTGCGGTAAAGAAGAGGTAGATGCGGCAGAAGAATTTTTCCAAAAAACTGTCGTGGAAAAGAAGGTGGACGAAAATGCCTTGGAGATTACTACTAATGTCGATGAATTGGGAATTGTTCAACCGATAATTAAAGACGGAACTAGTTTACTGGATTTTATTGTTGACTCAGGGTTAGCACAAAGTAAATCTGAAGCAAAAAGATTGTTGGAGGAAGGAGCTCTTTATCTTGATGAAAAAAGAATTGTTAAAGGAGACGAGGTAATTAAGCTCCATATTGGTATAAATGTAATTCGTGTAGGTAAACGTAAATATTTAAAAATTATTAAATAAATAATATGTCAGTTACTTTTGAAGAACTAAACGAAAAAATAATGGATCAGGCGGCAGAGAAAGGTTTCGGAACAAAACCGGAAGAGATTTCTGTTCCAGAGAAAATTGCTCTAATACACGCTCAGGTGTCATCGGCCTATGAAGGATATCGGAGTAAAAAGATGACTGGAGGTTGGAGCTTGGAAGATGAAATGGCTGGTGCAGTGATGAGAATTATCCATTTGTGTGGTGTATTGGGACTAGATCTGGAAGGCGCAATACTGAAGAAATATGAGGAAAACAAAACCAGAGAATGGGATTGGAAAAAGATGAACGAGAAACATTCATAGATGTCGGATAGAATTGATGTATGCAAACTAAAGTAATACCAAGAATACAAGCAGGATTTATGGAACTCCTGCCAGCAGAACAGATTTTGTTCAATAAGTTTGTGGAAATCATCAAAGAGACTTTTGAGGAGTATGGTTTTGTGCCGCAAGATACACCTATCGTGGAAAACGCGGATGTGCTTTTTGCCCAGATTGGGGAAGATACCAAAAAAGAAGTCTATCGATTTTCCAAAGGGGACGATGAACTAGGGCTTAGATTTGATTTGACTGTGCCGTTGGCTCGCTATGTGGCCATGTACAGTAATAGTCTAACGTTCCCCTTTCGCCGTTACCAGATAGGCAAAACATATCGGGGGGAGAGACCGCAGAAAGGGCGTTTCCGGGAGTTTTATCAGGCTGACATTGATATTATTGGAAATGGAGCCCTGGCTATGGTCAACGACGCCGAGATACCGGCAGTAATCAACAAAGTGTTTGAGAAACTGGATTTAGGTGACTTTGTAATTAAGATTAGCAATCGAAAAATTCTTAGCGGACTGTTGGAAGATCTGGGAGTTGCAGACAAGCGAGATGAAGTATTAAGAATTATCGATAAGCTGGAAAAGGTGGGGCTGGAGACAGATAAACAAATGCTCATTGATTTGGGAATTACGGCTAGTGATGCCAATAAAATTATGGATTTTGTCCGTTTGGGAGGAAGCAATGTCAAGATTTTGGAGAGTCTTGGAAAAATGGAGATTGACAACGAGACGTTTAAACAGGGAGTAACGGAGCTATTCGAAGTAGTGAAAAAAGCCGGAGAGTTTGGGGTGCCGGAGAAAAATATGCAGATTGATTTGGCAATTGCCCGAGGCCTTTCATATTACACCGGGACAGTCTACGAAACAAAACTCTTGGATGATCGGGTGAAAGGAAGTGTTTGCGGCGGTGGAAGGTACGATAATCTGGCTGAAAGTTATAGCAATCAAAGTTTCCCCGGAGTTGGAGTTTCTATCGGCCTCACCAGATTGTTTTCGCAACTGTTGGATGCCGGGATGATTAAAGCAGAAACGGCTACACCAGCCAAAGTGCTGGTAGTGCCAATGGAAGCCGATATGCCTTTTGCACTTGAAGTTTCCGGGAAACTACGAGAGGCAGGAGTACCAACAGAACTTTATACCGAAGACGATAAATTCAAAAAGAAACTCATTTATGCCAATAAAATTGGAGTACCATATGTGGCAATTATTGGTGAAGATGAAGTGAACAAAAAGAAAGTGGCTTTGAAAAATATGAAGACGGGAGAACAGAAATTATTGACAATAATGGAGGTATCAGAGGAATTAGAGAATAATATATAGATGGATAACATTGTTATTTCAAGATTAGGAAAAGAAGAAGTTGATAGTTTTTATGAACTTTTCAAATCAGTAGCAAAAACCGACTTTGATGACTGGACGCAAGAATCAAAGGAAAAATGGCTTTTAGACGACTATTCAATTGAATACTGGAGAACCCTTTTAAAGGAAGATAAGTTGCCAATATTTGTAGCTAAGGATGGAGAAGAAATGGTTGGATATGTGATGTTGGAAGGAATAAATTTTGGTGTTGCATATTTAGGGTGGATTGGAGTCTTAAAGTCACATCAAAACATGAAAATTGGAGGAAAATTGATAGAAGAGATGATTGATTGGTGTAAAAATAATCATCTCCATAAAATTGAACTTGAAACACAAGAGACTCATTTGCAGCATTTCTACGAAAAACACGGATTTGTTTTGGAAGGAATAAGAAAAAATAGTTGGCAAAACCTTGATAATTATATGTACGGGAAAATTCTTTGATCTGGGAAGTGGTAAAATCATGCTGCAGGGAGATAAATTAGCCATTAGCTAAACTTCAAGCAAAATATTATGATAGGTACGGTTAAAACAAAAACAGACAGAGGATACGGCTTTATTGCTCGTGATGGAGAATCAAAAGATCTCTTTTTTCATTCCAATGACTTAAGTGGTATCTCTTTTGAAGAACTACAAACAGGAGCTAAAGTTTCGTTTGATATTGAAGAGGGTACAAAAGGACCCGCTGCAAAAAACGTAAAAATCGCTGAGTAATTTTGATTAGGTAGCAAAAAAGCCTCACATTGTGGGGCTTTTTGTTGCATCAAATATTCCTGTCGAGTATAATCTCAGCGATAAAGTTAACTTTTGGTTCTTTAAACTTATATTAAGGAGGAAATATGGGAGAAGGTGACTTTGGGGCATTTTATTTTTCTGAACAACAAAATAATTTGGGGATACAGGATATCGCCGTGTTCAGAGATATTTTTGGGAAATTACATCGCTATTCATATATGAGGAGTACATTCCCTTTTAAAAAGAAAGTCTCATATTGCAAGGATGCAATATTTATCGGTTTTGGATGGTTTTATGGTTCGTATACAGCTTATTCTTTTTACAATAGTGGTTTAGCTCGCGATGTCAAAATGAAGCCGTAAATTATTCCCTTCATACACCACTCAGAAATGGGTGGTTTTTTGTGGTTTATTTTAGAGCAGAGAGAAGCTCCTCAATCTTGACACGCTTTTGAGTGGCAGTATCTCTTTCGCGAACCGTGACAGTGTTGTCTTCGAGGGTGTCGTAGTCAACGGTAATACAGTAAGGAGTGCCGATCTCGTCTTGAGTGAAGTAGCGTTTGCCGATATTACCTCTTTCGTCTAAGACAGCACTCATGTCTTTCTTTAAATCATTAAAGACCTCATTAGCTTTTTTGCTTAATTCTTCTTTGTTACCAACCAAGGGGAAGACAGCGACTTTGTATGGTGAAAGAACCTCAGGAAGTTTGAGAACGACTCTTTGTTTTTCCGTGTCTTCAAAATAGGAGTTCATAAGGATAATAGTAAGTAAACGGGAAAGACCAAAGGTTGGTTCAATAACATGAGGAAGGAATTTTTCCTGGGAGTATGGATCTGTGTAGCGAAGATCAACACCTGATTTCTCCATGTGATTTTTGAGATCAAAATCGGTGCGGTAGGCAATTCCAAACATTTCCTTGAAACCCCAGGGGAATTCGTATTCAAGATCCTCGGTGCGTTTGCTGTAGTGAGCGAGTTCCTCTTTGGTATGAGCACGCCATCGAAGTTTTTCGGCAGGAAGACCTAAATCAATGGCAAAGTCGTACATTTCTTTTTTCCAGTATTCAAAACTGTTTTCCCAGTCTTCTGGTTTGACAAAATACTCAAACTCGGCCAGATCAAACTCAAGTGTGCGGAAGGTAAACTTGCCCATAGTGATTTCGTTTCTAAAGGCTTTGCCGGACTGAGCCAGACCAAAAGGAAGTTTGGGGTGAAGGGAGTCAAGAACTTGTTTGAAGTCGACAAACATACCTTGGGCAAGCTCACCGCGCAGATAAGCGGTATTTTTACCTTCGGTGATGATACCAATCTGAGTTTCAAAAAGCTGATTGAAGTTACGTACTTTAGTCCAGGTTTTGTTGCCGCATTTGGGACACTTGATGCCCTTGTCGGCAATAATCTGATCGAGTTCTTCAGTGGGTTTACCTTCAACATTGTCCAGACCGGCGGCATCTTCTATCAACTGATCAGCACGAGTACGGAAGTGACAAGTGAGACAGTCGACCATAACGTTGGTGAAGTTTACGGTATGACCCGAAGCTTCCCAGACTTTGGGACTCATGATGACAGAAGTATCCAAACCAAACATATCAGAACGGGAAGTGACAAAAGTTTTCCACCAGAAATTCATGAGATTGCGTTTGAATCCGGTGCCTAGAGGACCGAAGTCATAGGTGTTGGCAAGTCCCCCATAGATTTCCGACCCGGGAAAAATAAAGCCGCGGCGCTTGGAGAGGGAGATTACTTTATCTAGTATGGTTGATTTGTTATCAGACATATTTATTTTTTAGCAGATAAACGGACATCGATGCGTTCCATATCGCGGGGGAACATAGAAGCTTCACGAATATTTTTGAGTCCGAGAATGTACATAGTGACTCTCTCAGCTCCTAAGGCAAAACCGCCAAGCTGGGGCGAACCGTATTTAAAAGCTTGAAGATAAAGTACATTATCTTCTTCTTTAAGACCCCATTCCTTAACGTTTTTCAGAATACTTTGGTAGTCGTTGAGTCTCTGGCCACCGGAGGACCATTCAACACCTCGGCAAAGTAAATCAACACTAAAAGCATATTCAGGGTCTGCCGGATCCGGGTAAACGTAGAAAGGTTTCTTCTTGGTGGGGAAATGAGAAACAAAAACGAGGTCTGACTCTTTTTCTTCTTTGGCCCAAGCACAAATTTCTCTTTCATCTTCCGGAGCAAAATCTTTTTCTCCACGGCAGTCGCGACCGGTTCTTTGGAAGATAATTTCTTGCGCGTCATGCAATTTTATTACGGGGAATTTATCCTTTGCCATCAAAGGAATGGTAGCACCGAAAAGAGATAACTCTTTCTGACACTTTTCACTGACCTCTTTGAAGATGAAACGGACGACGTATTCTTCCATTTCGAGAACATCTTCCCAGGAGTCTAGAAAATTAAATTCGGCGTCAAGACTGGTGGCCTCGGTGAGATGACGAGTGGTGCTAGATGGCTCGGCTCTAAAAATCTGATTGACACTAAAGACTCTTTCGAAGGCAGTAGTGAGGAGGGACTTGTAAAGCTGAGGACTTTGGGAGAGAAAGGCTTCGCTGTCGAAGTATTTGACCTTAAAAACTTCAGCACCGCCTTCGGGAACGGAACTAATAATCGAAGGAGCTTGGAACTCGAGGAAATCGCGAGCGATCATGGCCTTGCGGAAGGCCTCGATGATGATAGCCTGAACTTTGAAGATTGCTTGTATCTTGGGGTGACGGAAGGTGAGAGAACGATAATCGAGGAGAGTAGAAATATCGAGATCGAGATCTTCTTTACTCATGTCGAAGGGCATCTCAGCGGAGGAGGCTAGTATGGTGAGTTTGGTGGCTTCGATTTCGATCTTGCCCGTATCTAAATCGAGGTTAATATTGTTTTGAGATCTTTCCTTAACTGTGCCTTCGATTTCGATGGTATCTTCGGTTCTTAAGCTTTTGGCAGAGGTGGCGATTTCGCCCCAAAAGACTATCTGAACAATTCCGCTACGATCACGAAGATCGATAAAGACAACTTTGCTGTGGTCACGTTTGGTGTTAACCCAGCCTTTGAGGGTCACTGTTTGTCCAATCTTGGTGACGGTGTCTTTAATGAGTGTTCGTTCCATGTGAATTATTATATAGTTAATATGATCTTGGATACATATTTGTGTTTAAGGGTAGGGTAGATGATCATATAATCTTGGAAATAGAAATGCATCGCGAATGTGTGGAAGCTTTAGTAATGCCCTGAGAAGTCGTTCAACCCCCATACCAAAACCACTCCGAGGAATATTACCAAAATTACATAATTCCACATACCATTGAATTTTTTGTTTTTCAATTTCTGTAATATATTTTTTTTCATTTATTCTTGTTAGTAGCTGTGAACTGTCTTGAATAAATTCTGCTACACCCAATATTTCTCCGTAACCGCCAGGTAATAAAAGATCGGCCGTTTTTGTAAATCTATTATCTGATTCCATTATTTTGTAAAGAAATGGTTCGACTTTTGCTGGCATATTGGTTACAAAAACAGGTTTGTTGTATTTGCTTGTAATGATTGTTTCGGCTTTTTCATTAAGGCTTTGGCCAATTTCGATATCTATACCTTCAGATTTGAGAATTTTTAAGGCTGATAAATATGAGATTTTAGGATATGGAGGCTTGAATTCTTGTACGTTGATACTAATATTTAGGTTATTGAGATCTACTTGTGAAACAGTGTTTAAATTATTGACTAGAAAAAATAACATATTTTCAATAAAATTCATCATATCTTCAAGTGAGCAAAATGCGGCTTGACACTTTAGGTGATAAAACTCAGGATTATGTCTTGGACTTTTACTTGATTCTCGTCTGAAAGCGGGTGTGATTGTGTATACCTGTTCAAACGTTGGTACCATTGCTCCAAGATAAAGGCCAGCACACTGTGAGAGGTAGACTTTTGTCCCAAAATAATCGGTATTAAATGTATTATTGTTGTCGTATATATTTGTTTGTGTAAGTATTGGAGTGTCGACTTCGATAAACTGATATTTCTTAAACCATTCTCTGAGGATAGACAACATTTGGTATTTTATTACGAATACAGAACGAATTTTTGAGTTTCGAATATATAGATGTCTTTTATTTAAGATTAGTTTTGAATATCGTTTTTCGAAAGGATTTACCAATGATCTTGGAGAAGGTTCCAGTTTAGGTGAGGCAGTACCAATAATTAACATACTAATAATCTGTATTTCTTGTTTGCCCTTTTTGGTTGTATTGTTCTTAGTTACACCATGCACCTTTACAGAAGAATCAATCGTAATTTTTGATATTTGAACATATTCGTTGTTCGAGACAGAATCTTTTAATACAATACTGTCAATACTGCCTGTGGAATCTTCAAGCTCAAAGAAAATTATTCCACCATGATCTCTCTTGTTTTTTATCCAACACAGAATTTCAACATCAGTATTTGTCTGTAAACCAAAAATATGTTTAATAAAGAATGTTTTCATGTCTGTTTTCGCCCTGATTAAGTATAACGCTACTTTGTTTAAACTTAGGATAGAGTAGTGACAAAATAGACTTATAAGTGTAGAATATGCCGTTAAGATGATTGAAAACGAGTGTTGTTTAAGACCAGGAGTAAGTTTTGAAGTAAAAAGAGAGGAATTTTCTGTGGGTTTGACAGAAAAAGAACGACTGGCATTGGAAATTGCAGCAGAAATTCATAAGGAAGATATCAGAAGGACGACGGGAGAACCTTATGTAAATCATTGCATGGCTGTAGCACAAATTCTAAGGCAATGGGGGGCAGATGAGGAAATGGTGATTGCGGGACTTTTGCATGATACTTGGGAGGACCACCCGGAACTGATTTCACTAGAACAGATTAGAGATATGTTTGGAGAAAGAGTGGCGCTTTTGGTAGACGGAGTGAGTAAGTTTAAGTCTCCGACAGGGAAGGACAATGATTTTGAAACACTTCGAAAAGTAACCAGAGAGACTTTGGTGGAACCTGGTGTGGCGATGATTAAGCTAGCGGACCGTTTGCACAACATGCATACGATGGAGGATGGTCCAAAAGGAAAAGGATTCTCAGAGGAAAAGAAGATGGCGAAGGCAAAGGAAACTTTGGCCGTTTATGTACCCATGGCTGAGTCGCTTGGATTATGGCAAGTGAAAAATGCTTTGGCGGACATTTCCTTTTACTACCTAGAGCCAGAGAGATATAAACAAGTAAAAGAAAAAATTGATTCTGATCCAAGGCTGGAGAAAAATTTTATTGAGGGAACTGAAAAAGCGATTGCGACTGCTTTGATTGAGGCTGGTATTGCGGCTGAAGTAAAGCACGAGGTGGGTGGCTACTGGGAGTTAGCAGAAAAGCAGAAACGATCAGCAATGAGAGCCGATAGCAAGCCAAAGGAATTTGCGGACATTACCGATGTGGTCAGTTTCCGAGTAATTATTAAAGATGAAGAGAACTTGGCACAGTGTTATTTGGCGATGGGGGTAATTAGAAATAAATATAAGAACTTACTGGTACAAAATCGGAGTGACGATTACCTAGTGAAACCGGCAGTAAATGGCTATAGTGCTTTCCATGATACGTATAAAGTCAATGAAGGAAATATTGAAGTCGCTTTTACGACAAGAAAAAGAGAAAACTTTAATAACTGGGGGGTGGCGAGTATCGGTCAGGAAGAATTAATGAAAGACCCAGATTCTTATAAACGAAAGATGATTTTTACTCCAAAAGAAGAGTTGGTGTTTATGGAGCCTGGAGCAACAGGAATTGATGTGGCCTACAAACTAAATCCTTTACTCGGATTAAGAGCCGTGGCAATTAAAGTAAATGGAGAAGTGATAAGCCTTGACAAAATAATCCCTAACGCTGGAGTAGTGGAAGTGATCACTGATCAACACCAAACGTACCCTAACGTAGACTGGCTCGGCTTTTGTAATCCTGAAACAAGGAACACAATTGAACAGCAAATGAGAATTGCCGAACATGATCAGGAAGTGAACAGGGGAAAAGAAATATTAGTTAATCAGGTATTGAAGGAGAGGGGAATTTTGGCGATTGAGGATCTGGATCAGGATGTGGTTGATAAGCTATTGGTGGACTTGGGGTGTTGGTTTGGGATTGACGATCTATATTACAAGGTAGCATACGGATTGGATCCGGAAGTGGTATCAAAGAAGCTTGATGAGATGAAGATTGGAAGAGGAATGTTTACCACGATATTAGTTCAGGGGAGAAACAGAATTGGCGTATCTGAAGAAATTGCCGGAATAATTGCCAAGCACAAGGGTGATGAGAGAAGTAAGGTGGAAAAGGTTAATAGAGAAGAGAACTTTATGATTCGAGTTTTGATAACGGTGGATTACCAAGGAAAGAAAGAAATTGAAAGAGAACTGCGAGAACGAAAGTTTACTAGTTGTATGGTGGTCTAGCGGAAAAATGAGTTATATTAGTAATGGTTTGAATAATTTAGAAAGTCTAGTTAAATGTTTGGAACCAGAAAAGACAAAGCTAAATGAGCCGATGTCGGCGCATACTACTTTGGGTGTGGGTGGAGAAGCAGACATTTTTTATAAAACCGAAAATTCAGGAGACCTGGTTAAGGCGATACGACTGGCAAAATCTTTTCAAGTACCTGTTACCGTGATAGGAGAAGGAAGCGGAGTGGTGTTTGGTGATTTGGGAATTGAAGGGATTGTGATTAGAAGTAATAGCAAGAGAATTCAGATTAAACCGATAAGAAGTTTTACGGATATATTTATTAAAAAGGAAGTAAAGAAAATGGAGGTAACAATTGATGGAGGTATGGGGACGCAAATGGCATTGAAGGAATTGGATGGAAAAGGAATAGTGGGCTTGGAGTGTATGAAGAATTATAGAGGAAGTATCGCGGGGGCTGTCTTGGATGGTTTGGGAAGAGAGTTCCTGAAAAAAATATCCATCATTGATGTTCATGGAGGAGTGAAAACAAAGACGCCGGGAAAAAATGTCGAAGGCAGTGTGATTGTGGATGCGACGTTTGTTTTACGATCAGGTGTCCAAAATCAGAAATTGAAGAAGCGCGGTGAAAAAATAAAAGAGAAAAAGCAAAGTCGATCGGTATCAAAAGTATTTGAGGATTTGCCAGAAGAAGAAGTGAAGATTTTGGGATATCCGACGGGGAATCCAGCGTATTTGATCGGAGATGTTTTGAATATGAAAGATTTTAGACTGGGAAAGATGAAGATTTCGAGGAGCGATGCAAACACAGTGGTTAATCTGGGAAAAGGAACAGCAAAAAATTATGTACAGTTGGTGGAAGAAATAAAAAACAGGGCACGAGATGCTGTGGGAATCGAACTAGCAGAAAATGTGGTGCGATTGGGAAAGTTTTGAATTACAATAGCCTCATGGCGTATGACTTTAAAGAGACCGAGAAAAAATGGATAGATAGGTATGATGGTTTTGCTGGTTTTCACGGAATTGACTTTGAAAAGAAGGAGAAAAAATATATATTGGTGGAGTTTCCCTACCCTTCGGGATCTGGATTGCACGTCGGTCATGCTTTTTCGATGACGGGGGCGGATGTCTATGCTCGATTCCAGAGAATGAAAGGATTTAATGTGATGTTTCCTATGGGTTGGGATGCTTTTGGACTGCCAACTGAGAATTATGCAATTAAGATGGGACAAAAACCACAAGCTGTTACAAAGGAAAATACAGATAAGTTTAAGGAACAGATGAGGAGACTTGGATTTTCTTTTGACTGGGATAGATTGGTGGATACAACTGACCCTGATTATTACAAATGGACTCAGTGGATATTTACTAAATTGTTTGAGAAGGGGTTGGCACACAAGGAGGAAATGGCGATTAATTGGTGCCCATCTTGTAAGATAGGTTTGGCCAATGAAGAGGTAGTTGATGGAAAATGCGAGCGTTGCGGAACGGAAACCGAGAGAAGAATAATCTCACAATGGGTGGTGAAGATTACGGATTATGCAGAGAGGCTTTTGGATGGATTGAAAGACACAAACTTTATAGACAAAGTTAGAGCGGCTCAGACGAACTGGATTGATAAAAGAGTAGGAGCAAAAATCCGTTTTGATGTCAAAGACTCTGAGGAAAAGCTCGAAGTATTTACCACGAGACCAGATACCCTTGAGGGTGTGACCTTTATGGTGATTGCCCCTGAACATAAATTGGTTGGTGGGGTACTTAATAATCCAGGAGTGAAAGAGTATGTTGCCGAGACGAGAAAAAAGAGTGAGATGGAGAGAACAGAACTTTCAAAAGAAAAGACAGGTGTTTTCTCCGGCCTGTACGCTATAAATCCAGTGACACAAAAAGAGATTCCGATATGGATTGCTGACTATGTACTTATTTCTTATGGAACAGGTGCCATTATGGCAGTACCAAGCCATGATGAGCGGGACAAGGCTTTTGCAGAGAAGTTCGGACTGGAAATAAATCTTGAATATACTCCTGATGAGAAAATGATCGAAAAAATTGTAGAAAAAGGGGTTGGAGAGAAGTCGGTAAATTATCACTTGAGAGACTGGATTTTTAGTCGTCAGCATTACTGGGGTGAGCCAATACCCATGATTTATTGCGAAAAAGATGGCTGGGTGAGTGTACCTGAGGAGCAGTTACCAGTTAGATTGCCCGAGATTGAAAAATATCAGCCAACTGATACGGGCGAATCGCCTTTGGCGACAATGACTGACTGGGTGGAAACGCCCTGTCCAGTGTGTGGTGGAGAAGCCAAGCGGGAGACAGATACGATGCCTAACTGGGCAGGAAGCGATTGGTATTTCTTGCGTTACGTCGATCCAAATAATGATAAGAAATTGGCTGACATGGAAAAGATGAAGTATTGGATGCCTGTGGACGTATATGTGGGAGGGGATGAACATAACACACTGCACTTACTTTATAGCCGATTTATTTATCAGTTCCTTTGGGATTTGGGAGTAGTGCCGAAAGAGATTCCTGAACCGTATGACAAGAGATTGTCTCATGGGGTGATCCTTGGACCTGATGGAAACAGAATGAGTAAGAGCCACGGTAATGTGGTGGTTCCGGATAGTGTGGCTGATGTTTATGGGACCGATGTGTTGCGAACATACATGATGTTTATGGGACCGTTTGACGCAACCATGGCTTGGAACGAGAGATCTTTGGTTGGGGTGAAACGATTTATAGAAAAACTATATAACTTGGTTGTTGACCAGGCAGGTAAAAATGGAGATGGTGATTTGACGGCTCCAAAAATCGTACAAAAGCTGATTAAAACTGCTAACGAGGATGTTTCCAGATTCAAATTTAATACGGTTGTGGCCAAACTAATGGAGACTGTCAATGAGCTGACAAAAAGTAAGGCGAAAGTATCAGACAGTGATCTAAAAAGTATTGTAAAGATTCTGGCTTTGTTTGCTCCTTTTGTGGCAGAAGAATTGTGGTCTATCTTGGGCGGCCAGTTTAGTGTACACACTCAGGAATTTCCTGTGTTTGAAGAAAGATATTTAGAGTCTGAGGGAATAACATATTCAGTCCAGATCAATGGAAAATTAAGAGATCTATTGGAAGGAGTAGACCCTGAGGCAAATGAGGAGGAAGTGCGAACAAAAGCAGAGTCTTCGGAAAAAGTACAAAAATATCTAAACGGAGGAAGTGTGATTAAGGTGATTTTTGTTCAGGGGAAGACGATTAATTATGTGATAACATAGTTTAAATGATTAAAGATAAAAACTCGATTTACGCTCCCATTTTGGTTTTCCTATTGGTGGTTGCCTCTTTCTTTGTAGGACGTTTATCTTCTCAAGTGTCCCAGATGAAAGATGGAAAAGGAACTGGTACTGAGACAACAGCGACACCGACAACGACAGAGTCAAAAATATCGGTAAAAGCCTTAAAAGAGATGGCAAAAGGATTCGGTGTGAACGCGAGTAAGTTTAATAAATGTCTGGACGATGGTACTTATACGGACAAGGTTGCAAAAGAAGAGAAGGAAGGTCAAGATTTGGGAGTAACCGGAACTCCTTCATTCTTCATCAACGGCATAATGATTGTGGGATCTTTGCCCCAAGCTGATTTTGAGAAAGTGATTGACGCTGAGCTGAAGAATGGTACTGGAGATAAGGTGAAACTTGACTCTACCGGTGAAACACCAAAGAGATTGAAAAACTTGTCATACGGAACTGGATACATCAAGGGAAACAAAGACGCAAAAATTAAGATAATGGAGTACACAGATTTTGAGTGTCCTTATTGCAATCGATCATTTTCCACCATTGAAGCGGTTTTGGCAAAGTATGGTGATCAGATTAGTTTGGAGTATCGCAGTTTCCCCTTATCTTTCCACGCTAACGCTAAAAAAGCCGCTGAGGCGGCGTTGTGTGCCGGTGATCAGGGGAAATTTTGGGAAATGCACGACAAGATGTTTACAGTGATGGCGGGAGAGTAAAAATAGCTTTGGTGAGGGAAATGCGGTAAAATATGCCTTATGAAAAAAGTATTGATGGGACTTGCTATTTTGCTGGTTGTTTGGGGTGTGTTTTTAACACCAAAAACTCTAGCAGTAGCTGAGGAAATTACGCCCCAAATTGAAACTGTTGAGACGGCAACACTGGCTGCCGAAACGGTGCCAGTTAAAGAAATTGACTTAACTGTACCTACTCAAGAAGGTGACCGATTAACAAAACTCTTAAATGGTCAAAAACTTTCCGGATGGTGGGGTAAAGATGTGTTGAAGATTGCTATGCGAAAAGCTGTATCTGAAGGAGTGTCTCCAAACACTTTAGTATTACTCTTCTTATTCCCTCTTGTGGCCGCTTTGGTGGCTTTTTCCCGTCAAGTTGTAGGTGTCTCTGGATTTGGAATAATTACTCCAGCATTACTTTCGGTGGCTTTCTTGTCTACTGGAGGATTGGTAGGTATGGTGTTGATGATTTTTATCTTGGGAGTAGCCACTTTTGCCAGATCACTTATTAAAAAAATAAAGATTCCTTATCTATCCAAATTGGCAATTTTAATCTGGATTATTTCAATGGCAGTACTGGTTTTACTTCTGGTGTCACCAATGATTGGACTTGAAAGACTTATGAGTGTAGGTATTTTTCCGATTATGCTGTTTGTACTTTTGGCCGAGACTTTTATCGAAGCTCAGATCACCAGAAGCGTATCTACTTCTATGTGGATGACAATCGAAACAGTTATTTTGGCTTTGGTGGCTTACAAGTTATTGAGTGCTCCCTGGATTCAGTCTCAAGTGATACTTCATCCAGAAATTTCTGTAATTGTAATTTTGATTGTCGACCTTTTGATTGGTAGATATAAAGGTTTGAGATTATCTGAGGTTTGGAGATTTAGAAAAATTGTATATAGAAAATGATAGGAGACTGGAATTTCAACGATATTTTGGGTCTTAATGATAGGTTTTTTTCGTATACCAAACAGAATTACAAGAGAGCAAGAAGAAGAGCCGATGATAAGCTGGTGACGAAAAAAATGTTAATGATGGCAAAAGTGCCTCATCCAAAGTTACTGGGAAAAATTGGCAGTAGAAAAGGACTGGATAATTTTGAGTGGAACAAATTGAGTGGAGGAATAGTAATCAAACCCGTAAAAGGATTTGGCGGTCAGGGAATCTTGATTCTGAGAAAATCGATAAAAGAAGCAGACAAGTTTTTCTTGCCAACGGGGAAATCTATTAGTCTTGATCAAATAAAAGTTCATGCGATGGATATTATCGAAGGAAGATTTTCCCATAATAACTTGCCGGACAAAGTGATGATTGAGGAAAGAATATACATTCATCCCAAGTTTAAAAAACTTTCTGCTGGAGGAACTCCAGATGTTCGTATCATTGTTTATAACAAAGTACCTGTGATGGCGATGTTGCGTTTGCCTACGGAAGAATCTGAAGGTAAGGCTAACTTGCACATGGGAGCTATTGGTTTGGGAATTGATATTGCAACAGGAATTACTACTTATGGCGTATATAAGAATGAACTGATTAAGCGCTTCCCCGACAGTGGTAAAAAAGTTAATGGAATATTTATTCCTCACTGGAACAAACTAATGCTGATGGCAGTAAAAGCTCAGATTGTAAGCAAATTGAAATATTTGTCTGTTGACATGCTTATTGATAAGGATAAAGGACCTGTGGTTTTGGAACTCAATGATCAGCCTGGGCTTTCTATTCAACTGGCCAACATGGCTGGTCTTAGAAAACGACTGGAGAGAGTAGAAGGACTAAAAATCGATTCACCAGAAAAGGGAGTAAAAATTGGACGGGCGTTGTTTGCTTCCGAGTTTGCCAGCCGAGTCAAGTTTGACACGATGGAAAGACCGGTAGTGTCTGTTTTTGATCAAGTAGCTCTTAAGGCTTATCAGGGTAAAAGAACAATGATAAAAGTGAAGTTGGACACAGGAGCATATAGTACAAGTATTGATCGGAAATTGGCTGAGAAGATGGATTTGCTTAATCCAAAAAATATAATAATGGAAAAGAGTTTTAGATCAGCACTGGGCGTACAAATGAGACAAATTGTTGGGGTGAACTTTCGACTGAAAGGTGTCAGAATAAAGACTGTAGCCTCAATTACCAGTAGAGGACATCTTGATTATCAAATGATAATTGGCCGAAGAGACCTCAAGGGATTTTTGGTTGATCCAATTTCAGATGAAGCGGATCAATAAATACAAATAATATGAAAATTGCTGTTTTTTACAGAGTTGATTTTGAAGAGACCAGAGCTCGTTTGGATGAAGAATCAGTAAGACTGGGACTAGAATTATCATGGATAAAGTACAAAGAGTTGAAAGTTGTTGGAAAGGATATTTTGTGGGGAGAAACCAATCTTAAAGATTTTGACGGTTGGTATTTTAGAGCCGTGGGAAATGAATTGGAGTGGAGTAAGCTTTTACAATTTTATGCCAAGAAACACAACATCTTGGTCGTTGATGACTATTTGCTTTCCGAAGGGCCGCTGCGAAGATTTAAGTCGGTTATGAGTTGGCAGTTGCTTGATGCCGGTATAAAGTATCCTAAATCAAGTTTTGTGGAGAGCCTATCTGATCTTCAAAATGAACTTGAAACTTGGGAGTTTCCTTTGATAGTAAAAATGTCTAAAGGGGGCAGACACGGAATGGGAACATTTTTTCTTAAGGAACTTGCCGATTTTAGGAATTTGGAAGAAAAACTTACATCAAGAGTGGAGTTGTCGGTAGCTGAGGGTAAGAAAGGTACTGAACTGAGAGGATTTTTGATTCAAGAATATATAGAAAATGATGGTGATTATCGAGTAATGACGGTGGGTTATAAATGTATCGGCGGTTTTAAAAGAATGCCCAAGGTGGAAAAATTGATATTGAATCAGAGCGAAGGGAATTCGGTAGGGCTTGCGGAAGTGCCTGCAGAAGTGGCTAAAGTTGCTGAGGATGCTGCGAAAGTGTTGGGGGTGGAGATTGCGGGAACTGATCTTGTGATCAGCAAAAAAACAGGTGAAGTTTATTTAATTGAAGTGAATGAAGCACCTCAGTTTAAAGTGTTTGAAAAGAGAACAAAAATTAATGCTCCAAGAAAAATATTGGAATACTGTATTAGCAAGTTTGGTAATTAATTTTATTTATGTCTTCAAACCAGCATCTTTTATTGGCGAGCGACAATTATCTCGATTCTCGACTTGAATTCTCACTGCGTGAGACCAAGCAATTCAAGTCTGCGAAGCGTCGCATAAACGACACTGGTTCAAGACATATAAAATCAATATGAAAAAAGTATTAATACTGACTAGATTTAGAGGAGAGTATGAACCAAGAAGGTTGGCTGAAGAGGCTTTGGCCTTGGGTTATGAAGTGGATAGAGTGAACTACGAGCATGTACGTCTCGGAGTGAGTCTTGAGGGAAAACCAGTAATTGACCTAATGACGGGGAAGAGACTGGAAGAGTATGACTTGGTCATACCACGTGCTGCTTCAAAACGGGGAGGAGAGTCGATGATTGGGGTGAAGTCAGTAATCATGGAATACATAGAAAAATTATCTGATGAAAATAGACCAAAAGTAATCAATGGTGAAAGTTTTCGACTTTATCCTTTGATGGGAAAGTTGGAGCAGGGAATTCTATTAGCTCAAGCCGGAATATCGACAATTCCTTTTGTTTCGTTTAATGGACTGCGAGGATGGAAGAGATATTTGGAAACTGTGGTACTTAGGAAAACACCATTTGTACCAGTAATGGTTAAAGCCCGATTTGGGAGTCATGGAAAAAATGTGAAATTGGCGCAGAATTATGAAAAGTTGGAGAAACTCTCAAAAAAATACAGTGTGGGAGATGTGTTGATTCAACCTGTGATAAAAGTTCGTCGATGGTATCGTGTACTGGTTTTGAATGGGGTTGTTTTGGGGATGATGAAACACCGACAAAAAAATAAGTTCCAGACTGAAGAACTCCAATCTGAGACGGCTCTATTGAAGCCAAAATTTACCAAAGAACAGATGTTTGAACTGGAAAGATTGGCCCTTAAAGCAACAGAGGTTCTAAAGGCCGATTTTGCAGGATTGGATATCGCTTGGGACGAAGACCTTGGTGGATGGAGAATCTTTGAGGTGAACAGAACAGCTCAATTTAAATGGTTTGAAAAAGCACATCCAGAAATTAACGTGGCAAAGACAATGTTAGATTTTGGAAAAGTTTGATAGGATATCATATGAATCCTTTTACAGAAGAACTTAGTGGAATTACTGAACTAGAACAAAGAAAGTCAGACTTACAAAATTATTTGGCTGGTTTGGATCTTGCCTTTGGATTAACAAGAAATATTGATGATCTTGAAACAATAAAAAAAATTAAGGAAAAGGCAAATGTGGCTGGAGAAAGACAGCTGGGGAGAGAGGCAGGCGTAGACGTATACGTTGATAGAGCGATGGCAGAGATAATTACAAGAAAACTTGGAGAAGAAAAGTCTCGTCATTATTTAGGAGTGTACAAAGAAGAAGTTCAAGAAAAAATGTTTGGTACAACAATGCCGGCTTCCCCGTCGCTTCAGGAGTATAGGAATAAAGCAAAAGAGAGTTTGTTTATGACAAAGGATGTGAGAAGAATCATGTTTTGACGTGGAGATGTTATATTGAGGTAGTATGCGACAAAAGAATACTATTTATAGCCCTGAATTTCATAACCAGTTTCAGGAGACACCGGATGAAATTAGACACGGGAAAGAGGAAAAGGCAGAACATGCCAAGAACGATCAAAGACAAGGACAGAGCGACTTTTGGATAAAGAAGAAGACGAGTATAAAAGGACAGCCAAAATAATAAGATTGCAGTGTGTGAGAAAATAGAAGGGTGAAGAAAGTAGCGGTTGGAATTTCTGGAGGTGTAGATAGCGCTGTAGCGGCTTTGCTTTTGAAAAAGGCAGGTTTTGACGTGACGGGAGTACATCTTTATTGCTGGCCGCCTAAAAGCGAGATTGAGAAAGATGGTTTGACACGGGAAGAGTGGATCAAAAAAAATGGCTGTCGAGCGGATGAAGATAGAAGTTTTGCCCTAAAAACTGCACTAGAACTGGAGATTCCTTTTAAAGTTTTGGATTTTTCGGAAGAATACAACCAGAAGGTAATTAAGTATTTTTATGACGAGTATGAGGCCGGCAGGACGCCTAATCCGGATGTGATGTGCAACAGTGAAATTAAATTTGGCTTGTTTTTGAAATGGGCTTTGGAGGAAGGCTACGACTATATTGCGACAGGGCATTATGCGAAATTGATCGGTGGTGAAGATACTCCTTTTGAACACATTCCTTTGTTGGCCACCGGTAATCCGGCTTCTCCAGCGGAAGCCGGTCACCTCGATTCTCGACTTGAATTTTTTCCTTCGGAAAATCCAAGCAATTCAAGTCTGCGAAACGTGGCACAAAGGAAAGATGCTCAACGAAGTGAACTTCACTTAATGATTCCAGCGGATAAGCATAAGGATCAAACATATTTCCTGTGGAAACTGACACAGAAGGAGTTGGAACACACCTTGTTTCCCTTGGGGGACTTGGAGAAGGGAGAAATCCGAAAACTGGCGGAAGAGTACAAACTGAGTGTGGCGAAAAGAAAAGATTCACAGGGAATTTGTTTTGTGGGTAATGTGGAAGCAAGAGAATTCCTTGCCCGAAGACTGAAAGAAAATCCGGGGAAGGTACTCGATATTCACGGAGAAGAAATCGGCAAACATGATGGAGTCTGGTTTTATACCATTGGTCAGCGAGGCGGTTGGGAAATAACACCGTCGGCTCAGAAAAAATTTGCCGACAACGGAGTGACTCCAGTATTTTATGTAATTAAGAAAGATGCAAAAACAAACACTTTGGTGGTTGGTGAGGCGAGCGAAGCAGAGGAGAATCATTTTGAGATAAGCGAGGTGAATTGGATAAACGAGACGAACGAAAAAAACTTGTTGGTTAGAATTCGGCATGGGGGTGAGCTGATATCGGCCAGAGTGGAGAGAGTTGATGACAAGTTGAGAGTTGTGTTGGAAAAAAGTATAAGAGGAGTTGCCAGTGGACAAAGTGCAGTGTTTTATAGCAAAAAAGGAGAGTGTTTTGGCGGCGGAGTGATTGTCTAAAATTTGGGTATTGCTTTGCTTTGAATGGCTGTTGATATGATGAAAATATATGAAAGAAAAAGGTGCAAGAATTGTGGTGGGCGGTCAGTGGGGAGATGAGGGGAAGGGTCTAATTTCTGCCTATCTGACGGCAAGAGACGAAGCAAGTTTAATTTGTAAGGGAGGAGTAGGTCCAAACGCGGAGCACGGAATTTTTATGACCGAATATGGTCCTTATCTGAAGGTGAACCAACTGCCTTTGGGTTGGATGTTTAATGATAGTTGTCAAATCCGCATCGGTTCCGGGGTAGCCGTAAATCCGGAGCTACTATTTGCGGAGATGGAAAAATATGATCTTTGGGACAGAGTGAAGGTTGACTATCGTTGTCCGATTATTACGCCGGAACATATTGAAATGGAGAGGCGGAGTAAGGGAATGAATGCAATCGGATCGACTTTTTCCGGGAGCGGGTATTGCAGAGCTGACCATATATTAAGAGTGGCCAAACATGCATCTGACATACCTGATCTCAAAAACTTTATTACTGACGTGGGCGTTGAAATAAATAGAACTGCGGGAGACGATGTCGTAACAGTTGAGTCTTCACAGGGAACATATTTGTCATTATCTGTGTCATCGGAGTACCCGAACGTAACTTCCGACAACGTGACTTCTATGGCGACGGCGGATGATGTGCTATTGAATTGGCGCAAATTGGAGGAGGTTGTTATGGTAATCAAGACAATGCCAACGAGAGAAGGAGCGGGATCGCTTGGATCACGTGAGTTATCGATGGAAGAGATCACCTCAAAAGGATTGGTAGAAAACAGCTCGATCGGCGGTGTGATCCGACGTAAGGGGGAAGGAATAAACTGGAAAATGCTTGCAGAAGCGACTGAGATAAATGGTCCGACGCAGATAGCCCTTACTTTTTGTGAGCATTATGACCCCAGAGTGGCAGGGGTGACTGAGAAGAGTGGATTAACTAAAGAGATATGGCAATTGATTGAGAAGGTAAAAAAAGTGACGGGAGTACCAGTAACAATGCTCAATACCGGCAAACCATTTTATTCGATGGTCGACCTTACCGGAAAGGGAGTTGATTGGGGCACAATAAGGGAAAGGTTGGAAAGTCGTTATAAATCGTGGAAGTAAAAAAAGCCTTCCATGTAAATGGAAGGCGAGTTTTTAAACTTTTGTGACCTCGAATAAACGATTGATGCAGTAGCTGAAGAGTGTGCTAATCAGACGAAGATAATGATCTGTGTCTGAGGATGCCGGGGAAACTTTGAGTGTCCGAATGGATTGTTTTTTTGAGTAACCGAGGTCAATTCTGGCTATCTTGATGGAAGAAAAGAGTTTGGGGAGAAATATCTCGTAAGCAGAATCCCCCTTGATCTCTTTGTATTTATAGCCGCTTTTCTGAAGAATCTTGAGGAGATACTTATCTTTGTTAAAAACGAAGTGTCCTTTTTCGCACTGACCTTCAGATATAAGACGTTCCGGTCTCGATTCGAAGTAGTTGTGATCACATAATGGACACTCTAACTGAGGAGTATCGGAGAAGAGGATCAGCTTTTGAAAGAAGTGATTAGTCCGTTTTTGGATTTCGGCAAATGCATCACTAACGGCTTTGACGTCAGCAGTGACAAGAAAGAGGATTTTATCGAAAGCATAATCATCAAAATCGATGAAGAACTTTCCTTTGATAACTTCCCCGAGATAGTAACCAATGTATTCTTTGAGATCGACTCGGAAATCACAGTCTCGGTGGTCTACCTGGATATAAACAGGTTTGGCGAAGACAATGGTGGCTACGTATTTCTGACACCTAGGACAGTAAACCCCCTCGTGATAGGAAAGAAATGAATTTGACACATACCCTCTCTTTCTGAATTTTAAGGTGTGATTATGACAAAGGGGATTGTATCCTATATACACGAAGAAGTCAAAAAATAGACCCTCGGGCGAGGGTCTTGAATTAAAGATTTTTAAAGAATGGGTATGGTTTGTGGCTTTTGAATTCTGATATATTGAAATGTGAAACATAAAAAGTTTGATTTTCTGATTGTAGGGGCAGGGCCGGCCGGAATGTTTGCTTGTTTGGAGCTGCTGAAGAAAAAAATACCTGGAGAAAAAATTGCCTTGTTTGATATGGGGTCTCGGCTGGAAGACCGGAAGAAAAGTGAAGTGATGACGGGATTCGGAGGAGCGGGAACGTACTCTGATGGAAAACTACACTACACACCAAAGTTGTCACACGAGCGAACCTTTCACCTGATAGATCCGGATGACTACCAAAAAGTTTTGAATGCGGTGGAAAAAACATTTAAGGATTTTGGAGTGGATACAGAGTATTTCCCAAAAAATGTGGAGGAAGTGGAAGCAATGGTTTCGGAGGCGGAGAGAAATGATGTGGAGTTGGTGGTGCGCAGGGCTCAGCATGTGGGGACAGACAAATTAAAAGAAGTGGTAGCAAAGATAGAAAAATATCTGTTGGATAAGGGAGTGAATTTGTTTTGTAAGACGGAGATTACGGGCTTAATTATGGAAAAAGGAGAAATAAAGGGGATAGTGGATAAGAAGAAACAGAAATATTTGGGGAAGAAGATTTTGTTGGTACCAGGTAGGGTGAATACCGCCTGGTTACAAAAATTGGGCACCAAGTATGGCATAAAGTATCAATACGATATGGTGGAAATTGGAGTGAGGGTGGAGTTTCCGCGGTCGATCATGAAGAAATATGCTGAAGCTTTGTATGAAGTAGTGCTTAAAGTAAGAACAAAGACTTTTGATGATGTAATGAGAACATTTTGTTCGTGCCCGAATGGTTTGGTAGCTGTGGAAACGTATCCAGAGTACGTCTGTGTGAATGGACACTCATTGTCGGATCATAAATCGGTGAACTCGAATTTTGCTTTTTTGTGTGAAGTGCATTTGACGGAACCAGTAGAGAACTCGATTGAGTATGCCGAGTCGATTGCTAAACTGGCGACGACGATCGGGGGTGGTAAACCGATACTGCAAAGGCTGAAGGACCTGCAAAGAGGCAGAAGAAGTACTTGGAGCCGACTAAAAAAGTCGATGGTACACCCTTCACTAAAAGACGTAACACCGGGAGATATTTCAATGGCTTTGCCTCACAGAATCGTGGTGAATATTTTGGAAGGATTGGAGAAATTGGATGCGGTGATGCCAGGTATAAACTCGGGATCGACACTTCTGTATGCTCCAGAAGTGAAACTCCGATCATCAAAAGTGGCTTTGACAAAAAACATGGAGACGACGGTGAAGAATGTGTATGCGGCGGGAGATGCGGCCGGAATTTCGGGCTCGATTACTGGGGCGGCGGCTACGGGAATAATGGCGGCAAGGGGGATGATGAAGAGGTAATTGTCTTGACATTATAGGGTAAATATGGTAGTATATGGACGTACTTAACATCATAACCGGAGGATGTATTGAATACTTTTGTTGATCCTAATGAGCTGACTGAAGCGGAAGCCAACATTTATTATTGGCTGATCTTAAATCCCGACAAAAGGAAATGCACCCGGGCGTTCATTCGCCAAGGTGGAAATCGGCGCCAAGATCATGGTTCCCGCGGTCTGCACCAGGGTCATACTTGGGACGATCGAGAACGAGATTTTTCTCAATCGGCCAAACGTCGTGACTTTCGGGCGGCCGGAAGACAGATCACCGGAACAATGTAGTTTTATAAAAGCCTCTTGCAATTGCGAGAGGCTTTTTCTTTTGGAATTGACATAAAAAAGGAGGCCGGGTGGCCTCCTTGGATCGTACGAGAGATTTATTCTTCGGGGATTTCGATGAACAGAAGAATTTTTGTAAGTTCGGAGCTCCAATTTATGGGAGCAACGGCGCTATTACTTGGAAAGAGAAACCTGATGAACTCTTTGAAATCTGCCCTTACCGTTTTTGAAGTGTGTTTGTGGTCTTGGGTATAGATTGTCGATTTGGTGATCCAGACTCCAAACTCTTTTGTTTGATAAACCACGTTGTAGGTGAAGTCGCCGGTAACGCCATTGGGAATAACATTGATGATACCGCAGGTTGTAAAAAAATGGTTCTTAGATTTTTCAATAGATTTGGCGTCGGTTCCTGAAAATTGATGATCAAGTTCAATATCGATCGAATCAAATGCGGATGCGGTTCCAATGTGTGATTCTAATACGACATGATACTTATACTTTTTGGGCACAATTTCCTCCTTTGGAAATCGAAGATATTTGAATTTTTAAGATTGCGAACTAAGACCTATATAGTAGTATAGGAGGGGGGAATTGTCAAGAATAGGTATTGGCCGACTAGTACTTTTTTTACAGTATGTGGTAAAATATTTGTGTTCGCGAAAGGTACTAATTTCTTCTTTGGGAGTCGTTTTTCTACTTGCCAAATGTAGGTATGGTTGTGTACAATAGCGAAGCTCGTTAACAAGTGAAGCAGCCAAGTATGCACTGGGTGCATATTTGATACTATTTTTTTGTCATTTGAAAAGTGGCAGAGAGTGACGTTTAAAAAGCAATTTTTATTGAGAATTTGATCCTGGTTCAGGATGAATGCTGGCAGTGTACCTTAAGCATGCAAGTCGAACGGACGAGGCCGCAAGGCCGAGTCAGTGGCAGACGGGTGAGAATAGACAGGAACCTACCTTTTGTTGGGGAATAGCTCGCCGAAAGGCGAGATAATACCGCATAAGATCGTAAGATGAAAGGCCTTAACCGGCCGACGATAGATGGGCCTGTTTGCTATCAGCTAGTTGGTGAGGTAATGGCTCACCAAGGCTATGACGGCTAGGGGGCGTGAGAGCGCGGCCCCCCACAATGTTACTTAGACACGGAACATACACCTACGGGTGGCAGCAACTGGGAATTTTGCACAATGGACGAAAGTCTGATGCAGTGACACTGCGTGCGGGATGAAGGCCCTCGGGTCGTAAACCGCTGTGGTAGAGGAAAAAATTTTGATGGTACTTTACTAGAAAGCACCTGCTAACCACGTGCCAGAAGCCTCGGTAATACGTGGGGTGCAAGCATTATCCGGATTTATTGGGCGTAAAGAGTATCGTAGGCGGTCGATTAAGTAGCGGGTTAAAGCCTGGGGCTCAACCCCAGAGATGCTCGCTAAACTAGTCGACTTGTGGATGTTCGGGGTTGCTAGAATTCTTGGTGGAAGAGTGAAATCTGTTGATATCAAGAAGAATACCAAAAGCGAAGGCAGGCAACTAGAACATTCCAGACGCTGATGAACGAAAGCTAGGGGAGCGAAAGGGATTAGAGACCCCTGTAGTCCTAGCCGTAAACTATGAACACTAGCTATTTCTCGCAAGGGGAGTGGTGAAAGCTAACGCGTTAAGTGTTCCGCCTGGGGAGTACGGCCGCAAGGCTAAAACTCAAAGGAATTGACGGGGAAACGCACAATCAGCGTGCCATGTGGTTTAATTGGATACGAAACCTTGAACCTTACCTAGATTTGACATGTAACTGCAAGCCCCTGGAAACAGGGGAATCCTTCGAGGGTGTTACACAGCTGCTGCATGGTTGTCGTCAGTTCGTGTCGTGAGGCGTCGGCTTAAGTGCCGTAACGAACGCAACCCCTGTGCTATGTTAAATATCCATAGCAGACTGCCTTGGATTTTTCCAAGGAGGAAGGAGGGGATGACGTCAAATCAGCATGGCGCTTATATCTAGGGCTACACACATGGCGTAATGGATGGGACAACGGGATGCCAAGGCGCGAGCCGGAGCTAATCCTTATAAACCCATCCTCAGTTTGGATTGCAGGCTGCAATTCGCCTGCATGAAAGGGAGTTGATAGTAATCGCGGATCAGCAACACCGCGGTGAATACGTTCTCGTTTCTTGTACACACTGCCCGTCAAGTCAACAAAGTCAGTAGTGCCCGAAGTAGGTACCCGCAACCGCAAGGATCGGGCCTCCTAAGGTAAGACTGGCGATGGGGGCTAAGTCGTAACAAGGTATCCGTACTGGAAGGTGCGGATGGATCACCTCCTTTCTAGGAGTTAAGGACTTCACGAGTCCGATGATAATATCGCCACACTATTGGTAAATGAGTGTCTAAATAAAACTTACCTAGACTCTCTCCACTTTTCAGTTGATAAAACAAAAAATGCCACCCTTTGGGGTGGATTTTTTGTGGCGTAAAGCAGATCTTTGAACTAAGAGCTTGCTCGTCACCCTTTCAATAATATTCATTATTGAAATGTTGTTCCTGCGCTTCCTCTTATATTCGCTCATAGCTCACTATGCTTCGCTATGATGCTTAAATATAGACTCTTTGCCGCTTTTGAAATGATAAGAGCTTGCTCGGAATTTGAGCATAACTTCGTTATGTAACTCAAATTCTCTGCGCTTGCCTCTTATAATCGCTCATAACTTCGTTATGATGCTTGATTATAAAAGTAGATAGTATATTGCTTCACTCTGAGTACAAATAACTCGCTTTAGGGCGGGTTTTTTGTATCTATATAGCTTGACTACATCCTATAATCGTGATAATATCATGCCTGAAATTATTCTTTGACATTTATAAGGAGGATAAGTTGAGAAAAATAACGATATTTTTTGTAGCAGTAATAATTTGCTTGCTTGGTTGGATGTCAAGACAGGATACGGCGGAAGCTGTTGTAGTAAGTAAACCAACCGAGTCAATTGAGATACAAGAAGGACAGAAGGACTTTCCGGTTAATCCATATAAAGGAAGAATTTGGAATCAGTACTGTGACAAGATTCGGGGGGATGATGGAGCGGTAATCGAGATTTCCTGTTCGGAAAGTTGGGCAAGTGAACCTCTTCCTGGAGGCTGTTCCGCCAAAACGCTTAATTACAAAGGCTATTCTGGTTGTTCGGCTGCGGCTATGGCCTATGTAATAAACCAGATGCTCTCTCCTCTGGAGATAGAAACAGCAACCGGTAAACCGGTTTTGGGAGTGACGCCTAATTTTTTGATTGATGAAGTGTTTCCGAGTAAGGGCTATTATCTGGACTGTAATGGATTTTCCGAAGTTCAGATGATTGACATCTTAAGCTATTTTGGCCTGAGTTCCAGGACTGAACCGGTTAGCAAACACACCCTTGAAAAAACGATTCTTCCCGGCGAAATGGCAATTGTGGGGGTACGTGTTAATTACAAGGGCGAATGGATGGAACACTGGGTTGTACCGATAGATTTTGTAGACAAGAAAATTGTTTTTGCGGACAGCTATTATGGGGAAGGCGAAGCGATAGTGTTAGACGAAGTATCCGGTATATATTCTTGGGACATAATTTCTATCATGATTATTTCCAAAACCTCACCGTAGGGTGAGGTTTTTTGTATTTAGGAGTTCGGTGATAGTTTTGACTTTAGCCTATATGTAGAATAGAATACGCCTAACAAACGATCCTTAAAATTATGGAGGTAGGGATGAATATTTTTTGAATATCTTTGCTGGATGTTGGGTGGAACGGTGACCTTTTTTAGCGTTATTGGTTTGGGGGTAGCTCGTGCAATCGGGAATAAGGGTGACTGGTTGTATCTACTTCCGGGACTAATTTTTGGAATTTTATTATTGGTAATCGCCAGATGGATAAGTAAAAATGACAAAAAGGAGGAAAGGTGAAATATTTACGACTTGTGGGAAGAATTTTTGTTTGGGGGGTGATTGTGTCTGTAATGTTAGCCACGCTTGGTCTATTCGCGGCATCGATTAAGTCGATGTTTATGTCTGGATTTACAATTGGATTTTTGATCTGGGCTGCGGTGGCGGTTCTTCTCTTTTGTTTTGAATTAGCCGGAGCAATAAGATACATGTATTATACGGAAGAAAACGAGATTTATCGGTAAGAAAATTAGGTAACTGACCCTCGAAAGAGGGTCTTTTTGTACAAAAGATCCCGCCATAAAGGCGAGATCTTATTGTGGGCGCTCATGGGGTCGAACCATGCACCTCGGTCTTATCAGGACCGCGCTCTAACCAGATGAGCTAAGCGCCCAAACAACTCAGATATTTTATCACATGAGGCTAATTCGTGGTAGAATCATGGGGCAAATTAAAATCTGTTTTAGGAGGATGACGTGACGGAAAAAAAGAGACTGACAAAAAGAGTATCGGGATTAATACTCATTTTGGTTGGCGTGGTACTGTTGGTTTTCCTTGCTTTTTCTCTTGAACTTTGGACAACTTTTGCCTTAATAGCAATTGAACTGTTGGTGTTGACTGCTATTGATATTGGCTTCCAGTATCTTAGGGCAGCCAGGAGTGAAGAGAATAAAGACGATAAAAAACATAATAAAAAGAAATCTTGTTGGCAGTATCTTATGGCCATATTGGGTTTACTGGTAACGGTGGCAGTTTGGGCATGTGCGGTGGGAATATCTTCAATCTCGATTCATTATTCGATTATGATGTTTTTGCTAGGTCTGATTTCTCTTTCGGTAGCGGTAAACATGAATATTGATGCGGGAAACCGTATGCCTGTACCATAAAAAATAAAACACCGGGTTAAACACCCGGTTTTTTTGTTATATTTGAGGAATGAGTGCACTAAGAGAAAGAATTAATATGGTAATACCAACTAGCCCTGATAGTTTTGACAAGTGGGCAACGGTTTATGAAACAGAAGATGGAGGAGCAATCGTGTGTATGGATTTTGAGAATAACTTGGGAATGATGGTGGATGCAAATGAGAAGCTCAAAGAGTTGGGTATTGAGGCTGTGTTGGATATAAACTCAAAGGAAACAGCCTTTATCTTGGTGGATCAGAATAACGTGGTAGTGCCCTTTGACGTTGTGATGAAGACACTCTTTGGTTAGAAGGAAAAGCGATTTTGTGGGAAAATATCTGTGTAATGAATAAAGGATTTTGGGAAAAATTAGCAAAACCGATCGTAGGCCTGTCACCGATGGACGGAGTGACGGATGCTCCTATGCGTTTTGTGGCCAAAAAATATGGCCAGCCTAACGTGATCTACACCGAGTTTGTGAGTGTGGATGGTTTGTGGCGAGTTCAAAAAAGAGGAGAAACGACCCACAAAATTTGGAATGAATTAAAGTATGACAAAAGTGAGAAACCGGTAGTAGTGCAGCTGTTTGGAAGTGATCCTGACTCTTTTGGTGAAGCGACAAAGATTGTAGCGACAATGGGATTTGATGGGATTGATATTAACATGGGTTGTCCTTCTCCAGGCCTAGAAAAACGAGGAGGGGGAGCCGGTTTGATGAGAGATATCGGCAGAGCAAAAGCGGTTGTTGAGGCAGTACGGAGTGTGGCCGGTAATATTCCAGTGTCGGTAAAGACACGAATCGGGAGTGATCGTCCGGACAGAGACTGGTGGAAAGCGCTGACATCGATGGAGATACCGACCATTGCGATGCATGGCAGAACCTTTAGACAGTTGTACTCAGGAGAAGCTGATTGGGAGGTTTTGAGAGAAGCTTCAAAAATTATTAAGGAAAGCGGAGCACTGTTTTTGGGGAATGGGGATGTGAGTAAAGTATTAAGTATTAAGTATCAAGTATTAGGTATGGGAAATTGGGGAATTGAGACTACTTCTGGGAGAGTGATGGAGTTGGGAAATGATTTTGACGGGGTGTTGGTTGGTCGAAAGGCTGTTGGTAATCCCTGGGCATTACGCAAAGATGGATATGAACCTAGCCTGAAGGAAAAATTGATGACGGCTGTAGAACACGCGAGAGTGTTTGAAAGAAACTTACCAGGAAATAAATTTGAGATTATGAGGAAACATTTAACCTGGTATGCACATGGGTTTGATGGAGCGGGTAGCCTAAGGCGTCAGTTGGTCCAGACCAACAGTGCCGACGAAGTGGAAAAATTGGTGACGGAATTTCTGGATACAGCCCAGTTTTGAGGCTATTTTTGACCACTTTTTCCGCAAAATTTGCCTGTTGTTTTCTTCTTTTTTTGTCAGTACGATGAGGATGTTGGATATTAAATATTTTTTTAAATATATATGGTTGAACAGGGCCCAAGAAGAGAAACAGTAACATCTAATCCGCCAATCCTGTCACAGGAGGAAAAAGATGCCCTATTTGATCTAATCATCGAACCATCCCAAAAGATTGAAAGAAATAATATTGGTCGAGACGAGGTGAGAATTGATTTGGCCAGTAATGATTCAATAATGATAGTTTGTGTTTCTGATTTACATATTGGATCTGTGGCTACCGACTACAAAAAAATCGATGAGATATTTGATTTTGTGATGAAGACAGAGAATGCCAAGATGATTCTTTTGGGTGATGAGTTTGAAGGAACAAAAGAGAAATATATGAACACCAATGTGGCCAGAATCTTGGGTGATACTGAGACTCAAAAAAATAAACTGGTGGAAAAACTGTTACCGTTGGTAGCAAAGGATAAGGTGTCAGGTTTTGTTTCCAATTACTGGGGTCATGTCGGGTGGGAAGAAGATGCTTCAACGACAAATCCTTGGTTGGCGATTGCTGACAGAGTTGGTTTGGCGCAGGAAAGAGTAATAAGAAATGGTGGAAAGGTAAGTTTCATTTTCCCCAATGGTTATGTACACTCAGAGACAATTTGGCACAATCCACCCGGAAAAAGCAAAATCGACACAATCTACGGTCTAAGAAACGCAGCTTTTGCAACGTCTGAGTCAAGCAGAACTGATGGTTATATGAGCGGCCACATTCACAGGATGGGGGTTGGAAAAGAACTATATAGCGGTTCAAAAGCGGCGGTGTACTATATTTCATCCGGAACGGCGAAAGGATCTTCTTTGGAAGTGCCGCCTGATCGTTTTGGAGTCAAACTGGGGGCACCCTTAACAGACCCTCTCGGCCAAGGTGTAATCGTGGAACCGAGAACAAAAACAAGAAAAGAAAAGAGCTATCCGTTTGCCTCTTTGGAACAAGGAAGTATGGCTAATGACGCTCTGAGACTTTTAGATTGGACAGAGAAAATGGGGATGACACAAGAGCTGCTTGAAAAAATTAGAGTCGAAGTAGAAGAAAAACCAAAAATAACTTTGGTTGCCGGAAAAAGCAGGGTAAGCGGAGACGAATATGCGGAAGACAAACCAGATGAAACGGTAAAAATTGGTCGTGAATTTGTTAAAAATCCATATTCTAAGCAAGATATGAGATCACCTTATGATTCTCTGACATACAACGTAGCCTCTAAATTGCCGGTGACTCTACATCTAATTTCGAATGCTCGATTGGGAAGTAGTTCCGAAGGGTTTGATGAACTGGAAAAGTATCACCGGGAACAAATTATTGATGATCCACACTCACTGGTAGTCTTTTTGCGTAACATGATTGATAAGGACGCAGGGAGTTCTCCTCATCGAGAAGAAATTCTGAATAAATTTATGAGAATTATCAAAGGAGCCAAAGATCAGACTTTGGCCATTATGATGTGTGAGTCTTTAAGAAACAGTAGTTGGAGACGTAAGGTTAAAACCGGTGAAAAAATGATTTTTACGGGGGAATATACGAGAGATGGAGAGAAGAAGTATAGAAAGGAGATAGAGTACTCAATGCCTCTGGCTCCCGGATCATACCTTTCCAGCGGAACAGATACACCATTAATTCATCATTTGTCGATGATTAAGCTGACAGTTGGTCCAAGGGGGGCAGGTGTTGCGAGACCAACATACACAGGAGCAATGGTAGATAAGTTGATGCATCATGGGTCTTATTCCAGACCAGAGTTTGGTTTGAAACGAATGTACGATCTTTATATTCCGGAAAAAACAGGATTCGTTGCCGGAGGACATATGCCCCATGCAGGAGCAATGACGTTTTATGACGGTAGTAATCCGGAAACCAAAACGCCGATATTGGTGGCACCGGGGTGGTTCTCAAAATACGCTGACTCAATGGGTAAGGGAAACGTAATGCCGGGAGCAGATCCTGGTCAAGCAATAATTTTTATGCCGGGAAACTACATGGCGTATCCAACTATAGATGCTGCTGAAACAAAACTCATGCAAGATTCCTACAAAATGTTGTTTGGGTTGGAGTGGTTAGGTATAACTGACCAGGTATTGGGGAAGTAAAAAGACAGCCTGTAAAGTAATATTTACTACACGTATGTTATATTAAGTTATGGCAAAGTTGTTGATTGTTGAGGACGACTTAATTCTTGACGAAGCTTACCGGAAAAAGTATTCCGGACAGTATGATATCAGGGTAGAAACGGAGGGAGAAGGAGGAATTAAGGCGATAAAGAGTTGGAAGCCTGATGTGGTATTGTTGGACCTGTACTTGCCCGGTAAGTCAAGCGGTCTGGATGTTTTGAGTTTTTTAAAAAAGGATGTAAGTACGGCTAGGATTCCGGTTCTGGTAATTACTAATTTGCCCGATGCGACAGAAAAAGTGAAGGCAATGGGAGCTGATGAGTGTTTCATGAAAACTGACGTGGATCTGGATTTAATTGAGAAATCACTTCGGGATATTTTGACAAAAGCAACGAGGTAAAATGAAAGGCCTGAATGACGAGGTGAAAATTAGCGGCCAGTTTAGAGTTTTTTTGTTGATGGTAACGACAGTGGTTCTTCTTTTGGGGTCATTGTGGATATGGATATATGTGTTTCAGTCGGTGGAAGAACAACGAAAAGCGGAATTTAATAGGGTGGTTGAGACGACAAAAGAGGAGGTTATAAACTCACTTTTTTTGGTTGTGGAAAGACTATATGACTTGAGAGGTTTTATCACGAGTGGAGGAGTAGACCTAGAAAAATGGAACAGTTATTTATTGGCAACCGGGGTAGATAATAGACAACCCGGTATTTACACTTTTGGCTACGCTCCTCGGGTAGAAAAAAAGGAGCTAGAGTCGTTTTTGGAAAAGATAAGAAGAGAAGAAAAGAGTCCAATGTATGAAAACTTTTCTGTTTACCCAGTTGCAGATAATGCCGATTATTTTCCAATACAATATATTTTTACGAGAGACGAAGATCTAAAGTCATTTTTGGGATATGATCTTGGATCGTCAACAACTCAAACCGCGGCAATAAAACAGGCAGTGTTTGAGGATACATCAGTAATAACAGATTTGCTTAGTGTGGGGATGGTGATTCCGGGAAATGAAAAAGTTGGGTATGAAGTGATGTTGCCGGTATATAGTCGAGAGGATATCGGTGAGTTGCCGATGGATGAGAGAAACAAATATTTTGTGGGTTTGGTAGGTACTTGGATTTTTCCCGAGAGTTTGATACCAATGGCAGAGAAAGAAGAAATCTTACGTTTGGGAAATATAAAAGTCACCGTATTTGATGGAGATAGAGAGATGTTTTTGGTGGGAAATGAAAAGGTTAGGGAGGCTGAAGTTGTTGACTCCCATGAAGTAATACTGCTTAACAAAAAGTTTAGATTCGAGTTCGCGGCCGCAAAATCGATGATATTATCGCCTTTCACGGAAAGATTACCTTTGCTGACGGGGATTGGTTTGATTATCGTGAATTTGATGTGGATGACGACGATTTACTCTGTTTTGATAGCTAGGAGACGGGCCTTGCATTTGGCAGAAGAGGCAACCGGTGATTTGGTAAAGTTTAAACAAGCTGTGGAGGGTGTGTCGGATCAGGTGATTATCACAGATATTGATGGAGTAATGATTTACGTAAATGGAGCAACAGAAAAAGCGTCAGGTTATAAAAAAGAGGATCTTGTGGGAAAAAAGATTGAGTTTTTGCATGAGTCAACGAATGATTTTTCTAAAAAGGTTTGGAAAACAATCAAAGAAAACAAAAAACCATTTTGGGGGGAAACTCTGAATAAAAGGAAAAACGGAGAAGTTTATGAGGCGGAAGTAGAAGTATCGCCGATTTTTGATGAAGCGGGTGAATTAATTTATTTTGTTGGAGTAGAACGTGATTTAACAAGGATGAGAGCTATGGAAAAGATGAAGAGAGAGTTTCTTTCGCTCGCCAGTCATCAGTTGAGAACCCCCCTTTCGGCAGTGAAATGGTTTGGTAAAATGTTGCTTTCTGGTGAGGCCGGAAAGCTGAACCCTGATCAAAAGGGATATGTTGAAAAAATTTATGAATCTAATGAAAGAGAGATAGATTTGGTGAATTCTTTGTTAAATGTTAGTCGAATTGAGTCGGGGAAGATAGTAGTTGTACCACGTCAGACTGATTTAAAAACGATGGTGGAAACGGTAGTGATCGATCTAAGACAGGAAGCGGATAAAGGGAGAAAGAAAATAACTTTAGTATTGGATCGGAAGATTCCTGAGATGATGATTGACGGGGACTTGATAAGACATGCTTATTCAAATCTGATATTGAATGCGATTAGATATACCAAGACGGGGGGTAAGATTTTGGTTAAAGTGTACTTGGATAAAAACAAGGTAATGTCTGAAGTAAAAGATAATGGAATAGGTATTCCAAGGGTGGAACAAAAAAGAGTCTTTGAGAAATTTTTTAGGGCAGCAAATGCACTGAAGAAGGTGACTGACGGAAACGGGTTAGGACTATATTTATCAAAAACAATTATCGAGTCTTCCGGGGGGAAGATAGGATTTAAGAGTGTGGAAAATAAAGGAAGTACTTTTTGGTTCTCGCTTCCGGTAAAAAGCCAAGAAAGAAAGTAGGTTAATGTTATGATGAAATTGTGACCATAGATAACTCTCAACTGTATAAATCTCTCTCAGAGATGGGAGTGATTGATAAAGAGCAATTGGATGATACTTTTGAGGATGCAAAAGAAACGGGTGAAGCATTGCCTGAGCTATTGTTACAGAGAGACTTGATATCGGATGAAAATCTGGGAATGTTGACGGCGGATCTTTTGAAAGTGCCATTTATTAGTTTGAACAAGGTTTCTCTTAATAAAGAGGTACTAAAGACGCTGTCTGAGGAAATGGCAAGAGCAAAAGGAATCGTCATTTTTAAAATTGATAAAGAGGGAACTCATGTGGCAATGAGTGATCCAAAAGACTTAGTTAGCCTTTCTTTTTTGAAGAAAGTAATCAAAGGTTCGATTAAAATTTATTACGCTACTAATCGAGACATCAGACAGGCTTTGTTTGCTTACCGGGAAGATGTTAAGCGAGTTTTTGAGGAAATTATCAACAAAAATGTGAGTGAAATCAAAGAGGGAGAGACAGAAGCACCGATTATTGAGTTGGTGGAGACGATAATGACATACGCTTATCAAAGCCGTGCTTCAGATGTCCATATTGAACCAACAGAAGAAGCAACCCAGTTGAGATTTAGAGTTGACGGGGTACTTCATGATGTAATTATGCTGCCTAAGCGAATAGAGGATCAATTGGTAAGCAGAGTAAAGATTTTGTCTTCTTTGCCAACAGATGAGCACCTGATGGCACTCGACGGTAAGTTTGATTTTGAGGTTCCGGATATGGAGAGGATTGATGTTCGTGTATCAATAGTGCCGTCAACTCATGGGGAACGAGTGGTGATGAGAATACTGGCCGGAGATATAAGACGTTTTGCTTTGCTGGATCTGGGCATTTCGGAGAAAGATATTGAAAAAGTGAGAAAGGCATACAGTAAGCCATTCGGAATGGTATTGGCAACAGGACCAACCGGTTCCGGCAAAACGACAACACTGTATTCATTTTTGAAGATCCTGAACAAAAGAAATATAAATATTATGACGATTGAGGATCCTGTTGAGTACCAGATACAGGGAGTAAACCAGATCCAAGTTAATCAAAAAACTAATTTAACATTTGCGGCAGGATTAAAGAGTATTGTTCGTCAAGATCCTAATGTTATTTTGGTTGGAGAGATACGTGATGAAGATACTGCTTCAATTGCGGTAAACGCGGCAATGACCGGACACTTGGTACTGTCAACTTTGCATACCAGTGACGCGGCAACGACGATTCCGCGATTGCTGGAGATGAAGGTTGAGCCATTTTTGATCGCTTCGTCGGTGAGTTTGATTGTGGGTCAGAGATTAGTAAGAAAGGTTTGCACAAGTTGCCGAATGAGTGTTTTTGATGACGAGATGAAAGCGGCTATCGATGAGTTACCAAAAGACTTGATAAAGAAACATCTCGGAAAGATTAATGTTGATACGAGACTGTATCGAGGAAAGGGCTGTCCTGTTTGTCAAAATACCGGATACACCGGTCGGGTGGGGATTTTTGAGATGATACCAATGACACCAGCGATTAAAGAAGCGATTATGAACAAAGCCGATGCCGGAGAAATAAAGAAAATAGCTATCAAAGAGGGAATGACGACGATGGTGGAAGACGGCCTCGAGAAGATGAAGATGGGTATTACAACTCCTGAGGAGTTATTAAGAGTAATAAAAGAATAATGGCAGTTTCAGCCGATGACAAACTATTTTTAACAAAGCGCCTGGCAATAATGATCAAAGCGGGAGTGCCGATGGATGAGACCTTGATGACCATGGCCGAACAATCACCATCTGATTTGGCTAAAGTGCTTAATAAAGTAAAAAAAGATGTAGATAATGGTACGAGTTTGGGAGAAGCATTCGAGAAGTATCCAAAAATATTCGATAAGTTTTTTGTTTCTTTGGTTAAAGCCGGTGATGTTTCGGGTACTTTGGAAGAAGCCTTGGAGTTTTTGGCGGAACAGATGGGAAAAAATATTCTCCTCAAGAAAAAAGTGCAAGGAGCTTTGGCTTATCCAATGTTGGTTTTGGCGGCAACTTTTATGATGGGTATTGGTATTTCTTGGTTTGTTTTACCGCAGCTTGTGGACATGTTCGCATCGTTTGAGGTAAATCTTCCTTGGTCAACAAGATTACTCATGGGTTTTGCTGAGTTTATGAAAAACTACGGCATGATTGCTGTTCCGGCACTAATTGGTGTATTTTTTGCACTAACGGCACTTGTCCAGATAAAAAGTATAAGGAGGTTGTGGGACAGATTTGTTTTGAAAATACCTTTTTGGGGAAAGGTGGTGATTGATGGCCAGATGGGTGAGTTTAGCCGGAATATGGGTACCTTACTTAAAAGCGGTATACCGGTAACTGATGCTTTTACCGTGACGGCCAATACACTGTCGAATCGAAAATTTATTGAGGATCTTGGAGAGGTAAAAGAAGAAGTCCAAGAAGGAAAAACAATTGCCGAAGCCATGAGCCGAAAAGAGTATTGGGAGTTTGGAAAACTAGCGATTCGAATGATTGGTGTGGGTGAGAAGAGCGGAAATCTGGAGGAAATGTTTGCTTATTTGGCTACGTACTATGAAGAAGAAATTGACAATACAAGTAAAAATTTGACAACACTTTTGGAACCGGTGTTGTTACTATTCATCGGATTGGTAGTAGGTTTTGTGGCGATGGCGATTATCAGCCCGATCTACACAATGGTGGGTAGTTTGGGAAGTTAATATGAAAGGGGTAACTTTTTTGGAACTAATTTTAGTTATAGCAATACTGTTACTTTTGGGAGTGATTTCGGTTCCTTTTACGGGAAGATTTTTGGTCAGAAATAATCAGCAGACAGCAGTTTATCGGGTTATGTCTGAGACATGGAAAGCTCAAGATTTTGCATCGAGCGGGAGAGAGATTAACGGAAATAGAGTGTGGGGAGTTTGTTTATCCGGAACAAAATTTCGATTGTTTAACGGAAATTGTACGAGTCCTACCTTTAAAGAAGATTATGATATGCCGGTTGGAGTAAGTATTTCGGGTATAGAAAGCGTAACCTTTGATAACTTGACCGGAGAGCCTTCCGGGGTGACAACTATCACGATAAGTAATGAAGCGAGGAGTAACACAATTACCATTAATGCTGTGGGGATGATAGAAGAAAATTGATATGAATAAAAAGAGATTACAGTCTGGCTTTGGATTATTGGAGGTGATTTTGGCGTCCGGACTGTGGTTAATTTTGGCTGCCGCGGGAACAATGATGCTCGCCGGGAGTTTGAGACTAAATTCACAGTCGACAGATAATGATCAAGCTGTTTTATTGGCTACGGAAGGTTTGGAAGCGGTTAGAACCATCAAAAAAAATGGATGGATGTCTCCTTTTCTGGCAACCGATTGTTTGGCAGGGTGCGGAGTGGCGACAGTTTCCGGTACTTGGGGATTTGGAGGATCGAGTAACACTATCGGAAAATACACAAGAAAGATAACCGTAAGCCCGGTGAGCCGAGACACTGAAGGTAATGTTGTGGGAAGCGGTGGTGCAGTGGACACAAATACATATAAAGTGGAGTCTAAAGTTACTTGGCAGAGAACCCCTGTTGTATCCGGATCGGTGACTTTGATAACGTATTTAACAAACTACATTAAGTCAATTGTGTCCACCTTGACGGGGGGGTTGTTAATCTATGGAGATGGAACTACCGTACCGCAGTATCGATTGTTTGATAGGGTAACAAACTTTTCGACAGAACAAAGCGGTCCGATCGGAGGAGCAGGGGGTACTTTCCAGATGGATACGTCTCCGATAAAAACTGAGGCTGTTGCCGGTTATGTAACCGGGTCCGGTGCCCTACAGATAATGTGCTTTGACGGAGTAACCTGGAGTAACGAGTGGAGTGTAAATGTCGGCGGGACGGCTAGCACAAGAAGATTTGATGTTGCTTATGAAAATAACTCGGGTGATGTGTTGGTGCTTTATAGCGGAAATACAGTTAGTAACGAACTGCGTTACCGAGTCAAGTCTGGGGCAAGTGATTGTGGAAGCTCTGCCTGGTCGGCAGAAAACAGTTTAAATTCAGCAAGAACAAATGGAGTGATTCATTGGGTGAAAATGGCTGTAGATAGGAGATTATCTTCAGACTTGATCGGAGCAATTTGGGCTGATGAAAATGCTGACCTTTCGTCGATGGTTTGGAACGGGAGCGCCTGGGTAAATGAACCTAGTGCACTCCTAGCGACAGATCTGGAAGTAGTATCAACGGCACAAGATGTTGAGGATTTTGATTTGGAATATGAATCTTTGTCGGGTGACCTGATGGTTGTTTGGGCAATTTCGGCGGGGAATAATGGGACAAACGGTGTTAGATATGCGACCTGCACCGGAGGTACGGCTAATTGTACTTGGACACTAAACTTAACACCACCCACTTTTAAAGATGATGCCACTAATTTGGACTTGGCTGCTGATCCAATAACTGACCAATTGGTCTTTGCTTCAATTGGAGATGCAGGGTCTGACCTGCAAATAGGATTCTGGGATGGAACCGGGTGGTCAAACAAGGCAAATCTGGATACTTCGGCAGGAACTCCACTTGCGGGTACAAAAATAGTTTCTTCGGGCTGGCTGGCAAGCGGTACTACCAGTCGTTTTGTGGTGGTGTACACAGACTCATCAGAGAGTGGAATAAATTGGTATGTAAGTAATGCCGCCGGTGTACCAAACGGACAGAAAGAATTTTTAACTTTACCGGTAATTGGCTATCCTAAAAAATGGATAGAGATTAAAACTGATCCTGTCGATAAGGCTCAACTGATCGCTGTGATTTCTGATGTAAATAATGATTTGTATGCAAAAAAACTATTCATGACGACGAAGACAGCTTTTGAATGGAGTGATTTAGAAGGAGGAACGGCACTAGAAACAGGATTGACTCAGTCAATCAACAAGCCGTTTGCATTTAGTTTTTGGAAACAATGAAAAAACATATTAACAGTTCCGGTTTTAGTTTAATCGAGTTGATTTTGTATGTGGCTCTTTTGGGAATAATTGTGAGCGGAATGGTGACCTTTGGTTTGAATGTGGTGCAAATAAGAATAAAAAACAGAGTGGAACAAGAAGTAATTGCCAACACTCGTTTGGTGACAAGAAGAATAAATTATGAGATTCGTAACTCTTCGGCAGTGAACAGTGTTACTGCAGAGAGCATTTCTTTGGCAAGTGGCGACTCTGCGAGGAATCCAACAGTAATCTCTTTGAGCGGAGGAACAGTGACGATAGGATATGGGAGTACAGGAAGTTGTTCCACAATTGTTCCTTGTCCGCTAACAAGCAGAAATACGACAGTACAGAGTTTGTTATTTGCTGATATGAGCAGTGGAGTATCACCCCAATCGGTGAAGTATGAAGTGGTGGTAAAAGGAGAGGTTGCCGGTGCGGGTAAGTCATATTATTACAAAGAGTACGCGACGGGGAGCGCGGAAGTTAGATCAAAATGAATACGAGACAAATCTGCCACCCATATTCTTTGTTGGCCACCGATAATCCGGCTTCTCCTGCGAAAGCCGGTTATCTCGATACTCGACACGAAATTTTGAACAGTAGTTCAAAACCATGCATTTCGTGTCTGCGTAGCGTGGCACAAAGAACAAAGGTTCCGATTGGTAGTATTCATGAAGGGTATGTGGCTTTGGTGACGGTGCTGATTATTGGGGCAGTGATGGTGATTGTGGGCATGGCCGTGGTGATGAATTCAATTAATACCGGACAAGGGGTGCTATCGGAGATTAGGAAGGAGTCGAGTATTGGTCTGGTAGAGTCGTGCGTTGAGGACGCATTGTTGAGAATAAATAAGAATAATATATTGGGTTCGAGCATCGTTTTACCTGAAGGTTCGTGTACTGTTACAATAAACTCACAGTCGGGCAGTGATTGGGATTTTACAGTCAGCGGTGTTGGGGACGGATACTTGAAGAGCATAAGAGTCGTAGCGTCTCGAACAACAAAGGTGACTGTTATTAGCTGGAAAGAGATATGAAAACTGCCATTTACATAACCAGAAACAAAGTATGGGCCGGAGATTCTGCCTATGATTGGGATGGGATAAACATGGATGAGGTGTGGATGAGAATCAAGAGAGAAAAAAAGATTAATGAAGCAAGAATTATTTTGGGTAATGATGTTTCTTTTGTGACATCGATGAGACTAGAGGAGACGATGGTTAATCGGATGAGTGCTCTGCGGATGGCCAAGTCGTGGTTGCCGTTTGAGATTGACGACGACTGTTTTGATTGGAAAGAAGTAGAGATAGCTCTAGGAGAAAAGTGGCTTCAATTGATTGCAATACAAAAAGAGTTTTTGACAAGTTTGTCAGCTGCGGTGAAAAAAAACGGCGTGCGGGTGGACATGGTAACGGCAATAGGTGTGCTATTGGCAGACAAAACTACGGAGCGAGAAGTGCCGGTAGTAGTGAAATGGACAGGAAAAGAGGACTTGTTGGTGGTTGCTGTCAAAGGATTAGTGGATATTGTGACTAGTGATGTCAGTGAAGATGATTTAATGGTTTACGCCAAACAAAAATGGGGCTTGGCGGTTAACCCTGAACAACTGAGCTTTAGCGAAGCGGAAACTGATTTAACAAAAGAGGTTTATGCTGAGAGAGCAAAGGGAGAGGATAGATTGGTACTAAATTTGCCGATATTGAAAGAGATTGTTCTGACGGGAGACGCGAGTATGGGTGCAGAAAAGGGAAGTTTGGAGACAACAGAAGAACCGAGACCAGAGAAGAAAAAATCTCGCTTGGGACTTTATCTACTTATTTTATTGGTTGTTTTGAGTGTTTGTGCGGGAATTTTGTGGAAGATAGGGAAACTGCCATTCTTGCCGGGAGAGAGCCGTGAGAAGGTTGATAGAACAGAGGAGGTCGTTAGTCCAACGCCAACAGCGAGCCCGACAGAGGAGCCTAAACCAGACTTGTCTTTATTTTCGGTTCAAGTATTGAATGGAAGCGGAGTGAGCGGGGAAGCCGCGAAAGTCAAAGAGGTGCTGCTGGGGATGGGCTTTACATCGGTGGATGTGGGTAATACAACGACGACTAATGAGAGTTTGATTAGGACAAAAGAAACGGTTCCTTCGTCGGTAGGTAACCTGGTGATAAAAAGTATTAAAGATTACACACTGATGAACTCAGATGTTTTGACAAGCGATGGGGAATATGATTTGATAATTGTATTGGGTGGTAATTATTAAGACAAAGAATTATGAAGACTAAACATAGTGGTTTTACTTTGATTGAGCTGTTGGTAGTGATTTTGATTATTTCAATTCTTTCGGTAACGGTTTTTGTGGCCTTGAATCCTTCAAAAAGATTCGCTGATGCTCGGGATGCAAGGAGAACTTCCGATGTGAATTCGATCTTGACGGCGGTTCATGAGTATATCGTGGATAACGGTGGAGTGTCTCCCTCGGGATTATCAGCTACAGAACGGCAGTTGGGTACAGCGACAACGGGATGCGACGTGAACTGTTTAACTCCTCAAACGCCGGCGGCCTGTCTGGATTTATCGACTTCTTTGTCTCCTTATTTGAAGACAATACCGACAGATCCAAAAGTAGGAACAGCGGCGATCACGGGTTACAAGATTGTAAAAGATGCAAACGGTATGGTTACCGTTACTGCTTGTGCCTCTGAAAGTGCGGCGATTTCGGTTACCAGATAGCTTGAGGCTGTTTGGTATGATTAGGATATGAGTGAAAGAAAAGTAAAGAAAGCTGTTATCACGGCCGCGGGTTTGGGGACAAGATTCCTACCTGCCACAAAGAATATCCCGAAAGAAATGCTCCCGATTGTGGATCTGCCAATTATTCACTATATTGCTGAAGAGTGTGTTGAAGCAGGGATTGAAGACATTATTGTGGTGATTCGTCCGGGAAACGAAGCGGCGATGACCTATTTCTCACCCAATCCTGAGTTGGAACGTCAGCTAGCCGCTACAGGCAAGGAAAAGCAGTTGGAGAGGTATTACAAGGTCGCAGGGAAGGCTAATTTTATCTTTGTTCACCAAAACACATCATTGCCTTACGGTAACGGTAGTCCTGTGCTGACGGTGAAGAATTTGGTGGGTAACGACCCGTTTGTGGTGTGCTTTGGAGATGATCTGGTGCTAAACCCGGGTGGACCAGGCGCGGTGAAGCAGATGGTTGATCTGTTTGAGGCTAATGAAGATGCACACGGAATCCTGGCAACAGTGAGAATGCCACGCGAAGAGATTACCCGATTAGGCATGGTGGAGACGGTGGATGGAACCGACGAAGGCAGGATTAAAAGAGTGGTTGAGAAACCAAAACTGGAAGAAGTGACATCAGATTTGGCTGAGTTTGGAAGAATGGTGTTTTCACCGGCGATATTTGATTATTTGAAAGCCGATGGAACGGGAAAAGACGGGGAGCTATGGCTGATTGATGCAATCGAAAAACTATTAGTGGAGAAACCGGTGTATGCAAAGACAGTTCAAGGTGAGTTTTTGACCACGGGAGATCCATTGCGTTTCCTAAAAGCTTCATATAAGTTTGCCATGCAGAGACCGGAAATTGCATCCGACTTGAAAGAGTTCTTGAAAAAAGAGATTTTGGGATAAAAAAACCACCCCTGTGGGGTGGTTGGCGGATCAATTATTCATGAAGATGGAGTCTGTCGAATCCCAGCTTCATGAGTAAACGCATGGTTTTTTCCATGAGCTCTTTGTTGGTGATTTCATTGAAGTGGAGAGCGACACCTTTTGGTTCAATGACGATGCTTATTTTGAATGGACTATCAAGTGCGCCATCGGGGGATGATGGATCATCGGCAAAGGCGAATGCTACATAATGATCCTGGTAATCCGCATCATGACCGATGAAGTAGGTTGGAGCGATACCTTCGTTGAGAATTGAGCCGAAGAATGTCTCAAAAAGGGAGGTTGTCCCTTGCGATTTAACGTACCATTCTCCGTTTTGGGAAAAGATCTCCATAAACCTCCGTTTCTTAAAGGGCTAGTTTGCCGATTTTAGCCTATATGTTTTTAAAAAGCAAGAGTATGGTAAAATTGAGGCGCAATGGAACAAGTTTCTGTTCAAATGTCGACTAACCCGGGTAAAAAAGACTCGGGAACTAACTATGCAAATCGTATTACAGGCAATCATGTATTTTGGCGTCGGCTTTGTCGAGATGTTTTTGGCCACCCAAAGAACCTACTGGATTTCAAAAGGCAGATCACGCGCTGCGGCCCTCTTAGTGTTTTTTGAGAACTTTATTGCCATGTTTGTGATCTATCAGGTGGCGAATAATTTGCATAATAACTGGGGTTTGATTGCGGTGTATTCTTTGGGAAATGCTTTGGGGACGTATATTAACCTGGAAAAGGTGCCTTTTTAACCAAGAAAAACCGCCCCGGTGAGGGGGCGGTGTTTGTTTTAGGAAACCTCGGCGATCAAGTCGTCGAGAAGCGGAAGAACAGGCTTGGTATAAACCGAGCTGTTTTCAACGATGGTGTTTTTGAGGACCATCAAGAGTCTGTCGTACGAGTAGCTCATATAATCGGTCAAGTATGACCAACGAGCGAGATCTTCGCGAGACAGTTTTGAAAAGGCTTTCTCAAGAACGGCCCATGACTCTTCGAAACGAGGAGCCCGAGAGATACGAAGGAAAAAACTGCGAACCTTCTTTGTGATCAAACTGGGAACGAAGAAGGCAGTCATAACCACGATAATCGAAGGTGTAAAGCTTAAACCAAGATCGGTAGCTTGGGCAACTTTGTAGCCCATCAGCCGAGACATGGTCGGGAACAAGTGGTCATCACGACTGTAAACGCTGTTGCCGAAATTACTGTTGGCAAAGTTATTGATGTGCTGGATAGCGGTTGGAGCAGTTTTTCCATTGCCAATATCAATCATCGCTTTGCGAGGGGTGACGATAACATCGATCGTCTTTCGGTTGATTTCGTAGAACTCTGAACCACTGAAGTCGTGTTGGTCTGGGCTTTCGGCGACATCGGCGTTGGCCAGAAGATGGCGTGGCGCTAGTGTGCAACCGTTTGTGTCCAAGCGATCGGCGAAGCGACAGGCAAGGACTGCCCAGCCGTATTTTTTACCTTCGACCTCAACCAACTCATAGTACCAAGGGTCTCTCTTTGATCCGTCGGCACACTCTACCGTTTTCAGGTAGTGTGTGTGAGAGGTAATGGCGTAGGCGATCAAGAGCCGGAGATTTTTTTCGAGGATACCGTCGGTGAGCTCGTAGAAGAGCCAGGCGCCGACTTCGGCGTGACCACCAAGCCATTCTGAGTCTTGGTATCGAGGGGTAATGGCAGTGCCGATATCGTGAAAAGCACCGGCAATAATGCCAGCGAGGACTTCGGCAGGTTGGTAGGTGGCAACGTTTTTATCCGTGGCCAGAGCGAAGGCGGCGAGAAGATCGCGACGGGCATGACCGAAGTCGTGTCCAGGACTGCCGGCGTTAGTGAACGGTGACAAAACCTCAATCAGAATACTGAGAGAGGCAGTGTTTAGGGGCGAGTAGTTCTTCTGAGCCCTTTTTACCAGCCGGATGTAGTCTTCTCGATTGCCGATTTTCCGGAGCAGGTTGATGAATTTGATGATCGTTGGACGGTCAACCTGGATGTCCAGGTCTTTATCTTCCAGAGGAGCCCCTGCCTTGGTCATTTGAAAACGAGCAGAAGCATTCTTGACGAGAGAAACAAGACCAAAATAAATCTTTTTTAGAAAAGCAAACATTGTGAACTCCTTATGAGATGGGATTGGACGAGAAAAAGATTGTCAACGTACGGTGAGGATTATATCCTATATTAAGAGTTTTGTCAACAATCTGGGCTAGGAAATGTCGTCGATGATGTCGGTGATTAGGCCTCGAGAGAACTTGAGTACGGGTGAGTCGCTTTGACGAATTTTTTGGTGAAGCATATCGAGCCATTCGGGATAGTTTTCTTCGGCATAGGTAAAACCTTTGGCCCAGTGAGATTGTTCTTCGGGAGTCAGAACATCCCAAAGTTTTTCGACGTCGTTGAGAGTGGACTTGATGACAGGAGAAAGGGACATACGAGTGACAAAGCGACGGAAACGGGGAAAGTCTGGTTTGCCAGTTTGATGACGAACGATATCGATCATGGTTTCGGTTTGGTTGATTTTGTAGGTAATAAGCTTTTTCATGACTGGAAACCGGTCGTCGTGCTGACTGTAGGGGGTGAGCCTTTTGGCACTTAAAGCAAAGTTTTCCATGTGCTTAAGAGTAGAAGGCATATTATTTTCGGAGATAATAGTGTCGGGTTTGAATAGGAAACTAAGGGATTCTTTGTTTAGCTCGTACCAACTGTCACCGGTGAAGTCACGACCCTCCTGACGGGAGCCTTCGACGTTGGCAATGATGTGACGACAGAAAAGGGTGACTCCGTTGGTGTCGAGGCGATCTGAAAAGCGGGTGATCCAGATAGAAACACCGACGGGATGACCGTCGTCTTCAAATAGGTGGTCTACCCAGGGTTGGCGAGTATAACCATTCTTGGTTTCAACAGGTTTGAGCTGATGAGTGTGAGCGGCGATAGCATAAGCGGCAAGACGGCGGATGTGCTCGGGGAGATAGGATACAGAGAGATTATAAAAAAGCCAGGCACCAATCTCGGCATGACCGCATTCCCAGAAGTAGTCCTGATAGCGAGGCCAGATGCCGGTGCCGATATCGTGATAGGCAGCACTAAAAAAAGCGGCAGTGAGATCGCAAGGATAGGCTTTGGCGGCGTAGGGGTCGGTGCCGGCCATAGCGGCGCCACTTAGCAGGTCGCGATAAAGATGACCAAGGTCGTGGCCTGGTTTACCGAGCACAGCATATTGATGAAGATGGTGAAATATGTTTTTGAGAGTTTTTGGTTCGGGAACAAAGTTTGAATCTTGCTTACAGAGATCGAGATATTTTTGCCGGTCTTCCAGGGGGCGCAGAGTAGAGTCGACCCATTGAGAAATTTCAAGCTGGAATTCTCGACTTTGGAGCTTTTTTTTGAGAACTTGAGGTGAAAGAGGGTGACGAAAAAAATTAAGGTTGATTTTGAAAGATAAAGGCATAAAACAGTTTAGCCTATTTGGATGAATTAGAGAAGGAAGGACTCTCCGTGGCCAGAGAAACATTCGGTGCCTGATGGAAGTTTGCGGATAGTTTTGAGGGATTTTTGAAGATCTTTGGCACTGGAGTAGGCATGGTCGACAGCCCCAACTGAGTCGGCAAAAAGAGTATCGCCAGAGAAGAGATGGGGCTTGCTGTAGAGACAGACGGAGCCTGGGGTGTGACCCGGCGTATGAATGACAGTAAGCATAGCAGAGCCGATTTTGAGGCTATTGGGGAGGCTCTGGGATGGTGGTAATTTGAGAGGAGGAGCGGAAGAAAAGCGAGCGGCGGATTTGGCTGCATTTTGGTAGAGAAAAACGTCTTGGGGATTAAGGTAAATAGGAAGGTTGAAGTTGAGCTTGAGTTCGAGGCAAGCTAGGCAGTGATCGAAGTGGCCGTGCGTAAGGATAATGCACACAGGCTTGAGCTGAAGGCGGAGAATTTCTTCGGTGATAAAGTCGCCTTCGTCGCCAGGATCAATGATGGCGCAGTCGCGGGTTTGGGGGTCAAAAAAGAGATAACAGTTTTCGCGCATTTCACCCACGATTAGAGTCTTGATTTCCATAGTTTGATTGTAACAGCCACAAAAAAGCCCCCGTAAGAACGGGGGCGGGATTTAATTTAAGGGGTGACAAAGAAATTCGCGGAGCTGACGGGATTGCCAGCTTGGGAATTGTGAACGCGAGAACCGACGGAGCTGCTGTAAAGCTTGAGAACTTTGGCAATGCCGTCTTTTGTTTGTTCGACTTTGACGATGTTACCATCGAGAAAGCCCATACTTTTGGCGATCTGCTCAAATGGGTAATTTTCATTTACGCCAATGAAAGCGGCTACAAAGTGCGGTTTTGTGTTGAATTCTTTGAGGAAAGCTGCGACTTCGATGGCCTTACGCTTGGAATCGTTATCGCCACCATCGGTAAGAATGAGGGTGACTTCCTGAACTCCGGTGGCGCCGTTGGCAAATAATGTCGAGGCGAAGGTCATGGTCTGGGTGATGCCGTCGTAGGTGGCGTCGAAGAGGGGGGTTGACCCATCGGTGGTGTAGTCGTTTCGGGTGAGCTCAACGAAGTCTTGAATGCGGATGAAGTCTTGAATGGTACGCAGGCCCAAAGAACCACCTCGGTTGGAAAATTCATGAACCGCGATGTATATTTCCTGACCGGTTTTGTTGCGCAGAATTTTGAAATCACCGACACAATCGTTGATACCGTTGATGATGGTATCTTCGAAACCTTTGAGCGAATAGGTGGAGTCAACGATGAGGTTGAGAACCAAAGGTGTCACGGACTCGTACAGTTCGACCTGGGTGCCGATCGTGCTGGGCAAAGTATTGGCGTTGAGATTGGCAAGCAGTGCCTGAGACGAGGTCTGAGTGATGTGCTTGTTGTTGGCGGCTTCGATAATTGCCTGTTTGGGATCGTTTGTACTCATATTTCTCCTTTTTGGGAAAGTAAGGGGGAGTTGTCTCCCCCTTTTTGAAAACTATCCGATCGGATCGGTACTCTTGACGAGCTTGAGGCCATGCTTGGTAGAAAACTCCGCGAAGGCCTGATTGGCCATGTCTTCGAAGCTACCAACAGGTGAGGTGCAGTCTTCCAGGATACGAATCCGAGAAAGAACTTCCGGGGCTTTGGAACCAAAGTAACGAATGATCGAAACGATGGTTTCGTAGACACAGTGACTCTTGGCCTGTCCAGCGATGTAGATCAAATCGTATTTTTGGAGAAGGTTGAGGAAGTCGCTGTTGATACCGGCGTTTTTGTCACCGCTATAAGGGACTTCAGGTTCCATAATGGAGTAGTTCTCTGTTTGGGGAACACTACCTTTGATCTCAAAGTGAGGCTGACTGACACGAGCACCGGAGTGAAAGTAGATGGCTTCCATGAGTGAGGGTTCGAGGGCATGTTCCGGGGCTCCAAGAGGAGTATGGAACGGCCAAACTGCAAGAGTTTTCTTGCTGTTTTGCTCGAGAGTGGTGAGATAGTATTCACTCCACTTCATCTTCTTTCCCGGGGCGTATTCGTAGTCGAAATCGAAGATGGGTTTGACCTTACCGTCTTTGAGGTTGGCGAGGGTCACCAGGGTGAAGTTGAAAGAGTTTACCAGTTCACCGGTTGAAGTGTCGATCCACCAAGAGGGGAAGAAGATCTGCAGAGGCAGATGACTATCCAGACTGGCGGCGATGTAGGTTAAGTTTTCGACATTGCGATAGATCCACTCGATGGTTCGCTGGGTGTCTGCGACGGCACCAGGAACAGCTAGAGGACGGCCGGGTTCGATAAAACCGATCTGGGCATCGACCAAGAGGAGCATGACTTTCATTTTGTCTTTGGTGAAGTTGGGGAGCTTGGTGGCGTGGCCAGCGAGGTAAGCTTTTTCAAGCTCCGGGTGGCGCAGGATACCAACGAGCTCTGGGTGGTAGAAACTAGGGTTTTTCATATTTCTCCTTTTTATGAATGGGTGAGATTGAGATAACTGACTTGATAATCACTAGTGATGAGGAAGTGTTTCTCCCCACCCAGGTGGTCAATCTTGTCAGAGGAACAAACAATTCTGTCGGTGTTGGGAATGGTATCAAAATTACCATTTTCCAGGTTTTCGATGACGATTCCTTGATCGGTTGGCCAAAACACTTTATGGTCGTTGAAGGCTAAGGTGTGGAGATTGTTGTTGGGGTAGCCTGATAAAGGAAGAATACGATCGTAGGTGATCTGCCCGAAGTTATTGATAACGTTGGATAGAACAATCAAACGACCGCCTCGATTAACGGTACGCCGCAGCAGTATTGAGTCTCGACTAAAATGAACACAAAGATCCTGTAAAGAATCAGAGTTTTTTAGTGGAGGAACCTGTACTTCGTAGCGTTTGCCGTTGCTGATCAGTTGGAACTGGTATTCAGCGAAAAAACGAGAAAGAGTAAGAACCAGTTTTCCTTCGCCATCTGCCCAGAACCAGGTTTGATTCGGGGCAATACTTATAGGTAATGAATCACTTAATACACTGTCGTTTACCAGCCTACTGATGGTGAGGTCACTGCCAGAGAGCTTTAACAGCCCTTGGCTAGTACCGCGGAAAGCGGCGAGTCGATTACCAAGGTAGATGGAAGTGTTTAGGGGAATCCAGGACGAGCCTGGAGCACTGATGGGGGTTAGGTAAACGATGTCACTGTCTTCGATATTGATGGCCAGATAATCGTTACCGACGATGTCGAAACGGATAACTTTACCTTCAGGATCGAAGTTGATCGGTACCTTGACTGCCGTACTTGTTTGGGGGCGAATCCAGAGGAAAAGACCGGTTTTTTCTTCGGAGATAGCGTAGAGAGTAGTCCCTTGCATCTTGGCGAAGATGATTCGACCGATACTTTTTATCATGGCTTCAAAATAATAGACAGGTCTAAAGTCGATGGCTGGAGTTTTGTGAGTACAGACAGGACATGCCTTTCTGGAGTTTGGATAGAAAGACCCACACGAATTACACTCGATGAGAGAGCTTTGAAAGTTTTTGAGGTCGTCAAGCTTTGGAGCAAGATAGTGATGTTTGGCGAAAACTTCATCAAAAAGGTGAAGTAAGTTATCGTCAATTGTCTCCGGATGGGGACACAGTTTGGGGTAATTAACCCCAGATGTGAATAACCAGACTCCTTTTGAGGCCCGATCATGAAACTCAGTATACTTGGGGTGAATCTGCGAGTATGGATTGACGTTAAAGAGACTCCAGAAAAGGATAGTGTTGAAGCTATACCAGTCTGAGCTTTCGGTGAAGCTGATTTTTCCGGTGCTGACCTCTTTGTAGAGATCAGGACAAAGAAATAGATCTGTCCATACCGGACAGCGATAGCCTCCCATTTGCCAGGAGTCGGTGTCAAAACTGAAGGTTTCGATACCGTTTCTACCGGCAACAAAAGCAATATTCCTGCCTGAAACATCCCCAACAACGATTTGCTGTTGATGAATGAGAGCGATGTCTTTGTAAGCGGAACTGAGGATGGCGACTAGAGTAGGAGTGTTGATCTTGAGATCGCGGCGAAGCACGCGGTTGAAAAGCACGCCTGCTTCGCGGAAGTTCTTGGGTAAAAGCTTCATACCGTAGCCACAAAGGTCGCGACCATTTTTGGTGAGTCTGGACTGAGGAACAATGAAGTTGTTGGGTAGGTGCGGTTTGTTACGCAACATGAACTCAACCTTTTTAACCTGGTCGGGTTCAGTTGTCTTCCAGATTTTGATTGCTTGATCGTTATATTTAACGACGACGGCTTGGCCACCATTTCCTAGAGTGTCGTTGACATTCAGGGAAATTTCTTGGCCATCGAGCTGATATCTTTCAGCCATTTAAATCTCCTTTTTTTGAATGAAACAGACACTGACATTGTCGATTGTTTCGGCCCTGATACAAGCGATGCGGTTGAGATTGAGTTGAAGGCTAACACTTGTCTTTGAGTGGTCGTGAAGTTCCTCAATAAGCTGAGGAAGATCGTTTAGTCCATCCGAGGCCATACCAACAAGAGAAATGTTTCCTGATGGGAAAAGAGTAGTTTTGAAACCTGTTGGAGTAATTCGATCGATTTCATCGCTGCCGTTGAAGCCAAATCTTTTATAAAGATTGTAGGCTGGGTAGGCAGGTCTGTTATCAGGTGAATGGATGGTTTCAAAGATTTTGTCGTTTAGATAGAATGATCCATCGCCAACCGAAAGAAACATGACCTCACTTGGGGTGGCGATAATACCAAGGGCGGTGCACATGAGATAGTTGGCAATAAAGCCAGGTATATCTGTGTCAGAATTATCGAAAAATTGACAATCGACTTGCCATTGGAGAAAGTCCAGGTAGTTTTTGAATAGACTACCGGCGAGGGATGGGAGAGGTGTTTTTTGAAGCACCATCTCGCTTGCCTTCCGGACCAGATAATGGTTGGAAAGTAGCGCACCGACCTCAGAGTATTTCCCCGCGTGGCAACCATCGTTAATAAAAATGACGGCATTTTCTCCATCAGACCAAGACGAGATTGCATCTTGGTTGTTTTTTCCTTCACGGAAGTAATTGAGTCCTTGTGCCGATGCACAACTTAGGGTCCACATATTTTCTCCTTAAATTAAATTTTTAGAGTGCATAAGAAACAGGGGAGATTATACAACCTCCAGTCTCTTATATTCAAGTTCTAAGATATCTTAGTGTACTTTGTACACTTATGATACTACCAAATCAGAGTATGTCAAGTAGTGCGGTTTCTAAAAAGTATAGGTGATTGATGAATAACTCTTGCTTAAATATTATAGGAAACATATAATATGCAATAAGAACCTTGAAATATTATCTGTATAAATTTACGCTTTGAGGAGATGATGATGAAAAGACCAATCGGAATATTTTTGTTTTTGATTTTTATTTTGATGAGCTGTTCGATATCACCGAGTACTAGTATGGCTACGGCCGATGATTTATTGACGCCTGATATTTACCTCTCAACTGTGACTTCGACACCTAGTCCAACAATAGAGCCGGTGTTGGTGAGTGAAAGACAAAAAATCAGGTTAATTATGGAAGGGTACGGTGTGGTTGAAGAAAGTCAGTTGAACGATGAATATTGGGAGAGATTGGCCTCCCAGGTTTCAAAGTATGGGGAAGCCAAGAGGATTCTGACTTTGGAGTATCACGGTGATAACTATAATATGTATGACGGTACTTACTCGATGAATCCCGAAGAATTTGAGTCAGAGATGCGTTATCTACTGGACAATGATTACCATTTTGTTACTGGTCCAGAGTTGGTAGGCTATCTTGAGGGATGGCTAAAACTGCCAACTAGATCGATAATTTTGACTACAGACTCCGGAGGAAACTCCGACGAATCGATGCCAAGAATGATTGCTTTATTTGGTAATCTTGAGGCTGAGTATGGAGTAGCGCCACACATGATTTCCTTTATCTGGACAACCAGCATGGATCCGGAACTGGAAATTCAGTGCAGAGATGATGCTTGTTGGCAAACATTTCGGGAAGCTATTCAGTCTGGATATTTCACTATTGGTTCACACACAGAGACTCATAGAGATTTTTCAACTCTGACTGACGTTGATACTACTTGGGACTTGGAAACGGCAGCAAAAACAATAAATAGCAACTTGGGAATTAATGTTTATGGAATATCGTGGCCATTTGAAAAATGTTCCACGAACCCGACACTAGTATCCAACATGGGATACAAGTTTGCTTTCGGTGGTTTCAGCCGTGATAGATACCAACTGTTCACTTACTCAAGAGACAATGAGCCGTTGTGTTTACCACGACTTTTCCCGCCGAATAGACACGGAATATCCGGCAGGCCTAGCGGGATGACATTGGCCCAAATGCTGGATGAGATGATGAACGCGTTTGCACCTTTGGAATAAATGATTGCCCTGACTTCGGTCGGGGCTTTTTTGTGTCTTGAAATATCTTATAAAAATGTGTATAATGCTTTTTTGAACTTTGAAAACAATCTTATCTCTCGAGGAGGAGACGATGAAAAATAACCTTTACGGGTTAATTGTTTTAATATTATTGGTAGGGTTTTTGGCGACCCCTATAAATCGGGTAAGCGCTGAGAGTTCATCTCTTGTCCTTGATACCAGAACCGAAGTAGCTCTAAGAGCCGCTTCACTGGCAACCGAGACGATGACCGGAGTGTACTCTTGGAAAGACTATCGTTCTTGTTCAAGCTTTGTGTCTACCTACCTTAAGCAATTGGCTTTTCCGGTAGACGGCATGAAAGGACAGTACGAATACTACGACGATCCATTTCCCTGGTCGGGGACGATTGAACAAACCGACTGGATCAGGAGAAATGCTTCTGAGTATGTTCAGGATGCACCACTAATCGACTTTTTGGAAGGAAAACTGTGGGATCAAATCAAGCCCGGGGACATCATATATCTCCAGACAGCGATTGGTCATAACGGTTATAACACTTACTACCATGTTGTTGTGTTGGTGGGTTACCACGAAGATGGTTCACCCCAGTTTGCCGAAATCTCTCCCGGAAGTAGCGCTTCCTTTGAAAGAAGCTTTGAAGAAATGACAAGCTTTTATCAAAAGGACATGAAGGGGCAATGGGATGTTGAACCATACCAAACAAATCCGACAGTTGTTCCTGGACCACTAATGGTTACTTGGTTTGACCCCTTGGCCTATCTGAATAGCGGGCTGTGGTTAAAATCCGGTGTAGTTGTCCCCAATAGTGAAATATTGAGCGATAACTTTTCTACTGTCATAACGGTGAACCTTTACGATGGAACGACCGCAATTTTTGAGAAAACACCGGAAATGACAAGTGGCTGGAACCAGGTTACGATTGACGGCAAAAAAGAGTTTTATGCAGTTATTGGTCGTTTCTTGCCCACAAACAACACAATTGGTAATACGTTTTTCCAAAGTCACGAGAACGAAATTTATGACAGTGATTTTGGAGTATATATCTCTGAGGATGGGGTTTACCAAAACACATGGACACCTCAGATGATTGCCAGAGTGACGACGTTTAGCTACATCTCCGGTTTTGGCGGATTGGACGGCTCAACTGACACGGCTATAATGACACCTCTGGTATACGACTCTAATGGTGATGCTGTGGATGCGACTTTCCATTCTTCGTTCACAATTCACAGAATTCCTGATGTAGAAAATCAAGATATGCTTCTTAGAACCGACCTTCTGGAAGCGGCAAACAATCTTGATGGCGACAACTACGGTCCGATCCCTGTCCCAAAAGGAAATCTTTCTTCTGGATGTGTCAACTACGATGTGCAAACGTGGGCGATACTAAAGGAGTATTTAAGTGGTGAGCTGGATGGGGGAGTTGGAGTTGTTCTGAGTTATCCTGGTTTTGACCAAGATATTCTTCCCAACTTCGACCTGTTTAGCAGCCCCTTTTTGGGTGAAATCTTCTCCGAGTGGTGTCCTCTATCTGGAGAAATTAAATGTGATCCTTACGATAGAAGAGACTATCGGGATACGTACCTTGATGATTAGTAATCAACCCTTCCCAAACCGGGGAGGGTTTTTTAATGGTAGAATCGAGATGTACTTTACAAGGAGGATTATGGAAATATTGTTTTTTAATTTTCCCAAAAATGTGTCTTATGACAGTGATTTGATATTACAGTTCCAGATTGTGGCGCAGACACTGTCAAGAGAAGCGCCGAAGATTGATTTTCACTGTATTAATGAAGAAAGTCCTAAAGTGCATATTTTGGTGGTGAGTGTTCCTAAAAGAATGAAAGACAATGAGAGACGACAGCTGGCTTGGCATATCTTGTGGTTTTTGCACCGACACTCGCTTGATGCTGGATCAGATGTGCGCTATCCCGGTTTCAAAAAAAATGGGATCTTTACCATAAATGATTTCCCGGAGTTGTTGGCTAAACCTCACCCCTCAGTAAAATGAGGGGCTTTTTTTTATATACAATGAAGTTATGAAATATAAATATTTTTTGTTTGATTGGGATGGCAGTTTGGCAAATAATTTACCAATTTGGTTTTCCGGCTATAAGAAAATATTTTCCAAACACGGAATTGAGGTGAATTATGAAGTAATTTCTCGTGAGGTTTTGGGAGACTGGGAGGGTCCTAAAAGACTGGGAATAGGGGACGTTGATGAGTTTTTTCGAGAGCTGGAGACGGAGGTTTTGGATAAATTGAACGAAGCGAAATTAAATCCTGGAGTGATGCCTATTTTGGAACAGATTAAGGCCAATGGGGGCAAAATCGGGGTAGTGACGGCGTCTAGAAAAAGATGGGTAAAAACAGCTTTGAGAAATAATAATTTGAGGGATTTGGTGGATGTATTTTTGGGGAAAGAGGATGTAACGTATGCCAAACCGGATCCTGAAAGTCTATTGAAAGCACTAAAATTGATGGAAGGAAAGGCAGAAGAAGCGATTATGATTGGCGATAATGGCAAAGATGTTGTGGCCGGAAAAAGAGCCGGGATGGAAACGGCATTGTATTTTCCCGATAGGTACAGTGAGTTTTATACAAAAGAGGTTCAAACGAGATGGGGAGCAACATATATGATTGAGGACTTTGACGAATTAAAGAAGTTTTTGTAGGGGGTTGGTATAAGAAAAACCCGCCTTTTGGGCGGGTGGTTTTATTTGGCGTCGTTGACATTGACTATTAAAAAGACAATGACAAGGTTGATGACGATGTAGAGAAGAAGGCTGGGAAGAGTCAGGTAGTTTACGGAACGAAAACAGTATATCAGTGTTTCGACAAGGACGAATAGATTCGTTCCGATCCAAACAAGAGTGAGTGAAAGGAAGCTGTTGGGCGTCATTTTGATACCAAACTCTGGTTTGTAATGAAGAATGATAGTCGAGATACTTTGGCTAAGGCCAAAAGTGCCCATAAAAATGAATAAACAGCCAAGGAGGGAAAAAGCAAGATCGAAGAACAAAGAATAATTTAGTAGATAGATGAAGTTAACGTAGCCAATGACTATAGCGAGTATGTCACCAAGGGTGAACAATATAATCTTGGCAGTGGAGTAATTATTTATTCGAGGATGTTTTTCGGCGAACGTTTGGAATCTATTTTCCATTTATACCTCTCAGTCTTAAGGTGCGGTGGTGTGTATTTTAGGCCATTTGGGCTGTATGTCAATAAAAACCCGCCTTTATGAGGCGGGGTCGGGGTTGACGAACAGGAAGATAGAGGTGAGGCCAAAAGTTTTGATTGTTTCAATGACTGCTTCTTTTTGTTCTTTGGTTAGTCCATGGTGACTAATAATCTCAAAGTTAAAAGAGGGGTTAACAGTCTCTTGGGGTAGGAGATAAAAACGATGGCTGACCCATGAACTTTGGTCTTGTTCGTTAGCCCAGTTTTGAAGTTGGACGTGGATGGATCTGGTATTTGATTGATCTTGAACAACGGCGGAGAAGACAGTTCTAACTGACATATGGCCTCCTTGTGAACGTGCGTTGAGTCTCATTCTACACATTTTTTGATAGTTTGACGAGATGATTTTGTGATTGGTATGATGAAGGTATGAAAGCAATAAAATTTTCGTTAGGTTTGGGGAGCGTGGTGGCGATTTTGGCTCTTTTGTACTTCTTCCCTTGGAAAAACATTACCTGGGGTAAAGTGGTGATGAGTCCAGAGAGAATCGTTACGGTGACGGGATATGCGGAGTCTCAAGAACAAAATCAGATTGCGGAGTTTAGTGCCGGGGTGAGTTCGATAAAAGACAATAAAGATGAAGCTGTAAAAGAGGTTAATGACAAAATCAACGCCATCACAATAGCGGTGAAGGAGTTTGGAGTGAGTTCGGATGATATCCAAACCCAGTCGATGAGTGTGTACCAAGGACAGGAAACCTATTATGACAATGGAGTACAAAAAAGCAGACCCGGACAATGGAATGTCAACAATACAATCGTGATTACACTAAGAGATACAGCAAAGGCTAACGGGCTGACGGACTTACTGACCAAGAGTGGGGCAACAAATGTTTATGGACCAAACTTTCAACTGGACACAAGTAAAAAAGCAGAGGATTCCTTGATGGCCGCGGCAATTGCTGATGCTAGAGTCAAGGCGGAAGCAATGGCCAAGGCGAGTGACACCAGTTTGAATAAAGTGATTAGTGTGACTGAAGGAAGCAGCGGATCGACGGCTTATCCACTACTCTACGCGAAGGCTGATGGGATGGGGGGAGGAGCTTCACTTGAGGCTGGAACATCAAAAATAAGTAAGACGGTGACGGTGGTTTGGAGTCTTAAGTAGGACTTGCACAAAACCATCTCGATTGGTATACTATCACTTGTCCTTAGCAGACAATATGATTTTTACTCAAAAGATAACAACAAAGTCTCCTTAGATTTTTTGTTGCCTTTTGTGCAAAAACAGCTTCGCTAAGGCGAAGCTTTTTTAATAGATGCACATTTTTAACAATCCGAAAAGATATACGGGCCGTTAGCTCATCTGGTAGAGCGCTACATTTGCAATGTAGAGGTGGCCGGTCCGAGTCCGGCACGGTCCACCCTCCTCATAGGCGAGTAGGTACTGAAATTCGAGAACTGGTGATTGACTCTAAAGAAACTTCCATTTAGAATCGACCACGAGCTCTTGGAGCTCTAGTAAGGATTGCTCCTTGAAAAGTGAATAGATTATGCAAGTAGATCGCATGAATTCAAATTCAATTTGAAATTTTTTTGATTTATTCTACTCAAGCAATCAGTGGATGCCTTGGCAGTAAAAGCCGAAGAAGGACGTTTCAAGCCTGCGAAAGTTACCGGGGAGGTGGCAAGAACTTATGATCCGGTAGTGTCCGAATGGGGAAACCTAACCAGATTTATCTGGTTGTTACACTTTGATTTATCAAAGTGTTTCGGGTACCTCCTGAACTGAAATATCTAAGTAAGGAGAGGAAAAGAAATCGAATGAGAACCCCTTAGTAAGCGACGAGCGAACAGGGGCGAGTCTAAACCACAATTTATTGTGGGGTTGCAGGGCCAGACATAACGTAGTTTTTCCGATAGAAGAACAATTTGGAATAGTTGACCATAGGGGGTGAGAGTCCCGTATTCGAAATTGGAAAGACTACAGTTTGGTACCTAAGTAAATCTAGAGACGGCAAACTCTAGGTCGAATCTGGGCTGACCACAGTCCAAGACTAAATACTTTTACTGACCGATAGTGAACTAGTACCGCGAGGGAAAGGTGAAAAGAAGGGCGAGTAACCCTATTAAAAGATCCTGAAACTGATTGCTAACAAACAGACGGAGGTCGCCTTTGGCGACTGACGTCGTGCCTATTGAAGAATGAGCCGGCGAGTTACTCAACACAGCAAGGTTAACCGATAAGTTTCGGGAAGCCGAAGGGAAACCAAGTCTTAACAGGGCGTGTAGTTGTGTTGTGTAGACCCGAAACCGAGTGAGCTAACCATGAGCAGGTTGAAGCCTTGAGAAATCGAGGTGGAGGACCGAATGGGTTGATGTCGCAAAATCATCCAATGACTTGTGGTTAGAGGTAATATGCCTAACGAACTCGGAGATAGCTGGTTCTCCTCGAAACATGTTTTGGCATGGCCTCGTATTTACGGTATGGGGGGTAGAGTGCTGAATGGATTTTACGAGTAAAATCGTGACTTCCAACCAAACTCCGAATACCCATATCAATTGTACGGGAGTCAGTGGCTGGGGGCTAAGCTCCAGTCGCAAAAGGGAAACATCCCAGACCCACAAATAAGGTCTCTAAATATACATTAAGTGGTAAAAGACGTGTCATTTCTCAGACACCTAGGAGGTCGGCTCAGAAGCAGCCATCCTTGAAAGAAAGCGTAACAGCTCACTAGCCGAGAGATACACGACTGAAGACGTAACGAGGCTAAATGTATTACCGAATTTTGGGAACACGACCGCAAGGTCGGGTTGGTAGAGGAGCGTTCTTGTGGCTTTGAAGGCGAACCGTAAGGTTTTCTGGAGCAGCAAGAAGTGAGAATGCCGGCATGAGTAGCGTAATAAAGTGAGAATCTTTATATCCGAATGAGCAAGGTTTCCTACGCAACGTTCGTCGACGTAGGGTAAGGCGACCCTTAGGCGAGGCCATAATGGCGTAGCTGATGGATTACTGGTTGATATTCCAGTCCTTGTTTGCAATCGTTATTAACTGGGGCGGGACGAAGTTGGATAGTCTGGGCGGTGTGTTGAAGATACACACGTTTAAGCAGTTAGTCAGTCACTATTGGCAAATCCGTAGTGGCGTTTACACGAGCTGTGAACACGAGTCTGCCGTAAGGTGGACAAGTCAGATGACTTCAGTTTCCGAGAAAAGCGTCGCAGTGAGAGTGCAAATAATCCGTACCACAAACCGACACAGGTGCTCTGGTCGAGTAGACCAAGGATAGCGAGAGAACTCTTCTTAAGGAACTCGGCAAATTAGCTAGGCGTAAGTTCTACGAGATGCCTTGCCCTGAGCAATATCAGGGCTACAACAAAAGAATACAAAGCGGCTGTTTAACAAAAACACAGGTCTGTGCAAAAGAGAAATCTTAAGTATACAGGCTGAAACCTGCCCAGTGCCGGAAGGTTAAATGCGTGGCTGATGTCTCCGTAAGGCGACCTAGGCTGCAATTGAAGCCCCGGTGAACGGCAGCAGTAACTATAACTGTTCTATGGTAGCGAAATTCCTTGTCGGGTAAGTTCCGACCTGCACGAAAGGTGAAACGACTTTGTAACTGTCTTGAGAAGAGACTCGGCGAATTTGAATTGGCTGTGAAGATGCGGCCTACTGGCAGCAGGACAAAAAGACCCCGTGGAGCTTTACTACAACTTGGCACTGAAATGTGTAAAGTAACTGTTTAGCATAGGAGGGAGTATCAGTATTTATATTGGTACATCAATGAAATACCTCTCTTTGCTATATACGTTTCTAACCTAATCCAAATGCAAACTTTGGAAGGAACACTGTCTGGTGGGTAGTTTAACTGGGGAGGTTGCTTGCTAAAGAGTAACGCAAGCGCACAAAGGTACCCTTTCTCCGGATGGAAATCGGAGTGTAAGCGCATAGGTATATGGGTGCTTAACTGTGAGACATACAAGTCGATCAGATACGAAAGTAGGTCTAAGTGATCCTCGTGTACTTCGTGGGAGGTACCGGGCTTAACGGATAAAAGCTACCCCGGGGATAACAGAGTAGTCGCACCTGAGCGTCCACAGCGACGGTGCGGTTCGCTACCTCGATAGACAATGACCCAAACATGTCGAGAATAAATTTGGCTTATAACGAAGAATGCCTAAGATTGAACACTTTAGGTTAACATCGTGGGAAGGTCGCCTAAGGCGACCCCCGTAGAGACTGATTCAAAAAACCGTTTAGGTTTTAGATGAGATAGACAACTTTTTGAAGTTGCTTATCAAACGCCAATAAGTAAAAAGAGCAAGTGAAATAATAAAGCTCATTTTACGAAAGATATAGTCCAAACCACTAGTAATAGTTGGAGAGCACAAATACACATAATTTTATGTATATTTTTGGTCGGCTCAGCGCATCCTGGGGCTGAAGAAGGTCCCAAGGGTTGGTCTGTTCGCCCATTAAAGCGCTACGTGAGCTGGGTTCAAACCGTCGTAAGACAGGTTGGTCTCTATCCGCTGTCAGCGTGGGATTTTTGAGGGAGTTTGCCTTCAGTACGAGAGGACCAAGGTGAGCCATTCCCTGGTGTGCCAGTTGTTGTCGTCAGACGCATTGCTGGGTAGCCACAATGGTATTAGATAATCGCTGAATGCATCTAAGCGAGAAGCTATTCCCAAGATGAGAAATCCATGGTCGCCGCAAGGCGACCGAAAGAACCGTAGTAGACCACTACGTTGATAGGCAGAGAGTGTAAGCAACGCAAGTTGTTTAGCTTATCTGTACTAATGTTCGAAGAGTAAATCAAAAATTTATCATGCTATCTTTTTGCAATCGTCTATTCACTATTCAGGGAGTAATACATACTTTAATATCGTATTAGGTATCAAGTATTAAGTATTATGTATTGGGAAATGCATAATACGTACTGCATAATACGTAATACGAGAAACCTTGAAATTTGATAAACGATTATCACTGGAGAAGATAGGAGAGAATTAATAACTTTTCTCTATTATCTTGTCCGGTGATCTGAGCGATTTGGAACCACCTCTTCCCATTTCGAACAGAGAAGTGAAACAGGTCAGCGTCGATGATAGTGACTGGGCAACCTTTTGCGAAAGTAGATCATCGCCGGGCAAACAAAGAACTCACCTTAGGGTGAGTTTTTTGTTAGCTCATCAGACTTGATCGGATAGATACGAGCTTGCTCGTCTTCTCCTCAATAATATTATTATTGAGGTATCCAGACTGCGCTTCCTCGTATATCTACGCCCATAATTCGAATCGAATTATGGTCTTGATATCATCGCCAAGTCTGATGAGAATATATATATAAACTACCGGAAGGTGGTTTTTTTGTTGGTTCATCAGACTTGATTAAATAAAAAAGGCCCTCGTGAGAGGGCTGAAGAAAAGAAAGCTTACGATTTTGGAGAAATGGCGACTATTCTGGTAATTTTGTAGGTCACATCTGCCAAGTTCTTGCGACGTTTATGATGTTGATCGATAAAATCTTCTTCCATTTTTATTTCGAGTTTTTTGCGGTCGTCACCGATCGGTCTAGACTCCAACATCATCATTCTTTTTCCGTGTTGCTGCCATTCATTGTTCCAGGTGCTAACTGTTTTGATGTAATACACCATAAAAGGGTATAGAACAGGTTTTTCTGCCATACAGCCTCCATATATTTAAAGTTCTTTGAGATTATAGCACCCACAAAATAGTGTGTATTTTTAAAAACAATTATTATTGTGGAGAATGTTGATAGGATAAATTACAATGAAGATATTAACAGTTTAAAAGAAATGAAAAAACAACTGGGAGGGTTTGAAAACTTTGTTTACTATTTATTTATGCTTTTCACCTTGGGAGGTTTGTATGTCTATAAAGTGGTAGTGAAGAAGGCTTTGTGTGAAATGACAGAACAGTAATGAAAAAAGGAGGATGGTTAATTCTGGGGATGTTGGTTGGTGTTGTGGTGGTCGCCCAGGTGTTTTTGGCAGGACTGCGATTTGAAAAATTGGAGTATTTAAGGATGGTAGATGGAGATACTTTTTGGGTTAGAAATCTGCGAGATGGGAGTGAATGGAGAGTACGCCTTTGGGGTGTGGATACACCTGGTACAAAGGAGTGTTATTCCGATGAGGCAACAAAAATACTGGAAAAAGAGCTGACAACCAAGAAGATACGGTATGAGAGGTTTGGGTATGACAGCTATGGAAGGATACTGGCTAAAGTGTATGTCGATGGAGTGAATGTGGAAGAGTTGTTGGTGGCTACGGGAGCGGCGGTTCCTTATGAAGCATTTGAAGTGCACGATAAACTAAAGCCGAGTAAAGAATACATTGACAGTTTGAAAAAACTTGAAGAGAAGGCAAAAACTGAGAAGCTGGGAGTCTGGTCTGATGGGTGTGATAGCATGTAAACATATGGGAAAAGAAATGGAAACAGAAGATTGGAAAAAAGATACGACAAATTGGTTCGCCGATGAAGGATGGGAAGATTTGGGGGACGGATGTTATGTGTTTGATGATAAAAATGGATGGGGTTGGTTTGAGTATCGAGATTTTGAACAAATTGGTGAAACAAGCAGTTTTGTAGAACTGGAACTGGGACGAGACCTTAACGAGATGTACGTACTGCAACAAGAGATAATTGATGGCAAAGTGGAACATCGTTTGATTGTGCCGCCATTTAAAGATTATTACTGGAATCCTAGAGATAGTTGGTGTGGAGTGATCTATGGCAACGATGGGAGGATGGAGAAGAATAGAAATGTAAAGGGTTTGCCAAAGAGAATTGATATGGATAAGACGATAGAACTGTTTCTGAAACAGGTAGCGGAGAAAGATTTTTCGAAACCGGTACTAGTGAAAATAAACGAGAAAAAATGAAGAGTGTAGAACTGGGAGAATACACTTCAAAAAACGAAGTTGTAGAAGGGGTAGATATGTGGAGAAAGAACTTGGGTTTGGAAGTGGAGGAGATAAATGCTGAAAAACCGTGGGGAGCTTATTGGAAAATAAAGAAAGAGTCCTTGGGGTTATTTTTGGAGTTATTTTTTCCAGAGATGATTGGGAGTGATACACAGATGGATTTGAGCCCAAAGTTTTTGTTGGTTGCGCCGAAAGAGAAACTATCTTGGCAGTATCACGATAGAAGAGCCGAAGAGTGGAAAGTAGTAATCGGAGAGGTAAGGGTGAAACTTAGTGAAACTGATGAAGAACCTGAAGATGGAAAGCTTTACACAGAGGGAGATGTGATTGACTTGAAGCGCGAGGTAAGGCACCGACTGATTGGAGAAGATGGTTGGGGGTTGGTGGCAGAGGTATGGGTACATACCGATCCAGATAGCCCATCTGACGAGGAAGATATTGTGAGACTGGCGGATGATTACGGAAGAGAGAGAAGGTAAAAAAAGCCCCTCGTGAAGAGGGGCGAAAGTATATTAGAGAAGGATTATTAACGCCAGTATACCGAGGATCATAACGTAGAATAGGGCAAATAAAAGTAAGAGGAGAAAAGATAGGATAATATTGTTTATGAGGCTGTGTTCGGTAGTGACGGTAACTGGATCTTGGGTGGAGTAGAGGGAGACACGATGTTTTTGAACTTGATATAAACCTGGGTCAAGATCAGTGATGGCATAGTGGGAGGTGTCTTCACCAACTGCCGGGGGAATCTCAAGTGCCTCGATGACTACACCAGTTTGAATGTTTTTTAGGCAGAATGATTTATTTTTATTTCCTTGAATGACCAGACCTTCTGGCTGAAAAACGGTGATTTTTTCTGTCACGGGAACACTTAGGATCGTGTTTGGCCCAACTTCAGTTGTTTTTGGACGCAATTCCTCATTGGAGGCAAAACCCCAGCCAATCAGGGCGACGATACCGAAGATGATGGTTAAACTGAGGAAGAGTTTGTAGCCGGGAGAGTTTTTATCGATTGATTTTTTTGTGGACACAGGAAGCTCCTCTTATCTAGAATTAAAGTACAGGGTATTTTACCCTATAAGGGTAGATTCGGCAACTGTTAATGAAATATCTGTCCCTGTGCTTCCTCTTATATTCGCTCATAGTTTCGTTTCAGGTTTCACCTTCGCTGTGAAGATACGATTACGAATATTCAAGCACACTTCACTTTGATGTTTGAATATCAAGAATATTGTTGTGTTATGAGGCTAGGAAAGACAGTTTCGTGGTACAATATACGAGTCTAAAAGACAGGAAAGGAATTTTTATTAAAATGAGCAAAGCTCAAACTGAAATTATTATTAAGAAAAATGTGTCCGTAATGGACAAGCTGATGGAGGGTGCCGCAAGCTTCCCTGGTGCTTTGAAAAAAGGCCAGAAGGTAGAAGGTGTGGTTTCTTCGATCGGTAAAAAGATGGTGCTTATTGATATCGGAGCCAAGACCGAAGGTGTGGTTTCCGGTGAAGATTTGGTAGAAGCCTACGATGTTTTGGCCGAACTTAAAGTTGGCGACAAAACTGAAGCCTATGTGAAGTTTCCTGAGAATGATCAGGGTCAGATTATCCTATCTCTCAAACAAGCCGCCGAAGAAAACCGCTGGTCTCGCTTCAAGAAGTTGATGGATGAAGAAAAAGAAGTGGAAGTTATCGGTGTTGAGGTTAATAAGGGCGGAATGGTGGTTAAAGTGGGTGAGATTCGAGGATTTGTGCCTACTTCACAGTTTGGTGAGAAGTTCCTGGGCAACATGGAAGAGCTTTTGAACAAAGCTTTCAAGGTCCGCGTTATTGAGGTGGATAAGGATCAAAATAGACTTATTTTCTCTGAGAAGATGGTGTCTGATTCAGAGTCTTTGGCCAAAAAAGGCGAGGCTTTGGAGATGGTATCAGTGAATGATAAGTTTGAAGGAACTGTGTCCGGCATTATGCCTTTTGGTGTCTTTGTAACAGTTAGTGTACCGATGAAGGACAAAGATGGTGAAACTGCCAAGGTTGAAGGTTTGATTCATATTTCCGAGATTTCTTGGGAGAAGGTGGAAGATCCAAACGAGATGTTTAAGGTCGGCCAAGAAGTTAAGGTTCAGGTTATCGGTATCGATAAAGGTGCCGGAAAACTTAATTTGTCTATCAAACAGATGACAAATGACCCTTGGAAAGAAATCGAAAAGAACTATGCTGTGGGTACAAAACACACAGGTAAAGTCGTTCGTATCGCTCCTTACGGTATCTTCGTGAACTTCGAGAAGGGTGTTGACGGTTTGATTCACGTTTCGAAGAAACCTGCCGACAAAGAGTTCGCTATGGGTGAAGAAGTCGAGGTATTTGTAGAAATGATTGATGTGAAGTCGAGAAGAATGTCTTTGGGTGTAGTACTAACTGAAGTACCTGTTGCGTACAAATAACGTAATTTAAAGAGCGGGCCATGGGCCCGCTCTTGGTAACAATTAACAAGATATACTAAATAATATGTCGAAAACTAAAATGATAGTAAAAGAGGATCAAATACTTGTAGATGTAGAAACAATTTTCAAAGAGATTGAAGCCGCAGGCGGAGATTGGAAAAAAGTGTGGGAAGAATTTAAGGCTTACCTAAAAGACGTTAAAGGCGAGGAAAAATAATTTGTTCGACGGTTTGAATTGTTGTAGTAGAATCTAGCTATGAAAGAAAAAGATATTCGTGAAGGTCAACCGTATCCTTTGGCAAAGATGGAGGTGTTAAAAAAGGTTAGTGACTGTGGCTCTTTGGGGGATATGGAAAGCTGGAAGAGCTCGTACCCAGAGATTGAGTTTCCGGAAGTGATTACTTTTGGGGATCGTGATGACGGCGGTTGGGAGACGGAGATTGACTGGGAAGAGAGAAGTATTGAAGAAAAAGTGTTGTATGTGATGATAGCCGAGGAGAAAGAGATTGCCGTGGAGTACGTGATTGAGTCTGAAGTAAATGAGGTGTGCGAAGGAAGGGAGTGTCAGGGGACTTTTAAGGTTAGACAGTTGATTGATGATCCTCACAAAATATTCGTTATGTGGGCAGAAAGGTGTTTTGCTGAAGGGGAGCTGTCTGAGGACGCGGTAAGGGCTTTTGTGGAGTATAGCATTGCTGACGACAATTGCCGGAGAGAGTACGTGGATGATGCCGATTTTGAGGATATCAGAGTAAAAGAGATCTCGGTTAAATTAAGAGATACAAAAAGAACTCATTGCTGAGTTCTTTAAGGAGGAGGTTACTTTTGGTAACGCTCTAGCTTAATGATCGCTCATCAAGCTGATTTTTACTGTAACAAATATTACATACTTTGTCAAGTGGGCGGATAAATTAAAGCCCCGGGGTTTGGCCGGGGCTTTTGGTATTTAGGAAGCAAGTTCAGCTTTGGTGATTCTGCGTATGAAGGTGGATGAACCATCTCCATCAACTTCGTCTTCTGGCTTCCAGGTGATTTGTTCGCCAGAGTTTAGATAGCGAAGTCCGTTTTCCCGTTTGGGGCATCCCTCGCAGTGAATATTATAGTCAAACAAAGGGTTTGTGCTTGCGACAGCACCGAAGCCGCGAAGGGCGGAAAACCATTTAACTTGACCTGGCAGGTACTCTTCGTCGGTTTGAACATACTCCTCGACGATGAGATAAAAAATCCCGTGCTGTTGTTGAATGCCGATACTAAAATGCCGATCGGCAACATCAAGACAAACAATATTGTTGGGCCAGCGGGGAGCTAGGCCAACACTTTCACCTTCAATGATGGTGATGTTTTTTTCGTAAACACCCTCACCGATCGTTTTTTTGGCGATGTGTTTGCTGGGATTGTTGGGATCGATGGTAAAACAGGAGTGTTCGCCAATAACACTGAGATTAATCTTCAGTTTCGATCCAATGAGAAAAGCTCCCAGACGGCCAGTGACGGCCGGTTTGATGTCTTTGCCTTCTTTGGTGACCCAAAGGGCGGAGTGTGGAATGCTATCGATCGAGGTGATGATTTTGGTAGCCATTAGAAAGTCCCCTCCTTGGGGAGTAAAGCTGAACTTGAATTGGAAGGTACAGCCCATCGTTGGGCTTAAAACAAGGCCTATAATAGCATAAAGTGGCTAAAAAGTCAAGCTAGGGCCTATTTTTTGGAAAGAGGAATCTCTCTGATAGTCTTGTGTGTTTGGGGAGAGAAGATTTTGTCGTAGCCTAAAGTTTTGGCTTCTTTGAGCATTTTGTCGGTGAAACCAACCCTTCTGATCTCTCCTAATAGGCCAAGTTCGCCAAAACTGATGGAGTTGTCGGGAAGAGGCACATCCTTGGCAGAAGAGATGATGGCAAGAGCAATGCCAAGATCTGCTCCCGGATCTTTGACGTCCATACCGCCAGTAACATTGACAAAAACATCCTTTTCGCTTAAAGGGAGATGGAGATGTTTGGTAAGAATAGCGCAGATAAGCTGAAGTCTGTTGGTAGAGACTCCTTTGGCAATGCGACGGGGGACGGGGAGAGGTGAGGAGACAACGAGAGCTTGGATTTCGATAGTCAGCGGTCTGGTGCCTTCCATAATCATGGTAAGACATGAGCCTGGAGCATTTTTAATACGGCCATCCAATAAAATAGCACCGGGGTCTTTGACTTCTTCCAGGCCTAAGCTTGTCATTTGAAAAATACCGGTCTCGTCGGTGGGACCAAAGCGATTTTTGATAGTTCTGAGTAAGCGTAAAAGGTGCTGTCTATCGCCACTTAATTCAAGAACTGTATCAACCATGTGTTCAAGCATTTTTGGGCCGGCGATGTCACCAACTTTGGTGACATGACCGACAATAATCAGAGGAACACCGTGTTCTTTGGCTGTTTGAATAAGCAGTGAGGCACTGTCTCTGATCTGTGATGGAGAGCCTGGAGTAGTAGCGTTTTGGTTGGTGTAAACAGACTGTATAGAGTCGATAATGACCAAGGAATTTTTATTTTTGGCAATGGTTTCGCAAATCTCGTCGACAAGAGAAGTACTTAAAAGATGAAGATTGGCGGTGTCTTTTTTGGAGAGTCTTTTGATACGGGTGGCTACCTGGGCGGGATTTTCTTCGGAACAGACATAGTAAACATCTTGGGGCACGGATAGAGCGAGTTGGGTGAGAAGGGTGGACTTGCCAATGCCGGGCTGACCGGCCAATAGATAAACTCCGCCGCGAGTAAGCCCGGGGCCTAGGACGCGGTCAAACTCACCAATGCCTGTTGAAAAAGTGTAGCCTTGCTCGGAGGTTAGGGCTTCTTTGACGGTGAAAGACTCGGCAGGCTTGACGGAAGTTTTTTTGGTGCCTCCTCTTGGGGTTTTGAGAAAGGGGGTGGCTTCAACGAGAGTGTTCCATTCGTGGCAAGCAGGGCATTGACCTGCCCATTTGGCAAACTCGTTGCCACAGCTATTACAGAAAAAAACAGTTGAGGATTTTGGCATATTCGTATTATGTATTAAGTATTATGTATTATGTATGAGAATTAAGATATTTGATAAGGGAGTTTATGAGTTTGCTGACAATGATTGTTTGTTCAGCAATCGTGGTAAAGTCTTTCTGTTTTATATAACCGATGTCTTTGGCAATAAGCAGTTGGTTTTGAACTTCGGTAAGGGACCCGAGTGCTTGATGGAAAAATTGTCTTTTTTCTAAAGATGACCTTCGGGAAAAACCTTCGGCAATATTTGAAGATACAGATACGGAAGCCCGTCGAATTTGGTTTGTAAGACTGTATTGTTCGTCTTTGGGAAATGATTTGGTGATGTTGTATATGAACAAATCGAGGGAGTGAGCTTCTTTCCAAGCGTTTAGATCAGTAAAAGATTTTATGATCCCCATACAAATACATAATACATGATTCCTGATACAAAATACGTATCCCTAAGGGGGTATTTTGACGGGGTTTTGAAGCTAAAAAGAGTATAGGATAACCCGGAAATCGGTTATAGGTTGATAAGCTTGACAGGTTGTGATATATTGTCGGTTAGGTCAAGTAAATTCAAAAAAACTAATGAAAAATCTGCTCAACAAATTAGTAAATACGCGTAAAAGGACCGTCCGGGTGAACCGGAACCTACATCGCGAAACCGTTTCTTTTCAGATTGCAAAAATGGGAAGAATGGGACAGCAACTAGTGGTTGCAAGCCGCTAATTCCTCAAACACTTTAAAATCGATATTTTTAGGCAAGAAAAAAGCATTATCACCGTAGCCTAACTCGAATGACAATGCTTTTTTGCATTGGTTAATGAAAGGACAGTTTTCATCAACCACCTACAGATTAACATCGGCAAAAATCACTGTCAACTATAACAAAAGGCCTCAGAGTTGGGTGTGATGACGAGTTGGGCAGGCACGTCATCACCCCTATTGTGAGGCTTTTTGGTAACAAAAAGCAGTTTCAGGAAGGGAGAGAAGATGAAGTGGAAGTATCTGATTATTGGAGTATCGAGGGATGGTTGGGTGACATCTTTCAATGACGAAGGGAAGGCACTACTTGCAGATCCTTCACAGGAGTCAACTTATATAAATCGTGCGATGAAAGTTATCGGTGAAAATGGATGGGAACTGGTAATAGTAATTCCAGAAGGTGTCATGGGATTGGTTCCTCACGGAGATAGATACATATTTAAGAAAAAAGTTGAGTAAACAATAATATCCCCGGCGAAGAGCCGGGTTTTTTGTGGCTAGGGGGAACGTATTATGAATTATGTATTAAGTATTATGTATGAGAGGGGAAATTACTTTTTATGGCGACGGCAAAGGGCGATAACTATGGCGATAAGGGGGATGAGGATGAGGACAGTAAGCCCGAGGAACTCGAGGTACTGTGGAAGGTAGAGGATTACAATATTTGACATGCCTTCGGGAAGTATCCAAGAGTTGTGCCAGGAAGAGTTTGTTGGCGTTAGTTTGGTGAGGAACGGTGCAGTAAGCGGGGAAGCGAGTGCAAGGAGCCATGAGGACATTTGGATGTCTCTTGATGCGACAGAGAAGGCTTTCCAAGAGGAAGATCGAGTTTGGTAGAGATTGAGAATTGAGCCTTTGTCGGCAGTGACGGAGAGTGTGTAAAGGAAAGAGTATGGATGAGTGGATGAATTAAGAACTGCTTGGCTTGGAGTAGATGCAGCCCCGATGCCGATTGACTGAAGAAAATGGAGAGGAACTGGACGAATGGAGATAGATTTTAGGAGATTGCTGGTGATGGCTCTGCCAAAAGATTGATTTGCCAGATGAAGAGTGTAACCGGCGCTTTCCTCTGGATTGGCAACGGGCTGGATAACGTACTGAACCTCTTTGGTTTTAGCTAGACGTTCTTGGATATCACAACGGCGAGAAGTAAAGTTTTCCAGACAGATGGTGGTTGCCAGACCCTTTTGGAAACGATAATCGAAGGCAAAAAGATAGTTGAGAGAGTGAGGCAGATGACGGAGATTGAGGATGTCACATTCATCGGCGTTTTGGCTTTGATAGAGAATGCCATCGGAGGTTATCTGTTTGACAGTAAGACCGTCGTTCCATTGATCGCAGTTGAGATTTTCCGGGAAAAGAGTGTTGCTATCCGGAGTTTCTTTTAGGTCGAACTGAGTGTCGGTATCGGGAAGAGATATTTGGATTCGCTGAAGATCGCCTTTGAGGGTAATTTGTTTTTCGGAAATGTGAGGAAGAGCGACAGAAGCTGAATAGATTTGCGGAAGAACGGCGGCTTGGATGTCGCTGTAATCAATTTCTTTGGGGGACTTGGTTTCACCGGCTTCGAGAAGAAGATTAACCTGTTGGTATGACCCGGTAGACTTGGCAAAAAGACGGGTGCGAGTAGTTTTTTCCGAGGACTGGAGACTTTGGGGAAGATTGATGGCCAAAAGATTTTTACCCGAAATATTGACGTTGCCGGTAGTGAGAGTTGGTGAAGAGTAGGAGAAAGATAGGGAGATGAGACTTCCCTTGCTAATAAAAGGAAGGGGCGCGGAAAGACAGCCGGTGACATCGGTACCAATAAGGGAGACACTGTTGGCGGTGATTAGCTTCTCGACTTTGCGATTGGGTTTTATGGTGTAGCACTGGTCTGGAGTAGCTTGACTAAGATTGTTGGTGAGATCGTAACTGACGCTTTCTGAGCTACTGTAGAGAGAGGCCGTGAAGGATTTTTGGGTGGGTAGGTAAACTGTGGTTAGAGGATAAAAGTCGGAGAAACTTTCGAGTTCTGCCGGTAGTTGAAGTTCAAAGTAGTTTTGGTTGAGTTCGAGAATAAAACCGGATCCGACGGTTCCAGGAATGGAAACAGAAATGGAGTCGGCTTGGAGATCGATCTGGTTGTTGTCGAGAAAAATGGTAGGGATGATAGGGGTGAGACGAATATCAAGACTGTTACCGAGTTTACGATACTCAATTTCGACGGGAAGGAGAGCTTCGGTGTCGCTAAGGGAAGGAATAGTGATTGTGTCACCGGCTTGGGCGGAAACAGGCAAACCAAGGTTGAGGTAGTTGCCTTTTTTGGTCCAGTCGGTGTTGGGACGAAGTGAGAGCGAGGTAAAAGGATACTGAGTGGATGTAGCGGAACCGGCGGAGAGAAAGTTTTGGGGAGAGTCCGGAAGACTCACCTTGTAAAGAGAGATCCGGTCACCAAACTGTTTATCTAAGGTGAACTTTTTGGAGTTTCCGAGGAATTGTTTGAGAGTGATTAAACCAGAGTCGGTTGCGTTTTCGGCGAGAGAGACATACTCGTCGACGAGAAGCCAGTTGAGGGAGTATTTGTCGAGAACAGTTTCGAAGTCTACTTGATTGCCGGAGTAGAGAGCGGTGCTCATTTCTTCGTAGTAATGTTCGCTATTTTTGTCCCAGACATCAAAAGCACGGTCCATTAAGGGCTGACGGAGACCGTACCAGAGGAAACCAGAACCGCGATAACCCCAGTCGTAGTGCCCCCAACCCCAAAAAGAGAACTGAGGGAAATTGGCGATACGGGTGGCCGGATCTTGGGTTTTCATGTAAGCAAAAAGATCAAAGTATTCTTGGGGAATTGTTTGTCTCATGGCAGGAGAAAGGAGATTGCCGGAGAAAGCGGGGGACATAAACAGGATCAGGGAGAAGGTAACGGTAAAAAGAGTGAAGTAGTAAGTGAATCTGGTGTGGAGAAAAGAGAAGAGGTCAAGAAGGAAGATGGTACCTATGGAGAAGAAAAAAGAATAAGCGAGAGAAAGAGGAATGGAAAATTTGGTGAAAGGAGAACGAAAAAGTTCACCAATAAGAGGGATTTTGTTGTTGACTAAGAGTCCGCCACCCATGAGGAAAAATAGACAAAGGGCAAGGACGCCGATAAAAGATTTGGTCCAGGTGAAGTGTTTTTTGAATGAGTAGTAGAGGCCAGTGATAACAAGAATAAAAGAGAGATAGCCGATGATATTGACGATAGGGATATTGAGATGGTTGCGCCAGACTGAAAGGAGATAGGTGTATTTGTTGTCTTGGCCGAGGTCGAGGTAGTTGAAGAGGTAGCCCTTCAAAAGAGCTGTGTCGCTGAAGGTGGCAAACTGAAGATTTCGGGCATAGGTCTCAGGAGAGGAGAGGAGGTTGTTTTTGGCCTGCTCGGCGACGTGACCATTGGTGAGAACAAAAAAGGCGACCGGGAGAAGCCAGAAAAGGTGAGGGATGATGAGTGAAAGAAGGGAAAGGAGAGTTGTCTTTAGATGTTTAATTTTGGCTTTTTGCTGGGTGAGGAACTCAATAAGGAAAGGCAAGACAGTGACAAAAAAGACGAGGAAAATGGTCTCGACATAGAAGCTAGGGGCAGAGAGAAAAGAAATAATAAAGAGAATAAAGAAGTTTTTGGGAGAAGGATGGGTGAGATAGGAAATAACGAAGTAGAGAAGCCAAGGGAGGGCGCCGTAGAATTGGGTGAAAGTCTCGAAGGGGACGAAAAATGTCTGCAGGGTGTTGAGGTTTAAAAGGTAAAAAAGAGCGCCGAGGAAGGAAGCAAATTGGATAGAGCGGGAGTCGAGCTTGCCTTTGAAAAGGTGATTATAAAAAAGAAGGTAAACACCCAAGGGGCCGGCAATTAGGGGTAAAAAGGTGGTGATGTAGCGAATGAGATCAACAGGAACATGGGAGAGAAATAGGATAGCAATAAAGAGGACGCGGGGAAGATCGGCGGCGTGGGCCATGCCTCCGAGAAGCCCAGGACCTCGGTATTCCTGCCAGACAGAGAAGAAAGTGCGGCGAAGGTTTTCTACTATATCAAACTCGGGGTGAAGGTTGTCCCAGCCGGTGAGAAAGGTACCCGGTTCGTAGTTGAGGAAGACCAGGAGACCGACGATAAAAAGAAGTGCAATGATGGGCCAGATGCGAGCAAGAGCTTTCCCTAGGTGACGGATTTGTTTGAGGGGAAAACGGTGTTTGGGTTTGGTAATATTCTTGGCCACAGTTCAGTTTAACAAAAAACCCAACGAAGGGGGAGGAAGCCGGTGTGACTTGAAAATTGGCCCATAAGTTTGTATAATACGCGTGTTCTTTTACAACAACTAAAAAACAATAAAGGAAAGGAATCACAAACAGGAGGAATGAATGAAGAACGTATTAAAAGCGTTTTTGGTCACAGTATTTCTGTTCATGTTGTTTGCCCCAAACCCTGTGTCGGCTGACGATTACGTCGGTAATGCCCTAGAGGCATTACAAAACGGAAACGTTTATGTTGATCCAGAACTGATTGGCACTCTGAGTGTAGATAACGATACAGCAAGTAAATTGCAGTCGAAACTGTTCGAAGGAGACAATTTGGTGCTGGTCATGTTACCAGCAGAAGCAGAGACAGGGACAGATATCTACGCAATTGCCCAACGTTTGTCCGAGGGATTGGGAGATCAGAAAATCATCGGGCTAGCTGTCGGCAATAAGGTGATTGGATATGGGCCAACGTTACCTTCAGGGGTAGCGGCAGATATGATGAGACGAGCGGACAATGTGTCCAATAATTCTTTAACGGCTCTAGTTACGTTCTCTCAGAATATTCATGCATGGCAAGAGGTTCATCCTCAACCAACACCCACACCAACTCCGATACCAACTCCAGTACCCCAGCCAACTTCTGCCGAAGACGGTCAGAAATCATGGGTTATCGGCGGAATCTCTATGTTCGTTGTGGTGATCATCGCGATTGTGGTCTTAATCAAGGCACGACCAGTGATGACCAAAATCAGCCGAGTTCAGTCGTTTGCACCTTTGAAGAAACTGATCGAAAACATTCAAGAGAATGCGAATGAGATCAGAGACACTCAGGTGAGAATTGAATTGAATGAGGCCTGTCTGGTGGCTGATGGCGTTGTGGAAAATCTCCAAAACGCGAGTAAGCCCCAGGGCTACATCGAAGAAAAATTCCCCGAACTACTGAAGAACATGGATGAACAGACCATGGCCTTACTGGGTCATGAGTCTAGAAAACATCCGTTAAACCAGGAGATTTTGGGGAAGTTGAAACAAGTATTGCTGGGTTATGATGATATCTTCTTGAAGTTTCAAGAAGGCGATGAGGATGCCGCAAGGTTGTTGGCTACAATCATCGATTCGCAACAAACAGCTATTTCCACCTTGGGCTATCTGCCCGAGGATCATAAAAATAACTAGGAGGAACGAATGACAGAAAACGGAAACAAAGAAGATATTTTTGCAGGAATTGGAACCCCACCTGAGAAAATTGAGTCTTCGGAGCAGAGTTCCACTGTGGCGGCCCAGATCACCAATGATGTGGAGATTAAAGCCCAGCGGATGAAAGCAGAACTTGACGCTCAGCAAGAGGCGATGATCAAACAACAAAACTTGACCACAAAACGCATTGGTGATGTGGTTGGCTTTAGATTGCAAACGGTTTTGGACGGCTGGTTTACCCCCGATCTGATCGCCAAGGCATCGTCCGATATCGCTCTGCGAAAAAATCTACGTCTCAACGTGGATTCGGCTGCTGTTTACGGCGTGGTGCCCGACAATGTTGTGGCCCAGTTTATAGACTCAGCGGCAACCAAAGCGACAGGTCAGGCTCGTCTCGAAGTAGCAAAAACATTGGATGTGGCGACGGGAATTACCCGGAACATTTCCGATGATCGCGGGGTTTCAGCAGAAGAAGTGTCTAAAAAGGCACAGAAACTGCTTAAAATCTGGCGTGATACTAAGGTACTCGAGGCATTATTTGAGCGCCTGTTCCGTCAAACGGTTAACCGAGTGGTGGATTACCAAACTCGCCTGCAGAGTGTTAGCCAAGAGCTGGCCAAAAAGCAGGTGGTCCTGGAAAATGTGTCGACTTCTATGGTTGTTCGTCAGCAGATGGTGATAAAGAGTCTTTATGACACTTGTGTCGCCGGAATAGCTCTCGAAACAATCCTGGATCGAGAAACAAAGTACCTGCATGAGCTTGAGGAAAAAAAAGCTCAAGATACTGAAACGCCTCCTCAGGTTTGGGCCGAAAAGATTGATGATCAAATGAATTTGATTCAGATCATCACCAAACGGCTCGTCGATGAGAAGGCTTTTGCTATTAAACTCATCGGTCTCAATTCGATCTTGCGAAGCACCCGGAAGAACATCGCGGCTATTAAGGCTGATGTCGTGTTTTCACGCACCAACCTGATGGCTTCCTTGGGAATCCAACTTGGTTTGGTGGTCGATATGATCTCAACTTTGCGTATCAGTAAGGCGGCTCAAGATGTTCGTAGAGCAGAAGCCGAAGCGGCTAATCAAGTGGGAGTTGGAAGCCAGGCCTTGAATGAGGCCGGGAATAAATCTCTCCTTGAAGTTGATACTACGATCAAAAGCCTGCACGCGACTGTAAATGCTGCCCTTATGGGTATTCAGAATACCAAGGACAACATGCAACGCGTTCAGGAGATGACGGCAAAGGCTGAAAGCGAGTTCAGTAATATGTTCTCGCAGATGTCCGCGTAACTGATTAGTGTTATGAAAAGTCCCGAGGTGGCATAACTGTTGCCTGGGACTTTTTTAACAAATCCAAAATTTCAAAGGAGAATGTTTTGAAAACAAGGAAAGTGCAATTTGTAATCAGTTTGTTTATCTTGGTGGCCTTGGTTTTGACGGCCTGTTCGGTGTCCACAAAAACGGCCACCTGTGCCTACATCGTAGGTGCAGGCTATGGTGATTATGATGCCAGTATCCACGAGATCGTCTACCCCGGACAGACAGTTAAAGGTGGTGTTGATGGTGAAGTGATTCAATATGTTCCCTGCAATAGCAGGAACTACATCATCAATGATGGTTCTAAGACGATGGTGGGTGGAGCACAGGTTGGTGATCAACATATCTTGATCAAAGCAACAACCAACACCGGAGTACAGATCTCGATTGCCGCTACAGCCTATTGGACACTGAACCAGTCACCTGAGGTGCTGAAAGACTTCTACACCGTTTGTCAGAAATACGAGTGTTATTCGGAGGCAGATGAGTCCGGAAACTCAAACTTCTCGACCGATGGCTGGAATGGCATGCTCGCGGAAAACTTTGGTCCCAGTATGGAAGCGGCCGCCCGTAAAGCTGCTTTTGTAGTGGATGACTCGATTTGGCAGGTTAATGATCCTGTACAGTATCAGGCTTTGGCTGACAAGATGTCCGAGTACTTTGGAGGTGAGATTCAAGCACGGTTTGGCTTCGCTGAAGACTTTTTCTGCGGAAGCGGAAACTCACAATGGAGTGATCCAAATCAACCTGGTGTAGGCGAGTTTACCTGTTCTCCTGTGCGTTTTACAGTGGAAGATGTTAAACCATTGGAAAATGCTGCGGATACGGGTACTCCGGCTCAGTTGCAGTTGAACGCAGGTCGTCTTTCGAGCGCTGAAGCTCTGTATGGTGAGGATGCTAGTTACTGGCTTGGTTTGCAAGACACGATCGCGGCCTGTAAGGATGCAGGAATCACCTGTGTCTTTAACATCGGCGGCGGAAGTATGCCTGTGTCAGTGCCTGTCACGTCTAGTGGACAGTAGCTCGATTCTAAATAAATAGAACATGTAAGTTTGCGGGTGACGAAAGTCACCCGCTTTTTTGTGGGAAAAAAGTAAGATCTAAAAAACCCCGCATATAGCGGGGTCTTGAGAAATTTTTACTTTATCATGGCGATTAGGCCGAGGACGTCGACTTCGAAATCTTCTTTAGTATCTTCGAATTCTTTGGGGTCGTTGATAGTATCTGAATCAACCTTGTCCCAGGGGGTGGCTAGGAGAATATCGCAGATACGTCGATCTCGAAGATGATTTTCCCAGAGCGTTTCGGCGATGCTTTTGAGAAGCCAGAAGCGGATGTAAAACCCATAAGCGGATGGATCTTTGACTGTCTGACAATAGCACTGGTAGGCATTGGCGGCTTCGATGGCCGTATTGAGAACATTGTTTCTTTTGGAATTATCGACAGCCTTTGAAGCTCCGGCAGTCACCAAGACAGCAAACAAACCGCCCAAACTACCATCTCCCTGGGCAACAAAACCTCGATGATTTCCCCAGACATTGAGTGCCGTGAAGTGAGCTGCGATCTTGGCCCAAAAGTTTTGGGGATCGATGGCCATGGCAAGTTTTTGATATTGTTTCGACTTTTCCCATTCTTCGATGAAGGCGAAACAAAGCGAGGATAGGCCGTAGATAAATTTCTGATCGTCTTCAACGGTCGGGTTTTGCTGTTCAGCCATCGATAGATAGGTGATGGCTTTGCGCATTAGGCGAGTTCGCTCGTCACCTATAACTCCGGTGGCGTCGCCAAAGTTTTCCCAGCCTTTGTTGATGTAGCTATCAATCTTTGATGCAGGTGAGTCACTCATAACATCTCCTTAAGGTGCAGAATTGTATTGGTATTGTACATCTACTATAGGTTGAAGTCAATCAACAACGACATAAAATTAAGGAGAAAATGGAAATCTGGATATATGTTTATCATGTGAGATAATTTCCCTATGCGTAGATTATTTAAGATCAATAAATCGTTTCTGAATGAGGTAGACAAGTTGTTTGCAGAAAACTTCGGGTTACCAGAGGTTGATAAACAAATGGCGATTTATTTTACTCACGAAAAAGAAGAGAATAAAGAAGTCCATCTAAAATTAAAGAAACGACAATGTATTGTTAGATTCGTAAACAATATTTGGAAAGAAAAAACTGTTCCGGTTGAGTTCTCGACAAACGGGAAAGGATTTAGATCTCTTTTGAAATTGCTTCGAGACGCGGAATATATAAAAGCAACAGTCGGAAAAGTTGTAACACTGACTTATGGAGAAGAAGATAAAGATAGCATCGAGGTTGTACTAAATTCTTTTATTGGTGATATTTTTTATACCCCTCAAACTGGTGAACTTAAATCGTGTGATCGGATGTTAAAGAAGCTACTTGATAAAAAAATGATAGCTGAAATCGACAGGACTGAGATTCCTGAAACGATAGAAGAACTTTCATTAGAGAAGGTCCAGATAATTGATGATCTGGGAATAATTAGAAAAGAAGTGTACGATTTTTGTCATGAAAGTGGTATTAATGTGGCGAATGCATCGGTGTCGTTAGGAGAACAGATTGACTCTTTTAAAAATAATTATGAGATGTATGAAGACATTTTTAAACAATTAACGGGAGTGGATCTATTGGGAAAAGCATCGATAAGTGATACTTCTCTATATGAGCCATTGTCAATCGTGATTCCAAGTTATAAATCAGAGGCGACAATAAAAAAGACACTAGCCTCGATTCAATCACAAGACCTTCCCTTGGAAAAGCTAAGAAAGACCGAAGTAATTATTGTTGATGATGGATCGGATGTTTCTGTTGAAGATATTCTTAAAGAATATGAAGGGGAAATCTTAACAAAATTAAGAGTAGTGAGATTAGTTAACAACTCTGGACTTTCAGTGGCAAGAAATATTGGTGTAGATATTGCGTGTAACAGAACGGTTTTGTTTTTGGATTCAGACGTTTTATTGTCAAAAAATTATTTATTGGAAGTATCTGTTCGGAATCAGATTATTCCAAATGCAGTGTTTGTAGCCTTTAAGGAGAATATTGATCCTAGTGACGAACGGACGCGAATGAATACGATTGAAAAAGGATTGGATAGACCCGATATATCAAGAGACATGAGAATATCAAAAAATATTAGTGAAGAATCAAAAGGAATGATAAACATTACCAGAAAAAAAGGTGTTGAGATTTTATCTGAGACAAATTATTTTAAAGATTTTGGATTTGGACGAAAGGTGGGAATTTTTGATTTGCCTTCGATGGTGATTGGACATAATATGAGTACTAGAGTTAAGACATTTTTGAGGACTGGCGGTTTTTCAAAAGAGTTTAAGGGTTGGGGGATGGAAGATAGTTATTTTGGAGCGAGAATGGTGGCAAATCGAAATTTTGTTATCCCGATTTTGAGTAGTGGTGTTTTCCATGTTGATCACCCTGTGAGGTCTGGGTCAGATGAAAAGAAGCAAAAAGAATTGATAAATAACATAAAAAGATACACACAATTACTGAATAAACCCTTTGATGCTGATTGAGAAAATGGGATTGTAAGACTATTTTCGTTCCAAGATAAATATAGTGTTTGTTGACTAACTACATTAAATCTGAATTAATTAAGAAACAAAGGTATGAATAGATTTGGAGCATCTGGCCGTTGTCAGTTCTTTCTTGTAAAACAGTATAAGCATTTTTGGGGTTAAAAAACTGTCTGTTAGTCGTTTCTAAGGGTATCCATTTCTTGTGATATTGTGTGATGTGTGATGTGGTTAACGGAATTTGAGAGACTGGCGGAAATTCTGAAATTGCTTGCCCAGTCAGATTGGTAACTTTGATATACCCAAAGACCCTGATGTTGTTAATTTCAACACCACCTTCTTCTTGGGCTTCTCTTTGAAGTGTCTCTTGCCATGTTTCTCCATTTTCGATGTGTCCACCAAGAGGATTCCACCATCCATTTTTATCGAAGGTAAGCAATATACCCTTGTCATTTTCGGAAAAAGTAAGGGGAGTTGAGATATAAATATCAGAAGGGAGAATCTTACTTGGATGAAAAACGACATCTGCAGTAAGGTTACCTTTCCTGATGGTATAAGGGATGAACTTTCCTTGTTGAAGAAGATTATTTTTAATTTGATTGAGATCTATGTTGGATGGAATATCAATTGTTTTGGGATTAAGGTTGTTTTTGGGGAAAAGCAGTTTTGCTACAGAAAAACCTGCATAATTAAGAGAAATAATGTCATTTGAAGATTTTTGATGTTTTTCAATGAGACTTAGTAATTTCCAGAGATATTCTCTAATCGAAGGAGCGCTCCACTTTTTTCTTGAATCAAGGTCGATATCGGACAAATTTGATACAGGCTGAGAAATACTATCTGCTGATATATCCAGGGGGAATGGGATAACTTTTGTCAGTGGAAAACCCTTAGTTGAAAGTTGAAGAGAAACAGGCATATTAGTTAGTAATGCCAGCTTTTTTTTTAAAGGTTTTTAATTCATCTGATTTTCCAAGCCATGGGATTATGTCACAAGCTTCGGCAATGGTGAATGCCTTGACAAAATTGATGCGCTCGCTCATCTTTTCAGTTTCTTTTTCTTGAGACTTGAGAGTAAGATCTTGACTATTTTTTTCGAGTTTAATGAAAAACCTGGTTTGTAAGATGTCCACTAAGGAGGTTCCTTCAGAATTTGGTTCACTAACAAAATAGTAGCCGAAGAATCGTAATTTGTCAGAAATGTCAGTGATATCTTGACCAGCTTCTTCGCTAACTTCTCTGACGGCCGTCTCAACAAAAGTTTCTCCTAATTCTGGATGACCTCCAGGAAACTGCCATTTTTGACCATCTTTTGAGACAAGAATGATTTTGTTATCCGCAGTGAGAATCCAGACATACACTTGATTGACTTTGGTTGACTGATGTTCGTTCTTAATAACATCGCCTCCGACCCAACAAAAAGAGGTATTTAGTTTTGTATCCATAATTAGTTGATTATGATAATGTGTTTACAATTATAGATTAGTTGCCGAGATTAGGTTAAACTACAAAGTAATGTTTGAGGGAAATGAAAATATAAGAAGTGCAGAAAAAAAGGAAGCTCTTGGAGAAAGAGAGACATATGCATTAGTGATGGTAAAACCGCATGCGATGAGAGAGTCCGTCGATACGGTGATAATGGATTTGTTTAGTGGAGGATTTGAGAAGCATTTGCCATATTTAAAGTTGTCGGAAGAGACCAAAAGGGTATTAGTTGATTTGAAGGTGTTGAGTTCTGAATATCGAGATTTAAGAGATGAAAGGTATTCTAGAATACTTGATATTTTGTATCAGAAAGAGGAGGGAAAACCGCAACACTCAATAATTAAGGAAGAATATACAGGTCCATGTTTGTTTATTATTCTTTCTTCATCTCTGACTGCCGATGTGTGTTATGGAGGACTTCAGGCATTAAAGGGTAAAGAACAACTATTGAATGATTTTGGAGAAATAATTGATGAGGGTAATGGAATTCGGGGAGTGATGATTCAACCAAGAAAGATGATGGATCTTGACCACTTGAATGAAGCAGATATCAAAATAATCACTCAAAACGTGGTGCATGTAGCCGATAGGGAAAATGAAGCGGCAAGTGTAATCAGAATACTATTATCTCCGACAGAAGTTGAACGACTGGGGACACTAGCTCCAGGTTTTAAAAAATTTATGAATAAAAATGCACCAGTTAGTATTATTTGACATTGGGAACACCTTAATATATAGGGATAAGGATTTGATTGAATTTGATGTTGAATTGATAGAAATGTTTTTTAGAATAAACAAAAAGAAGGTTATTGATGTGATTAAAAATAAGCTTTTAGTTAGTCCAGGATTTTACGATTATTCATTAATTCGGATGAAAGATTTGGAAGAAGAGAGAACTTTCACTCATGGTTTTTTTATGTCAGTTTTTAAAGATTTGAAGATTTCTCTTGAGAAGTTGGATGGCTTTATTGCGAATCGTGAATCCGAACAAAGATACAAGGTGTTTCCCAGGGTTCGAGAGATGTTGTCTGAGCTAAGAAAACGAGGGTATATCTTGGGAGTGGCTTCAAACGGAAGACCTTCAAGAAGAAGTGTATTACAGCAAATGGAGTTAATGGATTATTTTGATCAAGACCAGATATATATATCCGATGAGATGGGAGTTAATAAACCGAGTGAGGGATTTTTTGAGTATATTGAGAAGAAGTCAGGGTTTACTGAGTTTGTTTTATGTGATGACGAAATTGCAAATATTGTTACAGTCTCTAAACATGGATGGAGAACGATAGAGATGGATCATAACAAAGATGTTTACAATGAAGTATTGTCAAAGATAATACGATGATGAAAATTTGTGAATATATTCCGACAGCGAGTTTTTTTGTAGGAGGGGGTGAAGTGTACCCAATGATTCAGGCTAAAGCCTTAGCTAGTATAGGTGAAGATGTAACTTTGGTGGTTCTTAAGACAGATTTGGAGACGGATTATTTTAAAAAATTCAAAGAAGAAAACACAAACATAAAATTCGTATATCTTGAGTCGCCCTTTGAGCAGTTTTTGCCTTATGCAAAGAGAGAAGTAAACCATGATGCGATCCATGAGCTTTATTTTTCTTTGAGTAGGAGTATGTCGCAACTATGCTGTGAAAAGAAGTTTGATGCAGTTATTGTTCATTACGGTCCGGGAGTTATATCCGTACCTAAGGAAACAAAAGAGATTTTGTTTCTGCACGGAGTGCCATCGACTTTACAGATAATAAATAAAACTGCTGTGTTGGTTGCTGATAAATTGTTTGCAGTGAGTAAATCTGTTGCTGAAGGATGGAAAGAATTGTTCGGTATCAATGGACCAGTTGATGTTTTATATAATGCGGTAGATGCTGAAAAATTTTATCCAGATGAAAATATAGTTAAAGACATTGACCTTTTATATTTGGGAAGACTGATTGAAATTAAAGGGGTACAGTATTTACTTAGAGCTGTTGCCATTTTGAATGAAAAGAATAATATTAATGTTAGATTGGTTATCGTTGGGGATGGCCCTTATCGAAGAGATTTAGAAAAATTAACAGTGAAGTTGGGGATCGAAGACAATGTTGAATTTCTGGGGTTTTTGGATGAAGAGAAAAAGAGAGATATTTATAATAGGGCGAGGATTTGTGTTTTTCCTTCGTATGCAAAAGAGGGAGTATTAACAACGATGTTGGAGGCAGCTGCATGTGGCAGTGCAATCGTAACAACAAATTCATGCGGAATGATTGATTTTTTGGAAGATGGAAAAGATGGCTTACTTTGTAAACCTAAAGACGGCAAAGATTTAGCAAGGAAAATTGAGATGATTTTAAGCGATAAAGAATTAATGACGATACTAGGTCATCAAGCACGCGAAAAAATTTTTAGAGACTGGAGTTGGAAAAAACATGTTGATAAGTTAAGTCAGGTGTTATATCAATTAAAAGTAAAAGAGGAATGAACATTATATTCAAATCTGGAGGGGCTTCTTTGAAGATTATTTCTTCTAATGAATTGGGTGAAAAAATTTTAGCAACGAAGTTTTTTTATGACTACATTCCGGGATTGGTAATGTCTAAAGCAGCAATGGTGAGTGATGGAGAAGTTGAACTATATGAAAACTCTAAGTTTAATTTCGAGTTTAAAGACGGTGTAGGGGAAATACATTTTAGTTTGGGTAAAAATTTAAGCATGATGGATTTGGTCACACTAATTGATTATTTACTTGAGTATTTTCGACAGAAAATGGGGGTTTATTGTCTACATGGAAGTGCAATTTCAATTAAGGGGAATGGAGTTTGGTTTATGGGGCCAATAAGTGGATTGGGTAAAACAACCTTAGCTTTGAACATGTGCTTGCGTAATGATTGCAAATTTATTGGAGATGAAAAAATTCTTCTTGATAAGAAAGGTAATTTAATTGAGGGGATAAAAAATATTAATTACAACAAAGAATTATTGACCAAGTCGGTTGCCGTTAATTTTGATGGTATGGTGGAGAAAGATATACAAAATGTACTTGAATTAGAAAAGAATCTAGTTCGTTTGAAATTGATTATATTACCAATATTGATGAGAGGAGCTGGATTTATTGAGATTGATAAATGGAAAATTGAGAAATCTTCTTTCCATATATATGAGCAATTATCCTTGAAGATAAGAGCGGTATCTAGACGATTAAATAATTTTGTTGTGCCAATACAATCAATTGATAACGATGAACTGAGCCAGAAGCGATCTGATTTTGCGAATGAAATTGTGAAAAATGTTGAGGTTTATATGTTAAAAGGGGACGAGAAGTCTGTGGCACAAAAAATTTTAGAACTGGTTTAGGATATTGGGATTTTGGAAAGGTGGAGTGTGAAGTGGCTGAAGTTTGAGGGATGGCCTGTGTAGAAAAGAGAATTGGTTTCATGTAGACTGGGAGTGTGAGGAATAATAGTTTTATTATTTTTTTGATTGGGCTGGCGGTGATACTTGCTGGGGTGTTGGGGTGGTTACTAATTAAAACGGGGACAATAAATATTGTCTTGACCTCAAAACCTTCGAGAGTAGTGGAAAAAACGATTAGTAAAAGCAATGAGTTTTTCCCGACAGGCGCTGAAGCGAGTTTGGGAGGGCAAATTAACTGGAAAAGGAGTATTTTGCAGCCTGTTTTTAGCAAAACATCTGAGGACAAAGACGGAAAGTATTTGGATGTCTTTTTTCAGGCAACGGCTAGCGGTGAAATAACTGCCGGAAAGGTGTTTGTGATGATGCAAAATCGATATATTGATGAGAATGGAGTTGCGGTAACTATAAGTGATACGGAGCTGATGGGTAAGTTTAAAGAAGGAGATCAATTTGGAATATATTATGTGTCGCAGATTCCCGATGATTTTTCGGTGTCATCGGAGTATTGTCAGAATCCAAACGGAATGCCGGTGGAGTGTTTGGTGACGGCGCTTCAGCAAGTAAGTAATCAAAATGGAACGAATATTTTCTATCCGATGATGGTTTTTAGGAAATTGGTGGATTGATTGACGCAGATGGAATAGTGGTTTAATATGAGCTATGGAAAACGGAGAAAGAAAACCAGAGTTATCTGAGAGTATCGTGTACGTGAATGGGTATGAAAATTTGGTCGGTCAACTGGCCAAGGGGATGGTGGTAAAGGAAAAAGTGTTGTTTCCTAAAGAGGGCGATAATTTTGATCAAGAGGATATCTATAGCTGGATAAATGCGGTGAAACTGCGCGAGAGTGCGCCAAAAATTGAAGCAACACTAAAAGAAGACAAGGGGGAAAAAATAATTTATCTAAAAACTGAGAAACTGGAGCCCGTGCAGAACTTTGATGAAGAAGCAGACAAGGATAGACTACTGTACTCAATGGCACTGACCGAGGCAAAAATGAAGGTGATTAAGGGGGTTGCGGAAGAGACCTATCCGGCTGTGGCTTTTCAGATCGCGGATTATCAGAAGGAGATGGAAAAGGTGCGCAAAGAGATTTTTGAGGTGCGTGATTGGAAGGTGAAGATGAAGGAAGTTTTTGATAAATTAAATAGAAATAAAGTACTTAAAGGGGCGACGGCAATTGTGATCTTGGGTCTTTTGATAGCGGGCTGTACGAGTGGCCCTGTGGTGAACCCTGAGACGACGGATACTTCGGCCGTGCCTACAGAGGTAATGCCGACAGAGATGCCGACACCAACCGAAATACCGATGTCGGCAAGACCGGATTTTGAGTCGATGAGTGACGATGAGCTACTGCAAACTTTTGAGGAGTATAGAGCTTTGTTTACCGAGCAGATTGATTGCAAACCCGGAGCTGTGGGATTGCCCGAGGCTAAAGAGCAAGTAAAAATCATAGAGGATAATATTGGAAATACATATTGGAAGTCTGAGCTTTTGGGAGTTTATGAAGCTCCACTTACCGGAAAAGATGGCCTGCAGGCCGGATATGTGAATTGTCTGTATTTTGCGGCTTCTAATCCGGGGGAGGTTTTTACAATTGCCGGGGGAGGAGAGCTTTGGGGGGAAGATATTATGATGCAGGTTGATAATCAAGCGTTTGGAATATCTGCACCAACGAGTGTTGAAGGACTAGTAAGAACCGATGATCTGATGGCTAAACTTAGTGTGGGCGAGGAGTATCTTTTTGCTCCGGAATACAATACGAGAACAGAAGATCATTTAAATAGTCGGGATGTACAAATTAGGGCAGCAAGATATCGTGTGGAAAATGGGGGATATGCGTCAGCTTTGATGTATTTTATCGAAGAGATAGACATTCAAAATTGGATTCAGAATAATGTTGAATCGAGTTATCCCTATACGAATACATCGCAGTTGATTCAAAATACTGAAAAACCTGTTTATTCGTGGAGATTAGCACCGTATACAGGAGAGTAGGTTTTTGATAGACTTAATTGTGGGTAAAATACTGCGTTTTGGGAGCCTACTGATTTTTACAATAATTGCTTTGGGACGAGCTCCTGTGGTTTTGGCCGGCACATATTGTGCAGGCACAACAGTAAGAAGTATCATTAATTACGGGTGTACAACAGCAAAATATTGTGCAGTTGCTTTTTATACGAACGTTCCTATTTCTTGTCCAAACGACGGTTGTTCTTCTGATTCTTACGACTCAGCGCTATCTATGTGTGAAGAAGATGGTGTTAATGTTGGGGTTAATGACTATTGTAACGGAAATGGTTCAGCAGAATCTGTGAGCACAAAAACGACTCAGTGTTATGTGTATTGCAATGAGAATAACTGGACATCATGTTCTGAAAGTTGCGGTGGGGGAATAATGACTAATGATTGTGGAGATTCCCAAGATTGCAATACACAACCTTGCTGTACCGAGACGGCGCCGGCCAGCCCGACAGCAGTGAGTCCGATGACCGTGGATGGCTACACAGAAAAAACTGGGACAGCAACCTTGACCTGGACGGCGGTGACGGCGTGGGGAGAGGAGTGTACCGGAAGCCAGACGAGGGGATACGAGATATGTGTAAGCGGAAATGCGGCGGACCCATGTAATGGACAAACACCGATTACTGTTGCAGGAGAAGGGGTAACTTCCTATCAGGCATCGGGAATGACTTCGGCGATCAACTATTGGCAGGTGAGAGCCAAGAATAAAGCTGGAGAAGTGTCTAGCTGGTCTTCACCACAGAATTTTTGTTATTACGGCTCGGATTCTGTGAATCCATTACCGGCGTTGAGATGGAGCGCTTGTGACGGGGATACTCATATGCGTTCACGAACTTGTGAAGTGGGCTGTGATTGTTCAACGGTTTCTTTATCTGAGGTTTGTCAAGCTGAAGTGAGTGGAACATTTTTTGATGCCAGTTACTCGACTGACTGCGCAACGGGAGACACAACTGCTTCAGGGCTAAGCTTTACCATGACGGATACAGCCGGAACACCTCCAGCCCTGATTTTCTTGTCACCGACATTTAATGGGACAACAAATTATTTAGGAAATTATGCCGTGACTCTTTACCCGAGAGCATATTATGATTTTGATTTTACCTCCCTATCCACGTTTTTTGATGTAACGGCCGGGCCAAGAGTATTTTGTGGAACTTCTTCTGAGAAAGATGTTTTGGTTCAGGATAGTGATGCGGATAGAGATTGTTTGACTCAACCGTGTACAACCTTGAACAACGTGAGCTTTGGTTTTTGGAAAATATTTGGGGGCTGGTGGCAAGCGGTTGGAGGAAATGCTTATGGCGCGGGGGGAGTCAAGAGCTATATTCCGCCTCAGATGGCTTCGACTGACCAACGTCTGATTTTGCCAGACACTAATGGCAGATATGGTGTATTGTCGTATGGAACGAAGACAGCCGAAGAACTGGGACAAAGCAGTGAGGCACGAGTGAGTACTGTACTTTGGGAGGTGCAGAGCTTGTACCAAGGTCTGCGTTTTGACTTTAATTATTACAAAACAAGGATGGACGTTTTTACTCAGACAAGTTGGGATGGGGGCGAGATCAACTACAACGATGGAGGAGCGGGCTTCCAAATTTTTGCCCATACCGGAGATGTGACTTTGGGTGCGCTGAGCTTGAGTGCAGGGCAAAAAGCGATTTTGTTGGTTGATGGCAGTGTAACGGTAAACGGAAACTTACTGACCCCCGAAGGAGCATTTTTGTCGATTGTGGCGAGTGAGAATATTGTTTTTAATCCTGGGGTGACGCAGGCACAAGGGTGGTTCGTGGCGGAGACAATAGATTTGCCCTGTTTGGATGCAAATAGCGATAATGCCTGTGACAAGACAGACACGCAGTTTTTGGGAGAAGGCTCATTTGTGGGGTGGACAAATATTCTTTTGGGCCGAGATCAGGGACTGTTGAATAATTCTCAACCGTCGGAGAAGTTTACTCTACGGAAGGATATGCTTATTTCGGCGCCAACACCGATGAAGGTGTACACAAAGAGATTTACACCATTTATCCCTTAGGAAAGACTTAAACGAAGGCGGAGATGATCCATGGTTTCTTTGATTTTGGTGCGGCGGACGAGGGTATAAAGAGGGAAGATCATGGAGGTAGGAATTAGTTTGATGACCACTTTTTGGACTTGGGAGACGATTTTGGATTTGAGGCTGGGACGATAGCCGTAACGACGAACGGCGAGGTGGCGGACCTTTTGGGTAATTTGGAAGGTGTATTTGGGGTTTTTGAAGGTTTCGGAGTCGATGTGCTGACGATACATGAGGATGAAACTATGAAGATTGGCATAAAGACCGTATTTGCCCAGACGGAAAAAGAGATCGAGATCTTCGGCTGGAGTGAGGAGAGGGTTGTACCAGGAGAAGTTTTTGGGGAGCAGACTACGGCGGATCATGATACTGGGGTGCTGAAGAGGATTGGCAGTGTACATGAGATCGTGAATACCGATATGAGTAGTAGGGAAGATTTTTTCGCCGGTGACACGGTCATCTTTGTCGATGGTAAGGCACTGACCACCCACAACAACAACTCCGGGATGGGCGAGAAGGAACTTCACTTGTTTGAGAAAGCGGTTGGGGAGTGAAAAGTCGTCGGCATCCATGCGGGCTATGAAGCTCCCCTTAGCCTTGGTAAGGCCAAAATTGAGGGTGCGGGCGATTTTGAGGTTGGTTTTGTTGCGAAAAACCCTAAGACGAGGCTCTGTTTGGGCGTATTTTTTGAGGATAGCGTAAGAATCATCGGTTGAGGCATCGTCAATAGCGATAATCTCGAAGTTATCGTAGGTTTGGTATCTAAGGCTTTCTAGAGCTTTAGAAAGGTATTTGGAGGCATTGTGAACCGGCAGGATGACGGATACCAGGGGTGATTGATTAATTTGTTGTCTCATAGTGATATATACAGGTTATTATACTTTTATCCGTTTGTCAAGTACTACAGGGGAATAGGTTCAATTTTCTCTATTCCTCTCGTACTTATCCTTCTGAGGACCGGCTACGTCAATTTGCCTGCGCAAATTGCGGCCTATTACACAGCGAAATTTTCTTTGACTACAAAGAAACCAGGCAATTTCGCTTTGCGTAACTTCCTCATAAGGACAAAGTACTGCGGAATTTAAAGAAAATTTGAGACAAACTGATTATTATTTTGAGCAAAAAAATGCCCCGGGGTGAGCCGGGGCAAACTGAATATGGAGCCTAAAGTCGGGTGCTGAAGATGAGCAGGCCGACACCGATGAGAAGAATGATGAGTCCGGGCAAGAAGAAGCCGGTGTTAACAGAAACAATGATGAAGATTAAAGTTCCGATGGTGATCAGACCCGCGGCAAAGACCTGGAGAATACTTTTATCTTTGGGCATAGAACCTCCTATTTAAATGGACTAAAGCTTCCTTTTGAGCACGAGATTCATGCTCAAGAGAAAACTCCCCCGAGCTGGGCTCGGGGGAAAGGTTTGGAAGTAGTTAGTTGTTTGGTTGGCAGGTCCAACCTTCGAGGCTGGATTGCCAGGTAACGTCACCGAACTGGGTATCACCGGTGTACAAGGTGTAAACCGATTCGTCGAGCTCGGGGGGCAGAGTGCCGCAGGCGAGAAGGGTAACGCTTAGAACATCGTCACGATCGACGACTTCATGGAACGTGGCCTGGAGCATACGCTTCTGGAGGTCGGATTCGCCGACTGTGAAGTCGCCGGACCAGATCCAGTAGGTTCCCTGGTAGCCTTCGGGGATAGGCATCTCATCGTTCGGGCGAACCTGAACGTGAGTGACATAACCCGGAGTCTGCCAGAACTGGCCGTAAATGACTTCATTGTTGCCAGTTTTTAGCGTACGGTTTGACTGGATTGTGGAGACAAAGATGCCTTCAGAAGCGGTAAGGCCCCTTGGATCAATCTTTGTTTCCTCATAGAGCCATGTTGAGGCTTTCCACCAACCGTCGACTTTGTCTGCGGTTTTCCAGCCTGTAGGCAGGGTGTCTCCAGAATTGGCACCGACAACGATGAGGTCGTCGATGTTACCAGTGTAGAGTTTTTCGGCAAGGCAGACGCCTTCGGCAAGTGAGCCGTTGAAACGGTCACTGGTGAAGTACATCTGGCCAAGATACTCAACGTCCACGCTGGCGCCGGGCATGATGACGAACAAGACAGGGTCTTTGGTCGGGTTGTCACGGGTGACCATAAGGATGGTACCCATGACAGCGTCGCCGTCATCAAGATTGTTTTCAACCATACCGCCTGTCGTGAAGCCTAGATTTTCGGCGAGAGTACAGGTGGTCGGGTTGTCGCTGGTGATGTCCTCCGTGATGTCGCCGGTAGTCAGGTCGGGGTTAGCTGCAGGAGAACAAGATTCCGGGGCGGTGAAGGGGAGGCTGATGGTAGGGATGGTGAGCTCAGAGCAGAGCATCAAACCGGCGATAGCGAGGATAGCAAGAATCTTCAAGATGGGCTTCTTAACCAAAAGGAAAAGATAGACACAACCGGAGATTAATACAGTCCACAATAGAAACCACCAACCAAGAAAGAATGTGGCGAAAACACCAACGGCGATGACGGCCAGTAGCCACCAGTCTCTGCGGCGGACCGTGAGCCAAGTGAAGGCGATGACGGCCAGGACAAAGATGAGGCTTAAAACAAAATCAGCGGTGGTAATTGTGCCCAGAAGGGCAAAGATTGAAGTGAACATACGTTCCTCCTTGAACGAAAGATATCGCCTTATTGGCGAGTGAATTACCAAAGTTGGGATTTACTTCCAAATTTTAGTGTGCGTAGAATTGAGATCTACTCTCTGTTTCCTAGTTAGGCTTGGAAACAGAGGTAAACTTCAAGATTATTTTTTAAGTCGTTTGGCTTTGGCGAAGGAAAGAAGGCCGCCAATATAGGCAAGGCCGGCGAGATTGAAGAAAATAGCATTTTCGGCACCAGTGTCGACAACGACGTGCTCGGTACAAGTGTCAGCAGATCCGTAAACTGGAGTACAGATAGTGGTTTTGGTGACGGAGGTCTGAACGGCAACGCTATTTTGGATTGATTTGGTGGCCGCTTTTTCGGTGACAACGGGAAGGGTAGTAGGATTGGAGATAACAGCAGTAGTATTGATTGAGCCAAAAGTAGACTTGGGAGTTGGGGAAACAATACTGTCGGTGTTGCCTTCAAGCTGGTTAGCGGCAATACCCATGTTATCAACAGGTTTTACGGGAACTGATCTTTTGATGAGGGAATAGGTAATTCCGCCCACAAGAACGAGGATGATAAAAATAATCGGTAAGATTGATTTCATATGCTGGGTAGTATATCAAAGAAAGGGGAGAATGTCAACCTATAAGAGTTGAGGAGGCTGGTTGACTTTTGAGTAAGATTTGGGCATACTGAGATGGAGAGGATAACAATTAGCTAAAAAAATGGATACGAATCAATTTCGAGAGTCGGTTAATAAGTCTCAGTTAACTAACGAGACGAAAGAAAAAATATACCGCTTGCTAGAAGACACAAACAACCCTAACTCTTGGGAGCAGATCAAAGAGTTGATTATTTTTGAGGCCAAAGAACTAATGAGTTTGACGGATAGAAAAGAAGAAATGGAAGATACTGATATGTATAAGACCGATGAAGCGGAGCAAACTATAGAAACACCTGCGGAGCCAGTTGTTGAACAACAGCCAGTGGAGCTTGTGACAGCACCAGTTTGGGAAACTCCGGTCCAAGAGACACCTGTTCCAGCTACACCTGCTTGGAATCAGCCAAGTCAACAAACAACTGAGCCTGTTCCAGCTACACCTGCTTGGAGTCAGCCAGCAGAACCAGTACAACAAACAACCGAAGAACCTGTAGAACAGTCGACGCCCCAGTGGGATCAAATGGCAGAACAGCCTGTTCCACCAGCATCTCCGGCACCTTTTCCCGGTAATGACCAAAATCAGGTATAGAGTAACTTAAACAAAAACCCTCCGGATGGAGGGTTGGGAAACTTATTTCAATTTGAAGATTTATATGTTATGTTTTTGCCTGATGTCTCCAACGCTTTTAAGCAGGTCATTGTGGACCTTGTTGAATTGGGATCGAAGGATCCCCGTGGCGATCAAGGAACCAAGAAAAATGACCCCGAAGATGATGAGAACGATTGGGAAGTTAGCGACAATGCTCAGAAGAATAACGGGTATACTCACAATGCCCAAGATTGTGGCGAAGACCTGCCTGTCGAGAATCTTTATTTCTTTTTGGTAAAGAACGATCATGGAAGAAAGATCATATTTGTCCAATATAGCCTCCAGTGAAAATAGGTTAAAGTTCTAAATGGGAATTGTATCTTGGTGAAATATGAATGTCAACAATGAAGGAGTCTAGTTGACACGATTGGCGTAGACGAAGAAACGTTCGGGTGAGTTCCACATTTGGCAGGTATACAGGATCAGATTCGCATTGTATTCGGTTATTTTTGTACCAGATGACGTTGAGTAAACTTTGTACTCAAAAGGACGTTGGTTCCAATAAATGGTAATGGTGTCGCCAACAACTAATTTGGGAAGACTGTAAAAAGAGTTGAGTTTTCTAAAAGCGGCAGACCAGTCGAGATAACCCCAACGATGGGCGGCGATGATTATTGGCCGAGAGGTGTTTTCGGGGGTGCCAAAGTCCGGAACACGCCAGATACCGGTTTTGAGAATCTCTTGCCAGTTGTCTCCTTCGTGGATTTCGCCTTTGACTCCAATTTTGTCAATAATCAGACCATTTTCTTTTGGGAGAGAGGGATCGATGTCGGGAAGTTTGGAGGAAATGATTTGAGCTGAGGATGTAGACGGAAGGTTTTCTGAGGAGACAGTTGAGGCAATAGTTGAGGCAAGTGTGCCTGAAGTTTGGGGAAAAAGGCGATAAAAGAGGTGCGGCCAGGAGGGGAGAAGAGCCAGGATGATAGCCGAGAGCCAGAGGAAAAGGCCGGTATAGATAAATGGCTTTTGGGACAGGTGCATATATTTAGTTTAGCAGGTACAAAAAAGCACCCGGATGGGTGCTTTGATTGATGAAGCTATTTTATTTCAGAATTGATCTGTTTCCTGAGGATTTGCTCAGCCTTGGCCTTTTGTGAATATATGAAGGACAGTATTACAGCGACGGCTATGGTTACAGGAAATATCAAAGAGAAATAACTGAAACTGATCTGAAATGACAGTTTTATGATCAAATATACCAAATAAGCCACGGATGCAAAACCAAAAATGAAATTGGCGATGTGATGTTTCCTTTCGTATTTTGTTTCTCTTTCTATCGAATCATTGATTTTTGTCAGCCATCCGATATTGGATGAAGGGTTATCATCCCTATCAGCTAACTTATTTTGATTGTGTTGATCAACGGACATGGACAACCTCCAGTTAAGATCGATTTTAAGGTGAACTTATAGTGGGGAGAGTATACCCTATAATGGTGAAAAAGTCAAACTGGGGTAAAAAAACACCCCTTGCGGGGTGTGTGGTGCTTATGACGCTTGGTAGGTGTTTGTGAATTTTAGGAAGCTTTCTCTGCAGATATAGATTCCTAAATTTGAGAGAAAGAAACCGATAACGGTGAAGATAACTAACCACCCAATAGAGGGGATGGCGAGGCTGAGCATGTAGGCTTCATTGAGAGAGATTTTTTGGGAGACATGTGTACCTCCTGTCAATTTTTAAAGTATGGGGTATTATAACTCACCTGATACAAAAGTTGATAGATTGATGTAGTAAGGTAAGCCTATAAAGTGGTGAGTTGACAAAAATAGGTTCAGGTGATATACTACCACCTAGTTTGACATATTGTTGAGTTGATTAAAGGTGAAATGGGTTTGGTTCGCAGTGCCTTTCCTCAAAACCTGGCGCTGCAGCTAAGGCCTTACGCGTTTCACCCTTAATCCACTTAATGATTCTCAAACCAACCTCCCTTCCGTTGATTCTAAAAATATCCTCGAAATTCGGGGATGATACTTGTATGTATTTATCTTGTGGGTGAGGTTTTGACTGTAAGGTTTTGTTGAAATACAGTCACATTTTATATTTCTCGTTTGAAATTGTTTTCTTATTTCTCTCATACTTATCCATCTGAAAAACCGGATGCTCTTTAGCCTGCGCTAAAGCCATCCATTGTTTGCAGCCGAAAATTCTTGGAGTACCAAGAAACCAGGCTTTTCGGCTTTGCGCAATATTTTTCAGATTGGACAAGTACTGCGAAACAAAATAATTTCAAGTTTGAAGCTGGACTTGACAGGGGGATTGAGTATTGTAGAATTGAGATGTTCCCAATCTAAATTCCCTGTCCAACCAATCTCAGATGATTTCTTTTAGTCTTCCATTTTTTACTAATAAATAAATACCCAATTTTTATGGCAGAAAAGGCCAAATCTCGTGTTAAAAAAGTTGTTGCAACAACAGAGCCTGTTGTGACAAAAGAACCGACTATCAAAGAAGAACCACAGAAAGAAGTAGTTGAAAATAAAGTTGAAACTGTAGCTGAGAAAAAAGAGGAGCCAGTGCGCCAGCCGGTGCAAGGCTATCAACTGCCTCCGCAGTATCAAGGAAGACCATATAGACAGTATCAGCGTCCAATGATGCGCCCGCAGTATGTGCGTACACCTCAGGAACCGGTGATCACTGAAGAAATTACCGGTATTATTGACATTACCGGTTCTGACGGCCGAGCAATGGCTCGGGTAGAGTTCCGCCCCAACGAAAACGACGTTTTTATTCCTTCGCAGATGTCCAAGAATGCCAGACTTCGTCCCGGTGACGTGGTTGTGGGTTTGGCCAGGAGACCACGCGACAATGAACCTTATTGGAACATGGTGCAGATTTCCAAGGTCAACGGCATGGACCCGATAGCAGCTGCGGCTTTGCCTAGATTTGAAAAAGGTGTGCCTATTTATCCATTTGAAAAAATTAAGTTAGAGACAGGAAAAGAAATCTTGTCTACACGACTGATTGATCTCTGTGCGCCTATCGGGCGTGGTCAGCGTGGATTGATTGTGTCTCCGCCAAAGGCCGGGAAAACAACAGTGATAAAAGAGATTGCGTCCGGAATAGCATCAAACTATCCAGATGTACACATCATGGCTGTTTTGGTGGGTGAACGTCCAGAAGAAGTGACGGATATCAGCCGTCATATCAAGGCGATTACTAAAGACTCGGCAATATCCGGAGAGACAGCGGCCAGTAACTTTGATGAGAAAGCAGAAGAACAAACCAAGGTAGCGGAAATCGCTCTTGAAAGAGCAAAGCGTTTGGTGGAGCAGGGGAAAGACGTGGTGATTCTTTTGGACTCGATTACTCGTTTGGCTCGTGCCTACAACTTGGCTATTCCAACTTCGGGCCGTACTCTGTCTGGTGGATTTGATCCAGCGGCTTTGTACCCACCCAAGAAATTCTTTGGTGCGGCACGAAAGATTGAAGGCGGCGGATCGTTGACGATTATCGGCACAGCTTTGGTGGATACCGGTTCACGTATGGATGAGTTAGTTTATGAAGAATTCAAGGGAACCGGCAATATGGAACTACAACTTGATCGTCATTTGGCCGAAAGACGAATCTATCCGGCAATTGATGTAATGCGTTCCGGTACTCGCCGAGATGACTTACTTTTCGATTCCATGGAGTATCAAAGCATAATCCTGATGCGCCGAATGCTTGATATGCTTGGGGACAATGAAAGAACCGAAGTGCTTTTGGCTAGATTGCAAAAAACTAAGAGCAATAAAGAGTTTTTGGCCTCTCTTAAGGATGGTGGATGAGGTTTAGTGATAGAATGTGACATAAGTTTTTAGCTTTAGCACATTCATTCATATAAGGAGGAGAAGATGTCGATTTATCAGCGTAAACTTGATGAATTCTCCAGAGTAAAGTTGTTGGTTGATTTTGGAGAGACGGTTCAGGGATATGATCCATCATGGACGAAGAACAAGAGAACTGTTGAAGTGTATTTTGTTTGTTTTTCAAACAGAATAAATGGGTTAGAGGTTATTTCGGAAATGGATAAAATGGGACTTCGTCCGGCGGAAGCTCAGGTATTAAAGACTTTGTTTTTACGTTCTGATGTTCCTGAATTCGTGGTTGCATTTGGTTCGACCCGCCCTAACTCTGTTTCTGGAAAGGCGGAAGCACTTTGCCTCCATTATCACAACTTTATGTCTCTTGGAGTTGAGGGTGACTGGAACCCAAGATGGTGTTTTTTGGCGGTGAAGAAATAATTAGACGATTGGCTTTGGATAACCCCTTGCTTGGCGAGGGGTTTTATTTTGCCAAAGAAAAACCCAGCAAGTATGCTGGGTTTTGTGTTTGGGCTTACTTTTCGGATAACCCAATTTGCTTGAGACAGTTGACAATGATCGAAATTTCTTCGGAGCTTGCGTTCATGATATGGATGTCAACATACTCTTTTATGGCTGTGACCTGGGCAAGTCTTTTGTCTTTGGACATACCTTTGGGATTTTCGACGAGGTATTCATCGAGACCTGTCGGTCTGACTATCCACCCTTTTGGAAGACAGTTTTCGAGATCTTCCTGAGTGATTTTGTCGGATGGATCTCCACAAGAACGAACACGAGTAGTCATATTTTCCTCCAAGATTTCAAAGAGTACGAATGATGGCATATCTTATAATATTTGTGGAGATTTGTCAAGAATGGGGATAAATAAAGTATTAAATATTTGGTATGGGAGAAGCAGTTGATTTCGGGTATTGTATGGTGTTTAATGGAATGTATGAAAGAACACAGTGAGATTGCAGTTTTTGAAGAGAAGAGTATTCGTAGGCAATGGAATGAGAAAGAAGAAAAATGGTATTTTTCGGTAGTGGATATTGTGGGGGCTTTGACAGGGAGTGTCGACCCGAGAGATTACTGGTTTAAGATGAAAACGAGGGTAAAAACAGATGAAGGAGCTGAGTTGTCGACATTTTGTCGACAACTGAAAATGAAATCAGCCGATGGGAAAAAGTATCTGACCGATGTGTCAGATACTGAAGGTCTTGACGAGAAACAAGCTGACTGACTACTGGAAAACGCATGAAGTGAGTAAAGCGGAAGAGTATGCAATTTTGACTAATATTATTCATGAGGAATGGTCTGACTTGACCGTAAAAGAACATAAGAATCTCAAGGGATTGAAACAGCAAAACCTGAGAGATCATATGGATGAAGCAGAATTGATCTTTTCGGCTTTGGCTGAGATGTCGACTCGGAAGATTGCGGAGGTAGAGAAAGCAACCGGTTTTTGGGAAAATAAAGAACCGGCACATAAGGGCGGAAAAATTGCCAAGAATGCCCGGCTGGAACTTGAGGAAAAAACAGGGAAGAAAGTGGTAAATGGACAAAATTTCTTAGGTGCAAAAACGAAGAAGAAGGTGGTAGACATGGGAGAGAGAAGTTAAATTGACATTACTCCTAGTATGTGGTATTATAGGGTATATCTTCAGGCAATCTTAAGTACATTTCATTTTAAAAGGAGTAAATCATGTCCGGTATTTTTCTGGCTATAAAGGCATTGTTGTCTTGTGCTTCGTCTGGGCTTTCTACCGCTGAGGTAGAATCCCTTATTGATCTATTGAACCAAAATCGGCCTCAGATTCCCTTTTCCCGCTATACTGTCAAAGTCTGGTATCTTCAGGACGTAGAGAAAATGATTATGGCTGGGAAATATGACTGGTTTCGATTGAGATATGTTCCTTTGGCTGAGAAGTACGAGGCCCAAGTTGAAGTTTTTATTCTCGACTTTGACCACGTTATCAACAGTGACGACGTAATTGCCGAAATGAACAAGTGGGGTCTGCGCCCAGCCACTCTCAAAGAGCTTTCGGCTCTCGGTGCTTCACGACCAGATCTCCAGCTTGAATACACTATTCTTGCTCTTGGAGGTCCAACCAGTTCTAAACCGGATGGGATCGTTTTTGTGCCTGCACTTGGCAGTAACAATGATGGGAATCATCGTTACCTCGACTACGAAGGCCGTCACGGTGACTGGACTACGGATTATCGGTTTGCAGCGGTACGCAAGTAAGTGTTTTTCATTGGCCCCTCACATTTGTGAGGGGCCTTTCTTTTGGGCGATTGTATTTCATAAGGATGGGGATAAAAAAAGACCTGTCTATTCGACAGGTCTTGGGTAGCGATTGTTTCAGTCGCAGGCAGGGAGTTTGACGATGAGACTAATTGCCTTGAAGTCTTTCTTCTTGGAGATCATGTCACAAATCATGTAGGTGATTATACCCACGATGAGGAAAAAAGCACTCATGCTGAAAGAAATAGTTAACATCCAGCCAAGGGTATTGATGATATTGCCAACGAAGGAGATGATTGAGGCACTGCGGCGAAGCCGGTAAATTTCGGGAGTTTCTTCGGATTCGAAAATATTTTTCTGGTGATAGATTTGAGTGAATAATCCTTTTTTGATGTTGGAGGCCACTATAATTGAGCCGAGGAGTCCGATCCAGCAGATGGCAATCATTCCCCAGAAGACCACGGGGTAGTTCTGGTAAAAGCGGGCGGCGATCATGGTGCCTAGAAGAACGACAGAACAGGAAATGCTAGTAAAGAGGAGATACCAACTGGTAAATTTTTTCTGACTTTTCATTTATCCTCCAAATAAAGTTAGAGTACAAGTATCGAACGTCCTATAATAACATATTTGGGAGAAAATGTCAAACATAGGGAAAGGGAGATACAATGAGAATATGGATATTGAGAAAAAAAGAAGAGGCAAGGAAATCTATGCCTTTGTGGATGCGGCGAACTTGTTTTATGGTGGTGAGAAAAGCCTGCATTTTCGGATTGATTATGCCAAGTTGATTAAGTATTTACGAGAACGATTTGGAGTGACTAAGGTATTTTATTACTCCGGCGTAGATGTGGATCAGTACAAAGAGGAAGGAAAAGAGCTGAATCTGAATAAGCTGGTGAAGTATTATGAAGAAGAAGTACTTAAAAAGGATAAGACAGACGAAGAGATGGCTTTGTTGGAGATGCATTTGAAACGGGCGAAGTTTTACCTGGATTTGGCTAAGCTGGGATATAACCTAAGAATCAAACCGACAAAAGTGTTTACCAGTACGGAAGGAACGATGACAACTAAGGCCAACTGCGATGTGGATCTGACTTTTGACATGATGCGTTATATGTCTCAGTACACAGAGGCCGTGGTGATGTCGGGTGATGGAGACTTTGCACCAATACTGGAGTATCTGAAGACCAAGAAGAAAAAAATCAGAGTGCTGGCCAGATTTGAACGGACGGCCAGAGAAATAAAGGAAATTGCCGGAGAGGATTTTGTGGACTTTAAGTCGATACGGAAAGAAATCGAAGAGACGAAAGAGAAAATTGTGAAGATAGAAAAACAAATAGTCAAAAAGGAAAAGATTGTCGAAACGACAGCACGAAGGGGTTGGCTGAAGAAAATACCGACGTTTAGGAAGGGATTTTGATATAAAAAGCCCTCCTGGATGGAGGGCAAGGATTCTAAGGAGAGACGTGGTATTCTACTGGCTCTTGGCCGTCTTCGAGGACACGACTGGAGGCAGATGCCTGTTCTTTTTTAAGAATTTCGGTCATCATGTTGAAGGCGAGATCGAAGAGGCGCTTATCGTAATATTCAGGCGGATAGAGATAAGCAACAACCCAGTCTTCGAAAGTGCCGGTCTTTTTGAGTTCGCTGATTGCCAAGGTTTCGATGTCTGATCCGCTTGGGGAATAGGTGAGGACAATAACCTTTTTGATGAAAGTGTCTGCTTGAGGTACCATCCGCCGGAGAAGGCTATCGTGAAGATCTGGACTTAGAATTGAACCACAGTCCAAAACAAAGAGCATTTCCATGAAAGTATGGGCTTCGCGACACATGGGTTCAAGATACTGTTCGCCACTTCTTCCATCGTAACCCTCAACACCGAGGCGCTCTTCGTAATATTGATAGATGAGTTTTGCCAGGGGTTTATTGAAGCTTATGTAGCTGATGGGCTTGTGTGGGTTATCGATACCAAGTTCGCTGCTGAGTGCCGCGGTGAGATCGGGATCGAAAAGACAGCGTCGCCTTAGGGCTTCGTAAGTTAGATTTGCCAATTTTTTCTCCTTGAATTTGAAGGTACGGTTTGTTTGAAGGATATTATCTCACATGTTTACGGGTGAGGTGGGGAAGAAAATGCCCTCCGTGAGGAGGGCTTGAACTTAAAGACCGATTTCTGACGTGGTGACGTTGACTTTGATGTTTGGATCAAAGTTGTTGATCATTTTGACAATCAAGTCGATCTCTTCCTGGGTGGCAGCGTGAGGGTAAACATCTACCCTGGGATTTTTTTCACTGATGCCCCAATCGGGAGTGTAGATGACTAAGAGTCTCTTGGTTCCCTTGGTATTCCGATAGATATCGAGACGAGCGCAACGGGCATCATCTTGGCTACCGATGATGATCCAAGAACGAGTGGTATCTTTTTCCGAAAGATACTTTTTGAGTTTGGTGAGGTCGATGGGGAACTTTTTTGATTCTTTGGCAATCAGGTGAGAGATTTGAATGAAGGCGGTATCTCTGACACTGATACCGGTTTGGGGACTAGTGTAGACATTGAACCAGTCTTCAAGAGTACCGATTTTGGTCATCTTTGATAATCCAGCGGTAGTGACGACGGTTTTGCGACAGAGGTCGATAATCTTACTAACCTGATCAAAGCTTTTGGCTACTTCGATAGCGATGAGACACATATCCTCGAATGCATGAGGTGAACGATCTTTGATGATGGGGAGGAGGACGAGATATTCGTCAATGTTTTTGTCTTCACTGGCCTGCTTGCACATCATTTCGTAGGCTCTTTGTTGGGCCTCGTATCTGGCATTTTCATCAAGAAATTTTTCTTTGTATTTGATGAAATTGGGGGATAGATTTTCAGATTGATTGGGGAGAGCGATTTGAAGCTTTTCACAGATAGCCGAAGCGAGGGCCCTACTGTCGTGGCAGAAATAGAGAACTAGATGATAGTGATCCATAGTTTTCTCCTTTAAGGTGCGATTTGTGGCTATTATACCCCAAAAAGCAAAAAACCGCCCTGGATGGGGCGGTTGAAGTATTTAGAATGGATGACTTTGGAGATCCCTTTCCTTGAGGGTAAAAAGACAGTTGTTGGGGACGTCGATCGAATGATAGTTTTCTTTGATAGTTTTGACCAAGGAAATGACAATGTTGGAAAACATATCTTCGGCAACAATGGTAAGGCCAAAACAAGTGAATCTATCGTCGTTGGTTTCGAAAATCATGGCGACAGGTTTGTCGTTGTCTTTGGTACTGACACGAATGAAATGATGATGGTCATTTACTTTGACGTCGAGTTTCCACTTGGGGCAGATGGTTACTGTGAGAAGATAGGCGATTCTTTCGAGATAGGATTTAATCTCCGAGGAGATTTTGGTGATGATGTTTTTCTCGATAAGGGTGATGATTTGCCTTTTGGCGAACTTGATGAAATCATACAGCTCAATATTGTTGAGCAAATCACTCTCGTTTATTAGCATGTCGTACCAATCTTTGAGAGTACCGATAGAGACAAGTACGTCAAGTGATTGACTATCAAGATTACCGTTGTACGGATGCGATCTTAGTACCGCGATATAGAACTTTTCTTGGAAAGTGACGGCTTTTTTGAATGCCCGTTCATATAGCTGAAATCTCTTGGTAAGATCATATATATGTGGGGCAAGAACGAGACATTCATCAATAGAGCTGGCAATTCTGAACATTTTACTGCAGACACCTTTGCCGATATTATCTTTTTTGTTGAGCTCTTCAAGCTGGGTTTTTAGCTCAAGAAACTTGGCCGAGAAGATAGGGGTTCTGGGTTCGACTTTTTTGATGTTACTGAGTGTAAGAAGCTGATTTATCAACTCTTTATATTCCGGTGAGATTCCGACATGGCGATTAGAAATACCCATGTCCTGACATACGGCTTCGATAATTTCAGCATTAAGATCCTGAATCTTGATTTTCAAATTGGTCTCCTTTGAACTTTAAGGTGCGTTTGGGGGATATTGTACCACTTAGGCATAAAAAACCCTCCGAGTTGGAGGGTTTGAGTTTATTGAACGGATTTGGCTGACTTTTTGATTTCTTCGGCGATGAGACGAGTAATTTGTTCCAAGGCAAGATTGATCATTTCCTTGTCATTTAATTCGTCAAAATAGATATTGAGCCAGTTTTCCAAGGTACCGATAGCGATCATTTTGTTTTTGATGGTGGTTAACAAAATCTGTTTTTGGACGTTTTCGGAGCGATGATTGGTGGCGTAATAATTGATACGTTCGAGCTTAAGAAATGAATCAGCACATTCTACAGCCTTGTTGAAGATTTCTGGAACTTTATCCTGAATGGAAGATGGAGAAAGATAACAGAATGTGACGAGAAACTCCCAGTCGTAATAATTGGTGGCTGATTGGTACAGCAGTAGAAGGAGGGGGGAAGTATTCGTACCTTTTTCTTCATTATCAATGATTTCTTGAAATTTGGGTGAAAAACGACTAGTTTGGGAAGCAGCAATTTTAAGCTTATGGCAGACTTCGTTGATAAGTCTGTCATTGTAGCGACAAAGAAGACGAACACGATCGTATTTGTCCATAATGACTCCTTTGGAGAGAATTAAAGTACAGGAGGGATTATACCCTATATTCATTAAAATGCAAAAAACCGCCCTGGATGGGGCGGTTGGGTTGATTATGAGAGATAAACAGAAAGGTCAGTTTCTCGATTAAGATAATATTCAAGGAGATGTTTATAAATATCACATCCTTGTGTTCGATTATATCCTTCGTCGTAGCTTACGAGGAGACATTGGTTTGCATCGTCTACTGTAACTGAAGCAAACGGTTCTGTTGAATCCAAAACAGCAATACGAATGGTGATGACAAGCCTGTTATCGACAAATTCTTTGGTGACGACCCAGTTTCGGTCGGCCCTTTTAAGGATGTCGATAATTTTGATCTGATCGAGATTTGGTTCTGACCGAGTGTTGGTTGGCTTTTGACTTTCCATATCAAGCTCCTTATTCGTAGAAGGGGAAAGCTTTGGGGCAAGTTTCACAGCAAAGTGGGCACTCGGTGAGAGTGATACAGCATTTTTGGAACTGCTTCACGGATTGAGTGATCTTTTTTAGCCGATCGATGACTGTGTTCGCGTAGGGCGATGAAACGGTTGGCGCAAAAACAGTGATTCTTGCTGGCTCAGTGCGAATAAGACAGGTGAACTTTGGTTTGCCGGGAGGCGGTGTTTCGATAAGGACTAGCCGGAGACGCCCTTGGCAGGTTGTCTGATTTACAATACCAACCACCCATTCTTGAGGTAGATGATCAGAAAGAGAAGCTCTGAGCTTTGTAAGACTACAAGTTTCCAGAGTGTGTCTGATAATGCTCCCGATCCAGTTCTTAGTCTTTTTGGGAACATAATAGCGATAAAAAGCATCTACTTTTGTATCGGATCGGATAAGCAGATGGGCGATCTCGGCAAAGAAAAGACCTCGGCGATAGATTCTGATTGAGCCATCGTAGTCGACGTAGAGCTTGGGTGCGAACTTGGAAAAGCGTAAAGCTAACTCATCGCAAAGAATCTCGTCTATTCGGCGATTGGCAGGAAAAGGTGTTTGAATCACAGGAAACCTCCTTTTAAGGTGCGTTTTGGAGATATTATACCCTATAAAGCAAGAGATAAAGACTATTTATCTTGGAATAGAAAGTCGTTGGAAAGACTTGTGGAGTAGGTTTTTTGGTTGAACTGGATGGTTTGGGGAGAGGAAATCAGGCCATGTTGTTTGAGGATAGTGAGAGAGTATTTGACTTGAGAAACAGGAAGAGTATAAGAAAGATTGAGTTGGGACTGATTTTGGGCGGGAGTTGTAAGCCAAAAGCCAATCTCGGTAAAATTGTATTTTTGGGTGATGACGGGGCTGAGAGTGCCGGAGCTGGAAGCGAGATGAATGTTTTGAGCGGATTGGGGAATGTAAAAACGGAGATAGGTGATGTAGTCACCGCCATAGTGGAAAGGAGGATTGGGGTTGGATTCCGGAGAAGTATTGAAGAGATTGATACTGACATGGTGGGATATTTGATTATTGACGATCGAAATGGTGTGAGTTGTGTTGCGGGTGATGTAGGCGTTGGCTTTGTTGGCCCCAAGATTGGTTTCGACTAGAAGATAAGTGTCGGGAGTGTTTGATTCCAGTTTGCCGGCGAAGTTTTGACTTTCGAGGAGATTTTGAAAGTCTTTGTTGGTGGAGTTTATGAGGATGTTTTGGTTTGTTAGATCTTGATAAACAATTTGGACAAGGTGCATTTTTTTGGAGACGGGCAGGGATTGGATTTTTTTGACGAGAGCCGAGCCGACGGCAGTAAGGGCGTCTTTTTTTTGGGTGGAACCGGGGAAAAAATTGACTTCGGCTTTGCCTTGAAGAAATAAATAGAGATTGTCCGGGGTGAGGGTGGCTTGGTACTCGGGGACTTCGATACTGCCGACGGTGTTGAGAATTTTTTTGATAGTGGTGAGGTTAAGTAGAACAAGATTGTCGGGATTGATTTCACCTCCTTTTTCGAAAAACCAACGGAGAGTGATGGCGCAGGTGGGAAAGTCCGGTTCCCAATCGGCGTTGGATAACTGCCAAGTGCCATGCTGAAAGGCCTCTTGAATCGGGACGGGTGGAGTGACGAAGCCTCCTAGCTGACCGTCGGGAACATAGATATCTTGGAAGGAGACATCGAAACTGGGATAGTTGAGGATAATTTTGGCGTACGAACCGACAAAGCCGCCATTGGCGCGCATCTCGGTGTCGTTGCCTAGAAGAACGAGGTAGGAGGTGGGCTGATTTTGACCTAAAAGATAGGGGGCAAAGGGCAAGAAGGGTTTGACGAAAAGAACCAGAGGAATAAGGCTAATAACGAATAGACTTAAAATGATAGACAAAACAGCATAGAGGCGGGAGTGCTTCACAAAATAATTGTAAACTATAGTATGGGGTTAAAAGAAAAATTACTATTGTCACCGCTTTATGACTGGTTTGGGAAGCGGTCATATGCCCAGTCTGGGGAAGACATCATAGCTGATGTACTTTTGGGAAAGAAAAACAAAGGATATTATGTGGAGGTAGGTGCTTTTCATCCAAAGTTGTTTTCCAATACCTATTTGTTTTACAAAAGAGGATGGAGCGGCGTGTGTGTTGAGCCAAGACCAGAGGTGAAAGAGGAGTTTACCAAGGTGCGTCCACGGGACAGATTTGTGAGTATGGGAGTGGCAGAGAAAAAGGATGTTTTGGAGTACTGGGAGTTTGATGATGCGGCGGCGAATACCTTTTTGCCGGAGCAGGCAGAGAGAAATATAAAAGAGGCGGGGAGAAAATTGAAACGGAAAATAAATGCGGCGGTAATGCCCCTAAAAGACATTTTGGCAACGAGCGTGCCTGAAGAGGTAAAGATTGATCTGCTGTCGGTGGATGTTGAGGGAATGGATCTTGAGGTTTTGCGTTCGAATGATTGGAAAAAGTATCGGCCGAAGGTAGTGATTGGCGAGGACTTGGAGTTTGATTTTTTGAACCCCAAAAAATCTGAGGTAGTGAAGTATCTTTTGGGTTTGGGGTACAGACTGGCTGGGGTGACGCCATATAGTTTGGTATTTGTGGACAAATAAATTTTTCGTTCGCCATTATCCTTATATTGGCGACCGACTCATTCCGCGTCTCCTGCGGACGCGGCTGGTCTGCCTACTCACCCCGAAAATCCTGCCTTTCAGGCATGAACCGTGCTTTTCGGGGTTCCGTAAGCTCGCATAAAGGATAAATGTCTCACAAATATTTATTTGTATGTCATTGGTGTTCGTTTTGCACGGCTTCCTCATAAGTTTTTTAAGTGAGGAGAAGGGGATGGAGTGGTAAAATAGACACACTAACTCAATGGATAGACTAAAGTTATTTTTTTACGAGTGGGTTGCGGATTTTTTCAAATATTTGAGAATGTTGTTGTCGCATTTTGTTAAGAACTATTTATCTCCCAAGTTTGCAGTTTTTGAGATGTTTAAGTCCAATATGGTGGGCAAGATGTATCAGCAAAGAGGCAAAAACGCGCAGCTTTTTGTGAATGCCACGATGGTAACAGTGATGGTTTTGGGAGTAGCTTTGGGTCCGTCTTTGGTAACCAATGACTCGCAAACGCAGGCTGTGCTGGCAACAGGTTTTAGAAGTAAGTTTGCGTTCGCCGAAGAGGGTGTTGTGGCCGATGGAAGCAGAGTTTTGGGATTGTCAACGGATACGCAAATGGTGGTAGACACCCTTACTCAGGTATCGGACAAACCAAGAGCAGATATTTTGGAGTACACAGTGATATCAGGAGATACACTAGCCTCGATTGCCAAGATGTTTGGAGTGGATATTGATTCAATAAAATGGCTTAACAAGGATGTAAGTGAAAAGAAATTGAAAGCCGGAACGGTGCTGAAGATTCCTCCAGTAACAGGAGTAATCCATGTGGTGAAGAGCGGTGAAACAATTTACTCGATTGCCAAAAAATACAACGTGTCAGCACAGGCAATTGTTGATTATCCGTTTAATGAATTTACCAATGATGAGACTTTTGCCCTAGCAATTGGTCAGCAATTGATTGTGCCTGACGGTGAGATGCCTGATGAGGTGATTAGTTCACCAAGAACCTACTTGGCAAACCAACTGACGCCAAATGCAGGAGCAGTCTCGGCTACAGGCAACTGGATCTGGCCGACTCAGGGAACGATCACTCAGTACTACAAGGCATGGCATAAGGGATTGGATATCGCCAATCATAGTGCGCCTTCTATCTTGGCGGCAGACTCAGGAACGGTAGTTGTGGCAGGCTGGACGGATAACACCGGATATGGAAATAGAGTGATGATTGACCATGGAAATGGTTACAAGACTTTGTATGCCCACATGAGTAAGATTGCCGTGGTGGTTGGGCAAACTGTGAGGCGCGGAGATGTAATTGGACAGATGGGATCTACCGGACGTTCAACGGGAACACACTTGCATTTTGAGGTTAGAACAACGGCAGGGAATAGAGATCCCTTGAGTCTTTTGAAATAATAATACTGGGGTTTGGTAAAGAAACCTGTGTCCTATATGATTGACTTTAGTGATGTTTTGGGATAGAATACCGTTTGTAATTTGACATTCAATTTCTTTTTCAAAAGGAGTGAAAATGAATAAAAAGTTGTTTCTGATTGTTGCTGTTCTAGTCGTCCTGACATTGGCTTTGTCTACCTGTGAGCTTCCTGATTCCAACCAGCCCCAAGGAATAACCTTGGAAACCCTTCTTGGTGAAGTAATCGGTTATTCTCACCCCGTCAAATTTTCTATGGTGAGCTATAACGGCGATAACCACACAATGGAGGTACTGGTTGATGGAAACCCATACACTTTGGTCGAGGGCAAGAACGAAGGTGTTTGGGATACTGATCAAGTGGATTTTGCTTGGGATGATTATGGCTTGACGAAATTTGGTCAGCTGCGTGATCTTTTTTCCGAGGAAACTGTCCGATCGATAGAGGAAAAGGGGAACGACTTCTGGGCATTTTCTGATGGTGGTGCTTATAACCGGACGGTGGTTTTGGTGCCAGTTGATGTCATGCCTAAGATGATCTCGGATGTCTCAACATGGGACATGACCGAAGCTGTGATATCTGTTTGGAGCGTCTCGCCTTTTCCAGCTAGTCGGATATACGAAAACGTGACAACCAATGAAGTAGTTTTTGGTGACTATCTTTATGTTATGACCTACGACGATCAACACAATGCGCGACCACTTCTTTCTAATGGTTTTCTCTGGGGATATGTCCATGTTGAGAAAGAAGACTCTCACGGGGATTACACAGTATATCTTAGTCAGTCAGAACCAGATTTCTCCAAGTATCCGGAAGCTGTTGAGCTGATGCAGCTGGCTTACCCGGAAAGTGCAAATCCGATTACGGTTGATTCGTATTCTGGTCTGGGTCAGGTGTGTGATGCCTTGAGTTCAGCAATATATTACGATCGAGCCAACCGAGAAGAAGTGAAACAAGTTTGCGGAGTGTATTACATTCCGTAGAAGTGAAGTACGTCCCCCGTGTAAAAGCGGGGGATTTTTTGTATCTAGTTATGGCCTATATGATTGACTTTTGGGGTTATTGGGAGTAGAATACAGCTATTCGTAAATTGAAAATTTAATCTATTGGAGGAGCTAATGAAACGTGTATGGAATTTAGTTTTCGTTGTTTTGGTGGTTGCCTTGACTCTAACCGCCTGTACGCCAATGACCAATCGTACACAAAAGAATCTACACTCTAAAGGACAAACACTTCAGGAGTATTCCGAGGCTGTTGGTTTTCACTTTGCCTCGATGCAGGTGCTGTCTTTTGATGAGAGTGAACAAACTCTGCAGACGGTAATTGATGGTCAGCCGGTTACTTTGAGGTCGTATGGTACCCAGGATTGCGAATACTACTATCCTTGTAATAATCTTGAGGTTGTTTATATTGGCGATAATCACTTTGTTGAACATATGGGTATGATTGATTTTTATAAAGAGTCCTTGTTCACTGACGAATTCGTCATTGAAACCAAAGGAGTGGACTGGGTGGTGATGGATTTAGGAGATTATCCTGTCTATGGTCTGGTTATGGTGCCAGCTGATATCATGCCCGAGGTGGTTGATGATATTTCGGAATGGAATGACACCAGTACAACATTGTATATCTGGCGATATTCCATGGGTCCGGATAGCATAATTCAAAATATGACAACGGGAGAAATTTTTTACGGAGAAGTGTCTCTGTCAACTTTTGACGATCTCGGGCGTATGGATGTGATCCATCCTGGAACTACCGCGTGGGGTTATCTCCATGTTGAAACATATGATGGAGCGAATGGTGAGCCGGAGACACAGTTGTATCTGAGTCAATCGGCTCCTGATCTGCAGACAATGCAAAAGGCTGTAGATTATTACGTTTCAGAGTATGGATCAACTGCAAACTATGGCCCCGGCTTTGTTTGCTTCTTGTTGCAGTACTATGCCAGGTCTGACTACGACACCGCAGTTGCCAAACAGTATTGTGGTGTGTATTACGTTGGAAAATAATAAATATCCCCTGGGAAACCGGGGGATTTTTTGTATCTAGTTATGTCCTATATGTTTGACTTTTGGGACTACTTGGAGTAGAATACGGCTATTCGCAAGTTGAAAATTTAATCTATTGGAGGAAAAGTGAAGAAAATTTTTGTTGTCGTATTTGCTTTGATTGTAGCCGTGATGGTCATGACCGCTTGTACCAACAAGACTTCTCAGGAAAACGTCGTTGATATTCCTCAAAAAAATATCATTAGTATGTTTTCAGCTCAAGCCGTTCTGTATTATCCTGAAGGACGCAACGCCTGGTTCATGGAGTATAACAAGGATTATTTCGAAGTTATAGTTGACGGGGAGCTTATTCACCTGATCGATCCTGAAGAAAATTCGTATGTGATCTTGGGTAAGAAAGCGCCTGATGGAATGATTCAGTTTGATTCTCCGATACCACTGCTAGATTTTAGAGATGTGACTGTCAGAGATGGTATATCTGGGCATCGAGTGTTTTATAGCGGATATGATACCCTGCACGAAGAGAATATGACTTTGGGTATGGTGATAATTGATGGTGAAGACATGCCAGATTTCGTTTCTGCTCGTTTGTGGGACGCTACTGTAACCAAACTTTGTGTCTGGCAGTACCCTCAAGAATCCTTGGTTATACAGAATCTTGTTACCGATGAAGTCACCCACGTCTATGATGAAGTGGATATACTAGCCGGTGATGGCACAGTACTTGATCGAGTTGAACAAGGGGAATGTGTCTCAGGGCTTGTGATTGCTGAAGATGATCGTAAGATCAGTATTGTTGTAGAATAACCTACAAGTTTGAATCCCTCGGGAAACCGGGGGATTTTTTGTATCTAGTTATGGCCTATATGATTGACTTTTGGGGTGAAATCAGGTATACTATGGCTGTTCGCAGAAATTTAAAATTCTATTGATTCAAGGAGAAAATTGTGAAAAAGAGGTTGGTTGTGTTGTCTGTAATGATCTTGGTTTGTCTGGCCTTATTCGCTTGCAGAAACACGAATGTAATATCAGATGATCAGCCGTTTCCCGAAATGAGCGTGTATGACATGTTTCAGAAGTATGGCAGAGCGGACGATCTGAACAAAATTCAGTTCGTGAGCGAACCATACAATGAGGCAAATAACTCAGTTCGGGTGTATTTTAACGGCCATCCGGTGACCATGAAAGTCAGTCGTGATGCGAGTTATATCGACATGGGCACAGGGATGAGAAGTGATATGGGGAACAGAACATTGGATGCAAGAAGTTATACCCTGGGTTTTGAAAATCAACCCGAAGGTACGACGTACTATGTGTTCCTAGGATACGCGGAATATTCGTCCTTCATTTTCATCAACTCCAGGGACAATTTGCTGGTTATCGACACGAAGAAGATGCCGGACATTGTGAACCCCAATACTTGGGATGGTACCTGCGCCGAGATTGAGATCTGGACTCTTCCTGAAAACATCAATATCGTTGAGAATCTGTCTACTAATGAAGTAGTAATTGATGTCAACGTTTTCACCCACAACTCTTCGAGTAATGATGAAGATGACGACATGATGGCTCTTGGGAGCATTAACATTGGAAAAATCGATTACGAGAGGGCAGAAGATCGCATTACGATCTACGTACGTAAATAACAACACACCTCGTCGATATAGACGTTTGAAGTTTCCCCCGGGTAAAACCGGGGGATTTTTTGGACGAAAAAGTAGCTATACAAGGCTTAAAATGGTACAATGCAGGCATGGTTGATCAAGTAAAAATTATGGTACGCGGGGGAAACGGCGGAGCAGGAGCTGTATCTTTTCGACGTGAGAAATTTATTCCTAAAGGCGGTCCGGATGGCGGCGATGGCGGAAAAGGTGGTAACGTTTATCTTGTTACCGACCCCAATTTGTCGACTTTGCAGGATTTTGCCCACAATAAAAAATATGCTGCGGGAGATGGAGGCAAAGGTCATGGCAAAAAAATGTCCGGACCAAAAGGTGACGACATTATTATCAAAGTTCCGGTGGGTACCTCTATAAAAATGACCCGTTTGGCTTTGGAAACCGATGAAGAAAAAGATGTCCGTGTTCGTGGAATGAAACTAGGAGTTTTGGGAAAATTATTTCGCCAAGGACATATAGAAGGAGAAACTTGGCAATATATTGATTTGGATAAACCCGATATGAACTTGCGTATTGCTCGAGGGGGTAAAGGAGGACGAGGCAATGTACACTTTAAGGGTTCGAGCAGAACCACACCAATGATCGCCGAGGATGGTCAGTTGGGAGAGTCTTTTGAAGTGGAGCTGGAACTGAAACTTTTGGCTGATGTGGGTTTGGTAGGTTTACCAAATGCGGGGAAATCAACACTTTTGTCTGTGCTTTCCAATGCCAGACCAAAAGTGGCGGACTATGAATTTACGACCTTGGAACCCAATTTGGGAGTTTTGAAAGAAGGCGATAAACATGTGGTAATTGCCGATATTCCCGGACTAATTGAAGGAGCCAGTGAAGGAAAAGGGCTGGGAATTAAATTTCTCAAACACATTGAAAGAACGAAGTTGTTGGTACATTTGGTGCCAGCAGGAGCTGAGGAACCGACGGGTATTTATTCGAAGTACCAGGCAATAAGAAAAGAGTTGAAGGAGTTTGGTGCCGGTTTGGAGGATAAAAAAGAAATTGTGATTTTGAGTAAGATTGACCTGATAGAAGAAAAAAAAGTGGCAGAAATTGTAAAGTTTTTTGCCAAGAAGAAAGTGAAAGTTTTGCCGATATCAGCGGCAACAGGTGAGGGGATAAAACAACTAAAAGGAATGATTATTAGCTAGTTTATTGGCAAGCGTTGGCAGGTAGGGAACACCAAGATGAAGCTTCGGCGGCACTATTTCGGCCGCAATTCACGGTGTCGTAATTGGGAGCACAGCTGCCCGCTTGAATGGGTTTACAAGCGCTGTCAACACAACCATAAAATTTGGTGGCCAAACCAAGACCCGAACAACCCTCGATAATTTCTGCGTCGGTCATGTCGGGAGAGCTGACAATAAATAGTCCGGGACAGTAGGGATTTGAAGTTGATTCGGAAATATATTCATTGTCAGTTGATTGGGAGTCAAAAAAGGAGTCGCTTTCGGCGATGATGGCATATTTGCTGGGACTGGTTGAACCTTTGGGAATGAGCCAGATGGTGTACGACCGTTTGGTGGTTGGGTCGCAGGGCATGGATTCGACATATGGACTAAGAACGTCGGAACCACAGGGATAGGTAAAGTGATCATCGGCGTCTTTGATGGGAAAGCTGGGATAGTTTTCGTGGTCGGCGTAATAACTTTCCATACCTTTTTGAATACGGGAGATATCGGCTTTGCGGCGAGCATCGTAGGCTTTATGAATTTGGGCGAGAGGATTGACGCCAATTAAAATCATGAGGCCGATGATGACGAGAATGCTGATGACAACAAGGAGTTCAACAAGTGTGAAACCGGAAAGATGATGTTGTTTTTTAATCATTGCTGATTTTATTTTAGCGCTTTTTTGATTAATTGATTTTTACACCTTCCATTTTTAGACTATCGAAATACAGTGAGCCTGTGCTGGTGTTGGAAGGAGAAGTTGTACACCAGCTAGAGTAGAGAGTGTTGGCTCCGTCAAAGCGGAGAGCACGAATAAGGTAGATATAGGTATTGTTTGAAGAAATGGGAGAGTCGACGTACTGGGCGGTGTCGGCGGAAAGTGTCTCTACTAGAGTAGCAAGGTCTCCGTTAACAGAACTCCAAATTTGGTAATTATCTTCGTTGGTAGCGTTTTCTGTCCAGTTAATAGTTATGCTGGAGTTATCGGAGGCCTTAACGGTAGTACAAGAAGTAGGGGCCGAAGGATTTCCTTTGGTGGTGAAGGTTTGGGGCGAAGATTGGGCAGTACTCCAAGTGTTGGTGCCAGCCGGGTCGATGGCATAGGCACGCCAGTAATAGAGGGTGCCGGGGACGAGGTTGGTTTGAACAGTGTAGGTGGCTTGCGTTCCGGAAGTGTAGGCCGTGGATGACTCGGCATTTTGACTGGTCCAGCCTGTTTGGGAACTGGTTTGATCAAAGGTTTGACAGTTGACAGTCATAAAGACATTAGTACAAAGATGAATTTTGTAGCGGAGATAATCACTATCGACATCGGTGGTAGTAATTTGGAAAATAGTTGTCAAAGTGATTTCGGTGGCTGAATTGGCAGGAGCGTCTTGAGTGACAACGTTAGGAGCCTGATTTGTGGTGAAGGAATATGGTGTTGTTTGGGTGGAACTCCAAGTATTTGATCCGGCCGGATCGATAGCATAGGATTTCCAGTAATAAACGGTGCCAAGATTCAAGGCAGTTTGTATGGTATAGACTCCCTGAACACCTGATGCGTAGGAGACAGCCGACCAACCGGTGGCGGATACTGTTTGGTCGTATGTTTGACAGTTTGTGGTCATGCCGGGGTCGGTGCAGATTTTGATTTTGTATTTTATATCGTCACCATCGTTGTCTGTGGCAGTGGTTTTGATGGTGGCGATTAAGGGAACACTGGTCGCAGTATCACTGGGGAAATCTAAAGTAGGTATGTTGGGAATCTCGCTGGTGGTAAAGGAGTAGGGTGTTGTTTGAGTAGACGACCAGTTATTGGAACCGGCCGGATCGATGGCATATGACCTCCAGTAATAGTCTGTATGGGGATCAAGGGGAGTCTGAAGAGTGTAGACTCCTTGAACACCGGATGCATAAGAGGCGGCGGTCCAACCGGTAGCGGAGACCGTTTGATCAAAAGTTTTACAACCGATACTCATAGCTGCATCAGTACAAATAATGATTTTGTATTTGAGAGAATCGGATTCAGTGTCTGTGGCGGTGGTTTTGAGAACCGCGAGTCGGGTGACATGTGTTGCTGTATCTGCAGGAAAATCGAGAGTAGGGGTATTGGGAGGAACGTTTAAGGTGACGCCCCAGTCGTAAAGGGATGGAGCACCAGCGGAGTCGGAGAGATTAGACTTAACATAAAGTATGGGATAAGTCGTAGGATTAAGACCGATCAAACTGACGGGAGACGAAGTGAATCCAGTAGAATTACCGGGTAATGCCGAATCGGGGATAATGGTAGGGACGCCGGTTACGTCGTAATAAATTTGATAAGTAATATCGGTACCAGCCTCATCTGTAAACTCCAATGCGTTCCAGACGGCATTGGTATCAATATTCGCGATGGTGATAGGGGTAGAAGTAATGGTTCCCGTGGCAAATGGTGTGGCGGTGAAGTTATCAATATAAAAAGTATTGTCAGCGTCAGCATTGACGATGGTAATAATGATTTGGTCGATGGCGTCTTTGTTGGCGTTTGCGACCCCGGAAATATCCCAAGTGACAGTTTGAAATGCATTCGCGGACAAAATATTTGGAGTGATTTCGGAAGTAGTACCACCTGAGTCATGGATACTTATCTTGATATTACTTCCGGTTCTGGTAGATCTTAAATCGAAACTGATTGAAGAAGAGCCAGAAAGATTTATAGCTGATGAAGGGGTACTAATAAGGTTTTGGTTTAGTGAGGCAGAAGCAGAGGCGATTCCTTTGAGTGAATAGCTGCCTTGAGTTTTGATCGTGGATTCGGAAAAACTTTGAAGAGCATTTCTAACATATCTAACAACGACGATACCTGAACCACCCTGGAAATTGGCACTTGTCTGGCTACCACCTCCACCCATACCGGTATTTGCAGTGCCAGCTCCATTTGGTGAAAGTGAACTGCTAGTACCACCAACACTGTAGGTAACAGAGGTTCCGGATACTGAGTAATTAAGGCCAGCACCACCCGTTCCGCTGCCAGCTGATGTACCGACACCTCCAGCACCTCCACCACCCCCAGCGTACCATCCGGAACCGGCTCCTCCTGCGTTTCCCTGTCCAGTTGTGCCACTACCCCCAGCGAGCCCAGTACCGTTTGCACTACCACCTCCACCAGAACCCCCATCTTTTCCGGTTCCACCCGGTGATCCACCTCCACCTCCGCCTATGGCGGATAGGGTATTGAAAACTGAATTACCACCGTTGGCACTTGCTGTTTGACCTCCATTACCGACAGTGATGGAGTATCCCGTGGCTGTCACGGCGTGAGATGAGTCGTATATTAGACCTCCGCCACCTCCACCTCCTGAGTTTGTACCGACACCTCCAGCACCTCCTCCAGCGACAACGAGAGCTTCAACATTTCCAACAAATGCAGGAGTAAAAGTACCGTCAGTAGTAAAGGAATGAACTTTGTAAACACCGACATTGGAAATCGTACCTCCCGTTCCGGTGATTTCGCTAGCAAGATATGCAGATTGAGCTGAAGAATTTGATGAATATTCCATAAGATCAACATTGGATGGTGTAACAGAAACGGTAACGGCATCGGTTACAGCCGAGGAAGTGGCGTTGCCGGTATAAGTGTCGGTCGCAAATTGATCGGCCATGGTTTCGAACCATCGGTTGGTGGTAAGGGACGTATCAATAGTAAAAGAGCGGGTTGTTGACCATCCAGAGTAAAGATTGGACCCAGACGGATCGATGGCTCTGGTGCGATAGTAGTATGTGGTTCCGTTGGACAAGGCACTTTGAAAGGTATAGGAAACGGTGTCTTCGGAAGCAAAAGGGGAGGTGTCTGCAGGGTTGGTGATGTCGGCAAAACCAGCATCGGTGTCGGAAGATTTGGTGGTAGCACCAGTAAAGGCGGAAGTAGTGTCCCAGCTTATTTGATAAACGATGTCATCACTTTCTGGGTCGGTGGCGGAGAACTGAATTTGAGGGGTGGTATTTGCCGTTTTAAGTTTGTCGTGAAGGTAGCTTGAAGAAATCGTGGGTGCATTTGGTGGGGAATTGGCGACAATATCGTCAAAATAAAAGGTTGCCCCGGAAGTATCGCTTGTAAACTGAAAGGCAAATTGAGTGACCGCGTCTCTGTCTGCGGACGAGATACCGGAGATAGTCCAGGTTTTCTTCTCCCAGGTATCGGCAGAGTTTATAGTAATATCGTAGGTTTGTTCATCACTTGCGATTTCCCCAAATTGGAATCTGGCGAAGCTCCCAGTATGATCTGACCTGACCCAGAATGTAAGATTGTTGTATGAAGAGATGTTGGTAGCTGTTTTGGTAAGAGTAACGGTATCGTCAAGTGAGCCATATATACCGATAAAATTATCAATATAGAAGGTGTTATCAGCATCGGCATTCACAACAGTGATGATAATTTGATCAATGGCATCTTTATCGGCAGTACTGACTCCGGAGAGATCGATTGTGGCAGTCTGAAAAGTATTGGCAGAAGTAATATTGGGAGTGATTTCGGTTGTTGTGCCACCTGAGTCATGAAGCCCTACTTTTATGTTGCTACCGGTTCTGGTGGAACGAATGTCGAAGGTGACAGTATTAGAATTTGACAAATCAGCTGGGGAACCGATGGTACGAGTGAGTGTTTGATTCAGAGAACTGGTAGCTTGAGCAAATCCTTTAAGTGAATATGAACCTTGCGTTTTAATACTAGATTCAGAATATGACTGGAGAGTGTTATATGGGTATCTGACGATGATAATACCCGAACCACCTGCGGCACCGATTCCATATGAAGCATTATATCCAGCACCGCCTCCACCACCACTGCCGCGGTTGTCGGCTCCGGCAGTTGGAACCGAGCTGGCTGCACCACCTCCACCGTTTCCACCTCCACATTGTCCAGTTCCTGGTTCTCCATATAAGTTTCTTTGGGCGCCTCCACCACCACCACCGGCATAACAGACTGATGAACCACTTATGCTATAGGTGACACCTGTTCCTCCATTTGTACCGTGTGCTGTTGCATATGTATTTACACCAGCACTTCCCATTCCACCTCCACCAGCACCACCATAATAACTTGTGACGGAATTTCCTCCATTGTATCCTTGGCTACCGGTACCACCTGTGTGAACCTGTGATCCAGCACCACCTCCACAACCACCAGCCGCACCGTTTCCATTTCTTCCGCCAGCGCCTCCACCAGTGCCAGTGATTGAAGAAAAGACTGAGTTATCGCCGTTGGTTGCCACAGCACCACCTCCACCAACAGTTGCTGTGATATTGCCTGCAGATATGGCAAAGGAGGAGTTATAGACGGCACCTCCAGCTCCACCACCACCACCGGCATAGTTTATAGCGTAATATGAGTTTCCACCTCCGCCTCCGCCAACTACCAGCACTTGAACATTACCCGAGTTGGTAACTGCAAGGGTTCCGCTTGTTGTAAAGGTATGGATAATGTCTGTTCCTGAATAGGTAATGGTGCCACCGGTAGCGGAAAGGGCGTTGGTTGTGTAGGCTGTTTGTGCAGATCCGTTAGTAGAGTATTCCATGAGGTCGATAGCGATACTACTTTGGGAGGTTGTCTTGACTTTGACTGAACTTGAGCCCTCTTCTTTAATAGTGGTTTCTTGAGAAACAACTGTATTGGTAGGATCAGAACTGACCCAGTCAGTAGACGTATCGGCGTTATCAATGACGAGGTCGATGACAACTGGATAGACACGGTTCTTGTCATTTAGCCAGGCAACACCTTCCGGGGTAAGGACTTTTGAAATTGTCAGTTGATTGCCTTTGGTTTGAACCTCATATTTGATACCGTTTGATGTCCTTGTTTTGTCGTGAAGTTCATAAAGAACCGGCGCGGGAATACTAAAGACGGTATGGTTTTTGGTATCAGTAAAAGTAAGGCTACCATCGGCGTTTTTTTGGTATTTTTGGTTGGTTTTAGCAATTTGGTCGATTTTTGTAACGAGATTGGCGGTGGATTTATCGTTGATAACAAATTCTTCAAGTAATCTCGAAGGAGAGATGGTGTAGCGGAGATCCATTTGGGGAAAGATATTGGGGTAGGTGAGAGTGCTACCGTTAGCTACTGGCTGGTTGAAGGTGTTGAGCTCGCCAAAAGACTGGGTTTTTAGAGTGTAAAAAGAAATTTTCCCCAGATTGTTGGAAAAGACGATACTGCCTGAGTCGGTCGGTTTGTTTTTGAAATGGGTGGAAAACTCGTTGGTGACATTTTTGTAAGAGTAGGTACCAATGTCTTTGACAATGACGGTGTTGGGGGGAAAAGTAACAGGCTTGGTGATGGTGCGATTTAAGAGGAGGAATAGGATGGTTGATAAAATGGCACAAAACGTGAAAGAAACTAGTATTAATAGTACCACTTTAAGAAAATGAGGCTGGAAATGTCGTTTGAAATGGCTATTTATTGGAAAGGTATTTCCAGAAGCCGTTTTAGGGGCATTGTAGAGACGAGCGTTTTTGAGGGTAGCCGGAATAAATTTGAGTCTTTTGGAAATAAGAGAGACCACCGGAAAAGTGGAGACGCGCGAGAGTTTGATGGTGTGTCTCTTTTTAAACACTTTGGTTATTTTGATTGATTTTGAAGAGTTTTCAAGACTTGTGTAATTAGTAATTTTGTGATTGTCACTTTTGATATTTATCTTTATAGATTCCCGTCTGCTAATTGTGTGAGATTGCCACGGTTCGGAGTACCGAAACTCGCAATGACGATGTATGCCGACGGTACATCATTTTGTTTCGACTAACCAGTAATTAAAGGAGATATCATAACCATTGTTGCCGGTGCCGGCGAGGGAAACAGTGAAACCAATACCGTCTGTTTTTGATTTAACGTAAAGTACTTTTCCTTTGGTATCTGAGGTTGGAGTGACATAAATTAGAGTTGTTGGAGTAACTTTGGTGTTCAAGATGGAAATCTCGGTTGTGCCTGCGATAATAGTTGAAGTGCCGATGGTGGCATTGGAATTTGTTTGACCGGAAACAGTAGCAAGAGGGTCATTACCCGAAGCAATCACCAAACCATTGGTAGTAAGTTGGGCAAAATTGGCCGATTGTGAGGCTATAGTGGAAGAACCAACTGCAAGAGAGCCAGAAACAGAGGCCGTCTTTGTATCTAAACCTTGAGCAAAGATTGTACCCGTTATTAGGAGGTCGCCGTTGATTAATACTTTTCCGTCTGGATAGAGAGTCATGAGATTGGCAAGTAGGTGGACTGGTTTGTCGCCTTGGGGTTGGATAAAGAGTTCGTTATCAAAGCTGGAGAGAGCGTTAGTGAAGATGGCGCCGTTGGTCATGAGGTCGTTGGCAATTAGAGTATGGACACTTAGAGAATTGAGAGCGAGATCCGAAGGAATGACGGCCGAAGTGGTGGCCAAAGGCGAAAGAGACAGGGGATCGGCAGAAGCACTGGCGTCTGCGGAGTAGTTTAGGAGAGAGTTGTAACTGCCGTATCTGGCTTGAAGGTTGGCAAGAATGGCAGATGCGGTGGAGTATTTGTCGTTGAGGAGATTGATTTGGGAATGAAGGGCGTCGATGGTTTGACCTTGGATGTTGTCGGCGTAAAGAGTGCCGGAAATGGTGGCGTTGATCACTTTGAGCTCATCAATATTGGCAATTGGGGAAATAAGAGTGTCGCGGACTGTAAGATTGTCGACGGTTAGTTCTTTGATGACACCGACACCGGCTTGGAAGTTGGCGGCTAAAATATTGCTGAAGATGCCGATGTTTTCGATTGCCTCACCGGCGGCGTTGGTAATTTCGTAACTGGCGTTTTGGGCCGCGACTTTGGCAGTGAGAGTATAAGCGTTGAGATCGGCGATAGCCGGAGTGAGGAATCCTCCGGTACCGACCAAGATGAGAACGGTGTCTTTGCCATTTCCTGGACTCCATGATTCAAGGGCAGTACCGATGGTTTTTTCACCGATGGTAGCCTTTTTGGCCTTGCCGGGTTCGTTGGAGGAAGTGAGGTAGTCGCCATATTTGATGGCGGCTGAGTCGCTAGCGATTTTGACGGGGACTCTTCCCGCTAAGGCTAGGAGACGGCGGTCATCGGCTTCGATACCGAGGGTTTGGCCAGCATTGGTGGAGATGACACCGAGGAGACCAGAGTCATTTTTGGAGTTTGATTTACGGAGGATTGGAACTTTGTAAGAATCAAGTTCTCCGGTGACAGCAACGACATCGCCTGGACCAATACTCTGATCATTGACACCATAGTACTCAGCAAGGTCAGCACCAAAAACAATGACGTCGAGTCTGAGTTGCTGAGCTAGGCCAGTGTAGTTGTAGAGCTGGACACTGTTTGAGTCGTCGACGTGTGAAATCTTGTAACCGTCGTTGTAGTCGATGGTGACATTGTTGAGTTTTGGCTGGAAGGCGGTATTGATAGTTGTAAATATCGCCCGATATTGAATGTAGTTGTTGGGTGTGGAAGTGATGTTTGAACCTGAACTGGTGGTATAGACTTTTTCTACTTTGATATTATCAAAATGAATTGTGTTCCAAGGATTGGTAAGGTTGGTTATTCTTAACTTAGTAATAGCATCTTTACTTGTGGAGGCAATGTCTGAAAGATCCCAGTATATTTTTTGCCAGGTATTGGTAGCATCTATGGTTATAGTTTCTTCCTGTTCTGTTGCCGCAGACTCTCCAAATCCGATTTTTACAGTATTACCTGAAGCAGTAGCATAGACCCAAGCTGTTAGATAGTCATATGCAGAGATATCGGTTGCATTTATGGTAGCTTCGGCATAACCTGAAGCGGGTACCGTATTAACAAACTGGGTTGTATTTCCGGCTGTTGCTTCATCTTCATCTTCGAACTGGTTGACATTTCGAGTGACTGAACCATCGGATACTGTGGCATTTGTACCAGTCCAGTCGGTATGGGTGTCGGCAGTTTGAAGGGACAGATAATTGGTTCCATCGACTGCAGGTTTCCAAGCTTCCCACGTTCCGTCGGTCGGATCGGTAGAATTACCTGTTCTTGTTTGGAAAGTAATTTTGCCGTAGGCTGATGTAGTAGCTTCCCATCTGATTTTGTCTAGAGTAACAGCGTTGGGAGTTTCAATAGGTGCGGAGTGGTAAATACCATATGGATAGTAAGGTTGTTGGGTATAAGTAGCGGTGGGGGATGATGTTGATCCTGTGTAGGAGGAAGTGTAGTAAATTGCAGTACGTCCGTTACCTCCATTTCCGCCACTTCCTAATGTTGCAGAACCACCGGTTCCTCCTGTGGCGGATACTAAATTTGACCCAAGGGTGAGAGTACCTGCATTGAGAAGTACAGAGCCTCCAGCACCACCACCACCACCACCCTGATTGCTTCCTCCTGCGGTGCCGTTATTGCCGTTTGCACTAATTGTACCGGATACAGTTATACTGTTTGCCGATATTGCAATTATTCCACCACCATTAGCACCTGCTTTCGGAGGATAAGTGCTGGTATAGAAACCACCTCCTGCTCCGCCTCCAGATCCAAAAAATAGTGTTGTTAAATTGGTATTGCCATATGTTCCTCCACCTCCACCACCAGCACCGCTGACGGATCCTGAGGCTAATCCTCCGTCACCGGAGGCATTTGTACTGCCGTTTCCACCAGAGGTGACTCCGCTACCTCCGTAACCAAAAGAACCGTAACCACCACCACCACCACCACCACCATACCAGGTGTTAGTGGATCCACTCATATCTCCACCTCCACCACCAGCCCCTCCCGCGGTTGCAGATCCTGTTCCTGGGGCAGCATTGTGAGCACCTCCACCGCCACCACCACAAACACCATTGGTTCCTGGGCGATCTGCACCTGTAAGGTAAGATGCTCCAGTTCCACCGCCACTTTGAGAACAAAAAGCCTCACCTCCGTATGGATAACTTACAGCAATAGGACCTCCCACAAACCCGATTCCGTTTGCATTTATTGTGCCCGATACTGAAACTGTACCATTTGCTCTAAAGAATAAAACTCCACCCTTAACTCCATCCCAGGCACTGGGGGTAAAATTTTGACTTGCATTTACAGTTACATTTGTATAATTGGGAACTCTTTGAAGCATAACTCTTTGTGTTCCGTCAAGGATTCCAAGGTTTGAATCATCGGAAGAGTTGTCCCCGTAATTTTTAGTTTTAGAAGTTGTAAAGGTAATTGTGTTTGTAGATATTGATGCAATCCTTAACGTCTCGTAATTACCAGTGTTAATGGATGCAGTGCTGGTTCCTTGAAGATTTATGAGTAATATTTCGTCACCAGCAACCAGACAGCCTGTAGAAGGGGTAGTGGAAAGAACAGCTGTATTGGTAGTTAGGGTCGTAACTGAATAATTAACAGCATCGCCACCATCGGCACAGGAACGTCCATTTATTAGGCTAGTGGTGTTGATGTTGGTGCTTGATGAAACCGTAATGGCTCCGTCTGCTCCGGTACCCGTATCAACCGATGGGGAGAGTTCGACATCGGTGAGTCTTGATTGAGTTCTGGTTTTGGAGTTGCCAATGGCATCGAACTGGTTTTGTAGGCTCTGAATAATGTTGTGGGTGAAATTGCTGATATTATCCCAAGCACTTGTGAGGGTGTTGTAGACCCAGCCGGTGACGGAGATGTCATTATTGGTACCTCCGCCGTAGGCGCTGTTGTAGGCCAAAGTGAGGGATGCAGCATTGGCTACACTGGCTGATGAGGAAGAGTATTTGGTCATGTCGAGAGCGAGACGGTGGAAAGCACTGGTGCCATCGGTGTTCAGATAGAGATCGTTGTAGGTGTTGTCGTAGTAAAGAGTACCTCGAGTGGTGGCAGTTGGAGCGGCTGTTTGAGGAGTAAAAACGGCGGCAATACCAATGTTTAGGGTGGCTGAAACACTGGCATCACCGACAACTTCAAGCTTGTTACTGCCACTGAGGTTGGTGATACTGCCGACCTTGAGACCGCCTGAAGTGTGCCAGTCGCCATTGGCTAGGATATTATTGGCTATAGAGATTGATTCTGTACCCGTGCCTCCTTGATAGATACCTTCGGTGAGATAGAGATCTTTCCAGGCATGGCCTGAGGATCCAAGATGGTCTACGTTGGTTGTTTGGGGGAGGATACCGCCATTTGTTTCTAAAGCGAAAGTGTAGCCGCCGACGGGTTGGTCTATGGCTGTGTTGAAGCCGATGGCGATGGGATTCATGAAGAAAGTGTTGTAGACGGAATCACCTGAGAGACGAATTTTTGCTGAGGAAGTGGCACCGTCGTTGGTGGAAGCAAAAAGATTGATAGAGTCAGACCAGTTATTTTTTGTGTAGATAATGCCTTCAGAAGTTCTGTTGAAGTAACCTCCAAAGCTTTGCCATGCTGAACCATCATAATAGAGAGGGGCATTCGCGGTAGTACTATATATAAGGGAACCTGATCCGAGGGCTACCGGTTGACTGGTATCAGCGAAATTTCCGAGAATAAGTTGGCCGCTTATGGTGGCGTTGAGGAGATTTTTGAGACTATCTCCGGAGAAGTCGATGAAACCTGAAGCGGCGTTGAATGTAAGATCACCGGTACTATTGCTAATAAGAGAGTTGGTACCAGCAATTTCTAATTTTGCTGAAGGAGTAGCCGTACCAATACCAACATTACCTGTACCAGAAAAAGTGAAGTTAAAGCCGTCGAGAGCAACATCAGTATTAGAGGTAAGTGTTCCCCCAAGTGAAACTGTGTTGCCGAGACGGGTTAAGCCATTGGTAAAAGTAAGAGCTGCTTCAAAAGAATTTTGATCGTAGGAAGTTGAGACGATTGATGACCCATCATAAGCGAGAAATTTTCCGGAAGTAAAAGTGGTATTGTTTGTGCCTCCATTTAGAATTGGAAGAGTGCCGGTGACATCTGAGTTTGCCAGATTAACCGCTGATGAAGAAAGGTTGCCGAAAGAGTCAGAGTGAACAATGCCAGTACTAAGAGACGAAAAACGAACTGAACCTGAAACAGAAGCACTGCCAAGAACATCGAGGGTTGCAAGTGGTGTAGTAAGACCAATTCCAATTTGTCCGGCAGAATCAATGGTCATGGCCACACTAGAACCAAGGTCGTTTATGGAGGCGTCACCTATTGAGTTGGTATCCGTAAACTTTGCGAGGCGATTGGTGGTGCCATTGATGTTGGATAGAGGTGCAAAATATGAAGCATGTTGGCCATCGAGAAGATCGGCATTGAGGTTTTCGTTTAAGGTTGTTGAAGTGATTACAAAAGGAGACGAACCTGTAGCGAGGGTCGATGTAAGCTGACCACTCATATTTATGGTAGTGATGCCGGAAACGGCTCCTGAAGTAGAGATGTCCCATGATGAAGAATCAATAGCAACTGTGTTTGAGCCGCCGCCTATAGAGACTGCTCCGGTTGAGGTGCCGGTGTTGATATTGGTTGTGTAATTTGAAGAAGCATTTAAATCTATATTTCCACCAGATGAGGTGATGATGCCTGTGTTGGTAATACCGGCTACTGCGGCTATAGCTCCGGAAGAGTTTACTTGGAAAAGATCTCCATCACCAACAGTAAATAACGATGCGGGGGTTGTGTCACCGATACCAAAATTGCCGGTGTTAATCCAAGAATTTTCACCGGCAGTGCCAGCAAGATGTACCAAAGCAGAAGAAGTGGCTGTGGCTCCGAGATTAAGAGAGTCGGTGATGTAAAGGGGAGCTATCGAGCCAGAGGTTCTTTGCCAGTTACTTCCTCCTCCGGTGCCTGTCGGTGCATCGATCCATTGGACTCCAGTGCCTGTTGTAGAAAGAACTTGTCCCGAGGTACCGGCACTACCATTGTCATACAAAGCGCCAGTAAGATTGATGTCACCGACAACATCAAGATCATAGGCGGGATTGGCAAGTCCAATACCAACTTGGGTGTTGGCTTCGTTTGCTGCATTAAAAGCGATATCTCCAGTGTTGGTGTAAATGGCATAGTTGTTGGTAGCCGCGCCGGAAATACTTCCAAGATAGATACCATATTTTGAAGTACCGACAGCACTGGTCATGGCGGCAGTCTTGATACCATACATAGTTGTAGGGGAGTTATAGGCACCCAAATCGGCAATACTCAAACCAGTTAAATTAGCAAAGGTTCCGGTACTTGAGCCATAGGTGCTGAGATTGGCAATGACGCCATTGGTGGTACCACCGGTGCCGATGATACCGATACCATAGTCGAGACCTCTTAAATTGGTGACTGTACCACTACCGGATTGATATGCTCTACCACCAACGCCAGCAACATTATTTGTGTAGTTTTGGGTTCCAGCAGCATAAATGTAGGTGAGGTTGCCAAAGCTTTGATCGCCATCACTTGTGGCTGAGTTTACGGTATAGGTTGTTTTCAAACCGGCATTTGTGGCACCAGCGTTGACAGCTCTGGTTGGGACACTGACGATTCTACCAACACCATCAATAGAAACAAGAGTACCTCCGCTACTATTTTGCCATTCTTGGAGATTAGCTGATTGGCCAGTGGTACCTTTGACTGTGAGGGGAATGTTTGTGGCTAGGGAGGCGGACATAGTGGAAGCTCCAAGTGTTTTAAGACCTCCGGCGATGTCTAACTTAACAGTGGGGTTGACAGTGCCGATACCAAAATTGCCAGAGTTATTGATCCAAGAATTCTCTCCAATCGTACCGGCTAGGTGTACCAAGGCAGAAGAAGTGGCAGTTGAACCTAGATTAAGGGAGTCGGTGATGTTTTTTGGTGCTAGGGAACCAGAAGTTCGTTGCCAGTTACCAACAGTCGAAGTATCTACCCATGAGACTCCTGTTCCAGTCGAGGTTAAAACTTGAGTGGCTGTACCCGCACTCCCTGAGGTACGTAAAGCACCAGTGAGGTTAATGTCTCCAGTGACATCTAGGGCATATGAGGGAGTAGTGTCTCCAATACCAAAGTAACCAGTGTTAATCCAGGAGTTTTCTGCAGCAGTGCCTGCAAGGTGCACTAGAGCTGAGGCTGTAGCTGTGGCTCCGAGGTTAAGAGAGTCGGTAATGTTAAGAGGAGCGAGTGAACCATCTGTACGTTGCCAGAGGTTACCGGAAGCGGCTGAAATATCAACACAGGTGAGAGTGTCGCCAACTGCTTGGATAGCTTGTCCGGCAGGACAAGCTGAAGGATAGTTTTGGAGTTTTGTCCAGTCGAGTTCACTGATCTCGGTATTGTTGATCTCGCCACTCGGGAGAGAAACTGTGCCAGAGGAAACAGTGAGGCCGGTGAGGCCGCTTAATGCGCCCGTGGCAAGTAAATCTCCATTACTGGCAATGGTGAATCTGGTGATTCCGGCTGAAGATGCGGAAAAAATGGAGTCCGTGCCACCATTAGTATTAATAAGGGTACGTCCATTGACACCAACAATAAAACGGTCAGTTTCGGTTGATCCTGAGGTGAGAGCGAGAAGATTACCCGTGGCCGTGTCGTTGCCGACATAGCCGGAAATTAGAGAACCGGAAGTGAGATTGGCATTTTCGATTCGGAAAGTGTCTGTTGTTGTGGTTGCGCCGAGAATCTGCACTTGTCCTCCTCCAATTGCATCTGGCTGAAGAATAATATCGCCACCGGAGTTGGCGGTAGTAGAAATGGTAATTGCTTGACCATTTAGGGTAAAAGTTCCGGAAGTAGAGTTTATGGTAGGGGAAGCAGCGGCAATATTGATGTCTCCATTTTCATCGACTACAGGAATAGTGTTAAGAGTAGCGGCGGCGGATGCCGGATACCCCTGGAGGGTTTCGGAGTTTAGGGCGTAACCAACAGTGGCGATTTGCTGGCGGGGGGTAAGGGTTTCGGATCCAACAGTGACCTCTAAGAAAACGTCACGATTTTCCGTGAAAACTGTACTAGCGATTTCTTGACCGCAAGTGCCGTTTCCGATGAGAGTATTAAAGATACCATTGGAGTCTGGAGTGATCGAACAAGTGTTGGAGGTGTAGAGCTGAGTACCACTGGTAGCTGCGTTCCAGAGTTTGAAGATAACGTTTACGGCAGTAACGATTGGAGTACCTGAAGAGTCTGTGAGTCGGCCTTGAAATGAAAGCTGTCTTCTGGGTACAGTGGGCACGGCAGCGGAGGACGAGGGGGCTTGCTTGATGATTTGGTTGTAGCCAAAGATAACCATGGCTGAGGTGGCTAGAGCAAGTATGGCCAGATGAATATAGGGAGTAAAAGGAAGGGAGTTATAGCGATGGTAAAGAAGAACAAGAGGGTGTCTGGAAGCCTTTTTTGGGGTATTTCTTTTATCTCTGAGCCTTTCCATCCAAGAAAGAGGAGCTAGATGGGGAACTTCAATCTTGATTTCAAAAGGGTTAGCGGGGAGATATTTTTGAGAAAAACAATACTTGGCGAACTTTTTGATTGAAGATTGACGACGATTTATGACAGATGTACTAGTGTGACTAAGTTTGAGATAGGTAATGTAGGTATTTAGATGAGATTCACTTAAAATATTCTCTAATCTTTGATCTAAGAAGGGGGTTTCGTTAGCACTCCACGCAAAGAAGTGATTGAGGTCAGAAATGTAGTTTTTGATTGTTGAATAGGTCTTTTTTTCTCTAGCCAAAGAAAGCTTAAAATGCTCAAGAATCTTACTGAGTATAGGTAGGGCATTAGAGACAGGAGCAGAGTCGGTGTTTTCAAAAGAAAAATGTGGTTTTGGGGAATGGTTTAGATTAGAAACAGAACTTTGAAGGCCAAACTTTGAGGAAAGAAAGGTAGAAAAGCGTCTAATTGAGGCTAAACGACGATTGATTGTGTTTTGAGGAGTAAATGCTTTTTTTTGTTCCTCTGAGTATAGGCTGACATACTTTGAAATATTTTGAAATATTTCTTGAACAGATGGTGGATTATTGTCGAGGGAAACTGAAGAACAAAAAGCAAAAAAATGGCGAAGATCAGAAAGATAATTCTTTATGGAGACGGAAGAAAGTCCAGCCTCGAATAAGAATCCGGAGAAGAGAGTTTGGAGTTCTTTTTGGTTGGGCAGTTCCATGAATAATTAGCTTTGTTTATTTTGCGGAGATTACAAGAAGAAAAATAACAGGCAGAAGAAAGATCATTCCCGCAGTAATAAGATCGGAAGCGGTTATTTTTGATGCTTTTTCACTAGTCCAGTTTTGCTGAGAATAGTCGTTAATTAACATTTTTTAGTTCTTTGTTGATAACTATTGATTAGGATCAAATTAGACGATATTAGACGTCTATATACTAATATAAAAGGGGATTTTGATTAAGTCAAGTGATACAACCTACGAGATTAGGAAAAGTTTTATTGAAGAGTGGATATGCGGAAATATAGCTAGATGAGAGAAAAGCAAGGATTTTCGATCATTGTAGATCAAATAATTAACGCAACTTATTGCGGTAATATGTTTTCATATGCGGAAAAAGAGGGTAAAATAACAATATATTATGCGGTAATATATAATGAGGCTATCTTTTCATACTCAGTACAGTATGATAGTGTATGTGACGAGATGATATTATACGATATAGAGATGCGGTGAATACTGATGCAGTTAGTTTTAGAGCCTGAATGGACTTAGTTTACCCGAAGGCTGTAATTAAGAAGGTGACTAAACAGTATTGAAGGAGTTTAGTTGTTATCGTGAGATTCGAGGATATAGATATTCTGAAAATACAAGCAGTAGTGAGATAAACAGGTAGGCAAGGAAGAAGTAACTAGGTTGATTAATGAGGCAGTACGCAGATGTTATACAGGCAACAATTAACGGAATTGATCTGGTAGTCAGGGACAGCATTCGAAGCCTTTCTAGAGTATTCGGTGAGCTTATTTTTGCGGTGTAGAAGCACGATTTCAAAATGATTTCGCTTTGAATAATAACATTTTTCCACTGTCTTCCTGTACAAGTAATATTTACAAAATATCTATTTAGAAGGCTTTCTTTTAGATTGAAGTAGCCTTTTATATCCGATATTACTGTACACCAAGGATCGTTTAATCGATCAGGATCATAAAGATTGATAACTGATAGTGGAAGCGTTTGGAACCTTTTGTTTTTGAGAAAGGGAAAGAATAGAACGGTAAAAAAGCGAATGATATTTGAGATACCAATTTTTGCTCCAAATAAGGAAAGCACTAGATGGAGAGGCAAGCCGATTGCCAAAAGAAGACATAGGATGTTTTGGGTACTGGGAATAGTTTTTGGAGACGTGCTTTGGAATTCAAAAACGGGAGGAGTGGGAGATACCGGAGGGATCGGAACAAACGGAGTAGGCACGGTAATGATTTCCGGTGGTTCTGGTGATATTCCAGTCGGTGGAGTTATGGGGGTGATGATGGCCCCTGATGTAGGAGTGGTGATCCCATAGGCAAGATAAAACTCAGGAAAGACGGTGGAGTTTCCGCCAGCGTCAGTGGCAGAAATATAAACGGTATAGACAATACCTTTAATCAGATTGTAAAAGCGATGTTGCCAGGTGCCTGTTGGGTAGTTTCCCTGCCACGTTTGATTTTGACAATTAGGTATATTTTGTGGACACATCAAGATAATTTGCATATTTGCGAATGGCTCGACAGTTCCAGAAAGAAGAGGATTGGCATTTGAAACAGAGATGTTTCGTTGATTGTTCCCTGGGATCGATGAAGGTATCGAAGTATCCCAGTTGAGGGTTTGATTGTCAACTTTTGATAGCTTAATGAAGGGTGCGGTTGCGTCTACATAAAAAGTAATCGTATCTGAAGAAGCATAGCTGCCATAAGTATTGTAGGCAACAACTTGCCAGGTGTGATAACCATCCGATAAGTTTGATGAAAGATAGAAAGAAAAAGTATTGTTTTGTCGATAAACAGAGTATGAATAGTAGGTTTGAGAGGTAATACTGTCACTTATGGAATAAGCAATTATATTTCCGTCCAAGTAAACATCGTAGTGGTGAAGAGGGGTAACAGGTATGGGGTTGGGGCGTTGCCAAACCATAGGCTCTCTTGGGTTTGAAGTAACGGAGTTATTGAGAGGTGCGGTGATGACGGGAGGATTAAACGTCTGAGAAATGACTTCTGCACTAACTGCGGCAGACCCAGTGGAGTATTCCGTATCGGCTATAACAAGGCTAGGCTGAACTCCAAAGAGAACGATACAAACAAACGATGATATGACAAGACTCTTTATGACATTCACTTTTTTTCGTTATTTTGCAACTCTTGTTTAAGCGCTAGAACTTCTTTTTCGAGATCCTCTTGATGCTTTTTGCTGCGTTTGTTGAGGAAAATGATAATCATGAGAACGGAGATCAGGGCAATGAGAGAATAGACAACAAGCCTTACGGGGAAGAACCAGAAAAAGATTGTTGCCGTTATAGGGGTTTCGGCTGAGCCGAAAACTAAGTTCAGATTAGCTTTATATCGTCCCCAGCCCCACTCTTGATTCCATTTGGCAGAAAAGTCTCTTGATGTTTCAGGAAAGATATAACCGGCATCAATGGGGATATCGGCGACTTTGGCATTGAATGGATCATAGATGGTGATTGTTCCTTTGGGATTGATATGAACATCAGAAAGACTCTCGATAGTGCCTTTGAATTCAACCGGACCTTTTTCGGTGAACTTGGATGGTGCAAACCTGGTGAGGGTCGCCTTTTCGGTAACTGGTCCGTTGACGGTAACATAAATCAGAGTGCCAACGCGCTGAGTAATTACGTTTCCGGTTTGTCTTAGGTCTCCTGGCTTATTTTCGGTATTTGGAGTATAGGTGACCATGGCGTAATGACCACCTGAGAGTGCTGTCATGGGGATTTTGATGGAGACATTGATGATTTGTGTGCCCCCAGAATCGACAGGAATTTCCTTGGGAGCAGAAATCCAGTTTGCAAGTGACCATCGGTTGTTAATTTTGGTGGTGATAGGAATGGGAGTGCCTATGTTGTCGATAACGATGAAATCTTCGACGGAAACAGTAAAAGATTGAGTTTCAGAAGAACCGTTTCGGACTTTTAGAGTGGCGGTGAGGGTTTGTCCGGGATCACCCTTTAGTTCTACTTTGGGAGGGATAGCCGTTATGGACATTTGAGAGTGAACCGGGGAGGCCAGAAAAATAAAAGATAGACTGGTGATTAAGCTGGAGAGGAGAATGTTTGTCTTTTTCATTTTTGCATTTAGTTTGATGTGTTAAAAAGTGGCTGTAGCGGTGTAGGTTATTTGGTTTTCATAACTTCCGGCTGCTTGGGTGGCATCGATACTGATTTTGTAACAAACATCTGCTGCTTGAGAGTTTGCCACACCAGAAGATGACATTATTTGTGAAGGAGATTCAGAAGCGGCCAGACTGGCAAAGGGTTTGTAATTGGGAGCAGTTGGAGAAATAGTTGGTGATCCACTCGATAAAGCAACGGTATAACCAAAACCGGGATGATCCGTGGCTGTAGCCCAAGCTGCTTCTGAAGACTCAGTACAGGTTCCAGTGTCACAAGTAGTATCGGGAATATATGATGGTGAGGCGGCTAGATTACTGAGTCTTTCATTTTCTATTGCAGTGACGGCGTAACCACTGACAGAGTTGGTAGATACAGTTAGTGTCTGAGCAGCGGTTTTAAACGTGTTAATGGTGAGTATGCCAAAAGGAACAGAGTTGGATGTGGTGGAGATATCGGTGGTCAGACCGCAGTGTGAAGTTGAGGCGTTGGCACCGGAAATAATAAAAGTTAAGCTGGGATCTATGGTGGCAGTGACACGGACGGACTCAATAACAGCAATTTTGCCGGTGACTTCGTCAACAGCTTCAGCAGTATTGGGATTAGATCCGTTAGTGAAGTTTTGAATTTTAAAAGTGTAGATGTCAGCGGTTCCAGCAGTGTGACTGCTTTTTGGGGCGGGCGCAATTAGGTTAGCAGTTCCGCTGGTATTGCCGATGGCGAGAGAGATGTTTGTGCCGATATTACCAGAACCGGTGTAATGAATCTCGAAACAGTGATAGTTTGTAGGAGAGGTGCAACCGGTGTCTCCGGAAGCAGTGGCAACTCCTGTAGAGAAGGTATAACCAGTAGTGTCAACTCCGGTAATGACAGGAGAAGTATTGAAATCAAAACCGGTACTGTCCGGAGCATTATCATTTGATCCGGATGCGGCCGCCGTAATAAGGACTCGAAAATAACCACCGTTAACAGCCGAGGCAGTATTAAAAGTGATTACGTGTTGAGGTTTTGCTTTGAGATAGATAACGTCAGTGTCGTCAGCATCTCCGGCGGCTAGGGTAGAGGTGATAGTAAACTCATCACTATCGATGATAGTGCTAATGGTATAGGTATTCGTGCCCCCAATAATCAAAGAATCACCAGGATTTAGCCCGACAGTGGAGATAGAAGTGGCGTTGCCATCGGCAACAGTGTAGATCCAAACATGAGAACTGCCAGAAGCTGTTGGTGATTTGACGCGACCGTAAAAGGAGAGCCGAGAAGATTGAAGAGTATCCTTTGAGGAGGTGAGATTAGCGGCATGTGTCACAAGAGGCGATATTAAGGAGGCTGTTTCTAGAAACAAGGCACAAAAGACAATAGGCAGGGACTTCACTATTTTCATATATATACAATAAGTATAGAGTTTCATCTGGGTTGTTGGATATCAGTAGAGTGTTTTATGGAAATAGAAGCGATGCGGGAGATAATGACGACAATAAAAATGGCGATGATTAATCCCAGACTGAGTTTGAGTGGAAAGAAAAAGACAGTAATGGAGTTGGTGGTGCTGGAGTTGTCGGTTTTTATTTCAATGGAAATTTGGTGAGTGCCGATTTGCCCAAGTGATGGGGAAAAAGTAAAAGGTTGACCATTTGAGTTCAAAAGCTGTCTTTCGGACTGACTAATAACGTTTATTGGAAGTAGCCCTTCGAGATAAATCGGTGTGCCGTTTGAAGAGGAAACACGAAAAACCCCCTTTGTTTCAGCAGAGAATTTGCCGATGTTGAGAACTTTTGCGGTAAAAGTTAACGGAGTGAGACTGTCGGCAAAGTAGAGATTGCCGATTTTTATGAGTGATCCAGCTTGGGGACTGAAAGATTCTATCTTAAGGATAGTATCAGGATAAGCGGTGGAACTGACGGTGATGAGCATATTGGAACCGATGGTAGCAGTGACAATTGTGCCTTGGAGATCCTTGTTTAGAGAGTTGGTGTAGGTCGAGACCATCAGAGTGGCGTAGATATCTTCGAGAGGAGCGGTGTTGGGGACGGAAAAACTTAAGACAATTTGTTCAGTTGAACCTGCAGGAAGATTAAATGGTTCATTAAGTTTGATTTTGGAGTTTGCCAAACTAAAGTAATTTAGCCACGGAGCGGTTGATTTTGGGTTGAGTACGGGATTGCCGAGATTGTCAGCTTTGGTAAAGGGAATAATTCTGGCAACAAGCGTCTTGTCTGACTGACTTTGATTGTTGATGGTGAAAACTTGGGAGATGGATTTTCCGGGTTTAATATGAACACGAAGCAAGGGCGGAGTAATAGAGAGGCTGTAGTCAGAAGCGATTACTTTGGGCGTGAAGATTAAGAAGGTGAGAGCAAGATAGATAATAGTGGGTAAGACAATTTTGTTCATTAGAAGGAAGGAATAGCAATAAATTGTATTGAGTTTTGGTAAGTGCCGGCGGCTTGTGATCCGGAGACATTGACTTTGTAAGTGACTGTGGCCGCCGATGAGGTGGCTACATTACCTCTGGACATGATGGTTACCGGATTGTCGACATTTTGTACCGGGAAGGGACGAAAATAGGTGGGGTTAAGGAAGTCGCTGGTGTCAACATCTGTTCCTTGGATGTTAAAACCGAATCCAAAACGGGTGTCATCGGTCCAGAGATTGGCGTCGGTAGGTAGACATGGTGTGGCTAGGTCACATGAGGTGTCGGGAATAGTGGTGGTGCCATCGCTCATTCTTAGAGGGTGATCTTCAACCGTTTTGACTGTATAACCAAAAGCACTGCCTGTTGTTACAGTGAGGGTGTTTGTCAGTAAACTTGGTGTTCCGGGGATCAGACTACCGAAGTCGATGTCCAGATCACTAATTTTGAAAGAAAAAGGGATCAGGGAGTTGATATATTGAAAGCCTGCCAAAATGACGTACCCGTTGGAGTTGAACTGTCCTTGGAAAGTTTGACCAACGGTGTCGGTTAGTTTGAAAGAGGGGGATGTTTTTTCTCCGCCGGTAATATTGATAGTGCTCATCTGGACTTCAAAGGTAGGTGATTTAAGATTATCGGCGAAACAAAAAGAGGGGAGGAAAAAGGTAAAAAATACGGCAAAGAATAACGATAATATAAGATATTTGGATGACGATTTGAGGTCTAATTGAAGTTTTTGGGTCATTTTTAATTCTATTCTGTGCATGTGATGATGGTGTTTGTTCTAGTTTTATAGAAGGACATGATTTTGAGTGATATAGTTGTCTTTTGTGCCTGAGAGGAAGTAAATAACCCGAATGAATTTAATAAATTGATGATTATAATTCCATTTTATCGGATGATTCTTCAATTGACTTTTCGAGAATACCGGCAGAAACATAAAGACTAATTAAGTTGTTTTGAACATTCTTTAGTTTATCGATAAGCGCCTTGGGAAGATTGTGTTTTTGGCCTTTGCTGTTGAAATAAATGATAATGTCGGTTATGGAGTTGAGAACACCGGCCAGTGATGGTTTAGCGGTGGTAGATATCCAAAGAAGGCTATCAACCTGTTCATCTTTGATGGCTTCTTTAAGGATCTGAACCTTGCCTTCGGATTGAAGATTTTTAAGATATGTTTTACCAAAAATGACTGCTAAGGGAGTAATTAGAACCAAGGAGGCTAGGTTCACAATTACGGGAGTGTTGAGGAGTTGCAGATTTTGCCAGAGAAAGATGGAAACCAGAGTCAATGAAGCAATTACTGCCTGGTAAGGAGAAATCAAAAGAGCCGTGGCAAAAGCTAGGAAGTCTAAGATAAAGAAAAGGGGTGAGTTGATCCCGCCAGTCGAAAATACAAGCAGCAGGGTAATAGAAACGAGAATAAGGGCGGTGAAATAGAAACCATGACTAGTTCTTCGAAAAATATATTTAGAGGCAAAATAGAGCAGTATAAGAGCTCCGGTAAGCTGAAGATTGTATGAGTTTAGGCTTGGAGTAGAGGTCCAGAAAGAAATTAAAATAATTGATACAGCCAAAACAATAGAGCGAACAAGTTTGGAACGCATACATTAATAATACCAGTATTGAATAAAGGAATCTATTTGGATATTAATGCGGAAATTAGTAAAAAACTTTGCGTTAATTACTGATATATTTAGTTCTATATTTGGCAGTCTACTTTATATTCTGCTTAATTATATGAACTTGATTATCTTGTGAAATTGTAAAATATTGCAGGTTGTTTAAAGGAAATATTATAGAGAATATTTGCGGAAAATATTCATTAATGGAACGTAGTTGTTGGGTTGATGATATATTTTATTTGTGGAGATAAAAACAATATGGGGATACTTGAAAAATTCAACCGGTCTGGATCGGTTTTTGCTCGGAGTAATCATTGTTGGACTAGTAGTTTGTTCAATTAGCGTTTTTAGAGGCATTCTAATAAGCCGTCAGGTTCAAGTTGAGTATTTGAGTAACGGAGATGTGTCTTCCGGGAGTATAACGAAGGTATACGTGGATATTGAAGGGGCGGTAGTTTATCCGGGAGTCTATGAATTGAACCTCGGATCAAGAATTAAAGATGTTTTGGTGTTAGCGGGTGGTTTATCTGAAAGTGCTGATAGAGATTTTTGTGAAAAGAATATTAATATGGCAGAACAAATTAAAGATGGACAGAAGATTTATATCCCTTCTGGGGGAAATAGTGATGCCGATAGGGGGTATTTTGAGGCTAGTATTCAAAGTAAAAAGATTAGTATAAACACTGCAAGTATCAGTGAGTTGGATACCCTTTGGGGTATAGGTGAGTCTCGCGCCGAAAGTATTGTGAAAAATAGACCGTATCAATCGGTTGATGATTTGGTTACAAAAGGAGTATTGCCAAGTAGTATTCTGGAAAGAAATAGAGAGCTGTTGTCAGTTTTTTAAATATGAGAAGGAGAGTATTTTTTCTCCTGGTGATACTAATCTTTAGATTTATTCTAGGGTGGTTGGAGAGTACCAAGTATAGCCAAAATGCAGTTATAAAAGTTACGGGAAATATATACAAGATAGATCATAATGATACAAAATGTGTCATTAGAATAGGTGACATTTTTGTTGATCCCCGCAAAGACTGTTTCTTTTCACAAGGGGATAAGGTAGAGATAATTGGCAGAGTGAGGAGGGGTGTGATAGACAATATTTTGGGAAGAATATGGCTTGACAGCGCGGAAATAGTGGTTTTTGATAAAGAGGAAGATAAGCCAGATGAACCAGGGGTAATTGAAGCAGTACTGATTAAGTTTCGTGAAAAGATGCTGTCTCGCTACCGTATGCATTTACCTGAGCCTGAGTCGAGCCTGGTTGCGGGAATAATTTTGGGATACAAAAAAGATATAGGGCGAGAATTTTACGACAAAATGATAAAGAGCGGTACGATACACATCGCTGTTGCTTCAGGATACAACATTATGTTGGTAGGGGGAACGACATTATCTATTTGTCTGTGGTTTTTGAAGAGAAAAAAGGCAACGATAGTCTCGATTTTTTTAATGGCTGTTTATGCTTTGGAAGCTGGAGGTGAGCCTCCTGTGGTAAGGGCGGTGATTATGGGGATAGTGGTCTTTTTGGCTGCCTGTATCGGCAGAAAAGTAATCTCTTGGTGGATTCTTTTGGTTACTGGCTGGTTGATGGTGATTATTGAACCCTTGTTATTGCTTGACGTAAGTTTTCAGCTATCTATGGCGGCAAGCGTGGGTTTGATGATAGTTGAGCCATGTTTGAGAAAGAAGATAGAGAATTGGGATCGGAGATTGTCTGAGTTGGTGTCTGGTTCGGGGATCTTGAGTTCAGTATCGACTATGGCAATGACAGTGCCAATTATTTGGTACCAGTTTGGGAGAATGAGTCTGATTGGTATATTAAGTAATACTTTGATATTACCGTTTGTGCCATTGTTGATGATCTTGGGGGCGGGTATGCAGATTCTTCCGAGATTGTTTTTTTGGCCAACCTACATAATGGCGCACTGGATTGTGGGGGTGATTGAGTTTTTTGGAATGTAAGATGAAGTGTGAGCTGGAAAAAATGGGGAGTTATATTGATTTTGCTAAGCTTGCTGTGGCTCTGGCAACAGTGGCCTGACGGGAAGCTACACGTAGCTTTTTGCGACGTGGGCCAGGGAGATGGAGCACTGGTCGCTTTGGGAGCATTTCAAGCCTTGATAGACACCGGCCCCAGCGAGGAGAAACTGTGGCAGTGTTTAACAAAAGAGATGCCCTTTTGGGATAGAAAGATTGACCTAGTTTTTATTAGCCACCAACAATCAGACCACAGTGGGGCGCTTGCCGATCTTTTAAAAAGATATCAAGTATCTAAGTTGATCCAAAATGCAGAACAAAATGATGTCTATCGATATGGTGATTTGTATTTCGATATATTAAGTGAGGTGCAGAAAGATAAGATTGGGGAAACGAGTACCTCAAAAGAAGAGAATGAGTTGGCCATGGTGATAAGACTAGAATATCGAGAGTTTTCGGCGTTGTTTACGGCAGACATTGGGGAAAAGACAGAATCAGCACTGTTGGCAGATGGAGTGCTAAAAAAGGTGACACTATTAAAAGTTCCGCATCACGGGTCAAAATACAGTTCGACGTTATCATTTTTAGAAGCTTTGAGCCCAAGGGTGGCGGTTATTTCGGTTGGAGCCAAAAACAGTTATGGTCATCCTCATGGAGATACTTTGATGCGTTTAGATTCTATTGGAGCAGAAGTATTGCGGACGGACCAAGTGGGGACTGTGGAGATAGTTACGGATGGATATAGGTTTGATATTTACAATGAGAGGTAATTAGATTTGCCGTGGAATATATCGACGGAAAGTAGGGTATTGCACTTTGTGAAAAAAATGTTTAGTATGGATATGGACTCCTAAAAAGTGTCTGTAGATTGCAAAACGGTTTTTTGATTAATAGACGATTGTAGACGTACGATTGGTCGTTAGTCATTCCTGATCAGGAAACGTTTGCAGTTACTGTTTGCACATTGTAGTCCTCGTAAGCGCGTAAGGCTTCTTCGTGTTAGTTGGTTAGTTGTTAGTTTTAGTGTTAGTGTTCGTAAAAGAGACAAGGGGCGAGGTGAGGAACCAAGCCCCTTTTCTTTATTTAAAAATAATTTACGTTTCTTCCGTACTAATCCATTGGAAAAACCGAACGCTCTTTCGCCTGCGCGAAAGCCGTTCTTTCTATCAGCAAAATTTTCTTGAGTACAAGAAACCAGGCAATTTTACTTTGCGCGATATTTTTCCAATTGGACTAGTACTCCAAAACAATTATTTTTATATATTTCACCAAGCTGTCGCAAAGGGGTTTTGTAGGCAGTACAATTGACACATGAGATTTTCACCAAAAACATACAAGTTGGGTAAGTTGCGGATAATTTTGGTTCCGGAAGAAAGGGAATCGGTGACTGTGCGAGTAATGGTGGGCACAGGATCACGGGAGGAAATGGATAAAGAAGCAGGATCGGCCCATTTTTTGGAGCATTTCGTTTTCAAAGGGACGCGAAAATTCCCAAAAATGTTTGATATCACCGAAGCAGTCGAAAAGGTTGGCGGAGCATATAACGCCTATACGGGTCAAAACGAGATGGGGTTTTGGGTAAAAATGGACAAAGGGAATATCGCTTTGGCCACCGAGATTGTTGGGCAGTTGGTGACAGAACCGGTGTTACCCAAAGAGCATTTTAATAAAGAGCGAGGCACCATTTTGGAAGAGTTACATATGTACGAGGACATGCCAAACAGTAAGGCGGCTGAAGAGTGTGAAAAATTAGTATATGGCAAAACAAACATGGGTAGGCCGATTATCGGTACCATTAATAGTTTGGAATCGATGACTGTGGAAGAACTGCGAAAGTATTTTGATAAATGGTTTGTGGCAGAGAATATTGTGGTTGGCGTAGTGGGAGATTATGGATCCGATGAAAAGATGTTATCGCTTATCAAGAAAGAATTCGCTGTATTGATTGATGACCAGAGAACACTTCCGGAGAAAGATAAATTTAACTGGGATAAACAAGAAAATGCCCGAGTGAAATTGATTAACCGTAAGGTGGAGCAAGCAGCCGTTCGTATGGCATTTAGGGGCATTAAGATGACCGACGAAAGACGTTTTGCTCTGGAACTACTTAACATAATTTACGGTGATGGGACGATGTCTAGATTGATGAGGGAAGTGCGTGAAGAAAGGGGCTGGGCTTATGCAATTCGATCTGGAGTAGATCAGTTTACCGATGCTGGCAGTGTGATGATGGGGGCCGGTTTGCCAAAAAATAAATTGAATGAAGCGGTAGAGTTGATCGTAGAAATCAGCTTGGGATTGTCAGGCGGGAACAAATGGGCGATAAAAAAAGAAGAGGTAGAAGTGGCCAAAGATTGTTTCCGTGGCCGTTTGGCTTTGGACTTTGATAGACCGGAGGAAGTCTTGGGATCTGCACTGGAAGACTCCTTATTTAGAGAAAAGATATATTCGCCTGAAGAAATAATTGAAAAAGTAGAAAAGGTGAGTCTAGAAGAAGTCAAAAGTTTGGCGGCGGAGATTTTCCAAAAGGAAAACATGTCAATAGCCGTAGTTGGGAATTACAAAAAATTAGATTTCAAGATCTAAGACTGAAGTCCTCTGTTTGGTTTGGGCGGGTGTTTGGCCTCACTTTGTTTGATGGCGGAACAAATGGGACAGTAGAGAGGCGCTGTCTTGTTTTCTCTTACGTCTTTTTGTTGTTCAAAATCGGAATAAACGAAAGGGTTATGACAGTTTTGACAGATGAGAACTTTATCAGGCATAAGAATATTTTACACTGTGTAAAAAAAGCCAAGATTATCTTGGCTTTTGGGTACTTTATAGATCGGGTAGAAGGATAGTAAGAGCGATTTGAATGGCTTGGTCAAGGTCACTAACGACGAATCCGGCAGCTCCTCGTAGCATCTTGTGAAAGTGAATATTGTTGTCTTCCATAACGATGATAGTTGGTTTACGCAGGATATCTGCCCAGGCAACTTCCATAACGGTACCAATGGAGACTTCTTTGGCGCCAAGAAAATTGACGAAGATCAGATCCGAGCGGGAAACGTCGTTACGATCTCGGCAGTCAATGCCTTGCGGGGTACTGAGCGGATGATAATCGTAGTTGCCGCCAATATTGGTTTCATCGACAAGATACTTTTTACCCCTCAAGGGATTTAAGCCAATGACATTTGGGGGAAATTTACCGGTAACGTACTCACGCCAGCCAAGACAGTCCTTATATGAGAGTCCAGTAATGGGACCAGCCAGGTACACAAGATAATCATTCACTTTTAACCTCCTCTGTTAAAGTTCAAACTTGGAGTTGATAATAACATAGGAATAGGGTATTTACGAAATTGTTGTGGACCTGAGGGGAATCGAACCCCTTACCTCCGCAATGCGAATGCGGCGCTCTACCAGGTGAGCTACAGGCCCATTAGGTATATTTTATCAATAATAAGTTCGTTTTGATTGTGTCATTCACATAGGGGAGTTCTATGGTACGATTGAAATATGAAAATATATTCTAAAATAATAAAGTCCGAGGCGAAAAAGTTAAGAGAGAAAGGGAAAACGAGCCGAGAAATAAATTCCATACTGAACCAACATATCCCCAAAAGCACATTTACCGGTTGGTTTAGAGGTATTAGGCTGACTTATGAACAAAAGAAAAGGATATCGTTATTAAACGCGAGAAAATTGGATTTGGCAAGAGTAAGGGCCGTGAAGGCGAATAAGGTGATACGAAATAGATTTTTAGTGTCTCTTGACGAAATAAATAGACCTATTAGTAAAAAAATAAGAGGTACACAGACAGCAAAGATCGCCTTGGCGATGCTTTGTTTTGGCGAGGCGTCAAAATACGGGAGTGGATCTGTATTTTCTCTTGGAAATACAAATCACAAGATAATTACGCTTTTTATTAAATTACTTAAGGTTTGTTTTGACATAGATAACAGTAAATTTAGATGTACAGTAATGTGTCGAGCGGACCAAAACACCAACGAATTGGAAAAATATTGGCGAGAGATAACAAATATTCCAAAGAATCAGTTTTACAAAACAAGAATTGATCCTCGGTCGATAGGAAAGCCGACAAAGAAGCCGGGATACAAAGGTGTATTGAAGGTCGACTATTTGGATACAAAAATTCAGCTGGAGCTGGAATCTCTGGCTAATTTGCTTTATAATCAAGCAGTTAGTTTATAGAAGGGCCCGTAGCTCACCTGGTAGAGCGTTCGCATGGCATGCGAAAGGTAGTCGGTCCGAGTCCGATCGGGTCCACAAATGGAAAAAAGTATTGAGAAACCAGAGGAGTTGAATAGACTTGAGGAATTACAAGAGGCAATTAAGAGTGCACCACAGAAAGTTCAGGCTGAATTTGACAAAAATTTAAATCCTTGGCTGTCTTGTCTGATTAGTAGTGTTGAGGTGATTGATATTTATTTAAACAGTTCGAAACTAAAGACTTTATTGCCGGAAGAAAAAATTGAGTCTGCAGCCGAAAAGTTGAACTGTCTGAAGAAGAAAATTTCATTATTGAAGGAGCAATATCCTAATAGGGAAACGATATTACTAGAAGAATTGCAGAACGAATTACTGCGAGAATTAGATGTTCTTCGAGACGAAGAGACAGAAAAATAGACGTTTTGTTTTCATCAAAATTGAGATAAAATTACTAGAAGGGCCCGTAGCTCACCTGGTAGAGCGCCGCATTCGCATTGCGGAGGTAAGGGGTCCGAGTCCCCTCAAGTCCACATTATTATTCAGAGGTAGCTGATTCAGTTGCAGCTTGAACCGGGACGAGTTTCTCTAAGTTTTGGATCTCATCTTGGATCGTTTTGTAGTCGGAGCCGGTTAGTTCGGTGTATTGAAGTCCAACTTGAGCATACTGAAGTGCTTTACTATATTCTTTATTGGCTTTGTAGATAGTGGAGAGGTTGATATAAGGGATATTCCAGTCTTGTTTTAGTTCACTAGCTCTTTCGATGTACTTGATGGAGTTGTCCGCGTCTCCTAGGTTGTAGATCAGGGTGCCAAGTTGGAGATACAAGCTTGAGTCGGTAGGATCAAGAGAGATTGCCTGCAGACCGTGAGATAAAGCCAGATCAGCAGAACCTTCAGCATAAGGAATCAGAGTTTTGTAAATAGTGAAGAGGTTTTCCCAGGCAGTGACATTAAGAGGGTCGACTTTGGCGGCTAGTTTTCCGGCGTCTAGGGCATTTTGGGCGAAGTTTGTACCGTTGGTTTTTTCGTCGGCGGTGGCATTATCTTTGGAAAGATAGGCGACGGAGACGGCCAGGTAGATCTGAGACATTTTTTGTTGGTAATAGGTGTTGAAGGTGTCGGTCTGAGCCGCTTTTTGGTACATCAGGAACGATTGATAGGGATCTTCTTTTACTAGTGCAGCGGCGTTTTTGTAGTAGACAGAGCCAAGATACATTTGACTGGCAAAGAACCAGTACCCAGAAAGAATGGCGACGGAGATAAAAGTGACAATCCAGGGAAGAAAAGATGAAGAGACAGAGCGAGAAACTGAGTCCGGAAGGTCATGATAGATGGAAGTCGAGACAGTGTCGGCGGCAAGACTGTAGCTGATGTCTTTGGTAAATTTGGAGTTGTTTAGTTTAAGTTCAATAGTGAGAAGAATAAGTAGAACTAGGGCCAACGTAAGTGAAACAACACCGACTGGAACAGCGAAAAAGGAAATAATAACAGCGATCAAGGCAGAAACAATAAAGTTGAAAGAATTTTTTTCTTCAATGTGACCCTTTTGTTTGAGAGTTGAGACAAGGGGAGTTAAAAAGGAAAAAAGGAAGGCGAGAGTACCTATTAATCCGGTGGTCGTTAAAAGAGTAAAAATGTAGTTGCTGGACTCGGAAAAACGAATATTCCAGATGTTTTTGTCGAGGTTAAGGTAGGCGGGGCGAAGGCGGGTGAAAGCAGAGAAATAAGTTTCCGGTCCGGTACCGAGGAGGGCACTTTTCCAACTCTTGAGAACATCGATGGCAATAGACCAGCCGGCAGAGAAAGGAAGAATATAGATGCCCAAAGTACCGTTTTGAGGAAGAACCAGACTAACATTAAGAACTGATCCGGCGATCATTAAAAGTATTGAACAAAAAAGGAGAGACTGCAGAATACGGTTTTTGATGCCGATGGTATAGACAATGGTAGCGACGAGAATTGGGAGAGTGAAGGTAAGAGCAGGGAGAACACTGCCGGTAGGATTAAAGTAACGACTAGAAAGAGATGTTGCCGGGATAATTTTACTGACAAGACCGAAGTAGTGCAGAAGAGTGAAAATACTTAGAATTGTTGCCGAAGAAATGAGGCCGTACAAAGCAAGATTGATGGTTTGATAATTTTTTTGTGAGGAAGTGACAGTAACGAAAATAATTAGCATGAAGAAGAAAAGAGATGTTTGACCAAAAAGACTGTTGTGGGGGGTGGAGCTGAGCCAGATAGAGGAGACGATGTTGGCGATAACAAGAATAACGAGAGGTAAGAGAGCCGGTGAGGCTGTAAAACTAAGCTTTCCGCGAACCAAACTGCGGACGCACCAAGCAAGAAGGGATAAAGTACCGATAATGGCGACCAGGTAGTACTTGTTGAGAGCAAAATAGTCGACAGTGGTTGGAAGAAAGAACAGGGGAACTAAAAACCCCAGGATAAAAGGGATTAAGCGTAAAAATTTGGTGGAGATTTTGTCTAAAGCTTGAAGCATATAGACATTTTAGGGATTGACGATGTGGTAGTCAATATAACGGATTGTGTCAGATGGCTCTTGAGCCATGATGGTGAAACTGCCATTTGTTTTGGATAGGAGCGAGTAGACAGATTTATCTCCCGGCCGAGGTGAAAGGTATATTTGACTCGACTCGGATACGTCGGTGTCGGAGATCATAATTTCGGTGGCGCCGGCTTCGATGACAGCTACTTTGTCGACGATGTTACTTCCTGGAGTTGAAGATATTTCTGAATTTGCAGACTGGGTTGCGTCGTTGGGGGCGGCGATTATGGCTTGGTTGTTTACTTCTTCAGGGTTGGTAGTAGGCGTGGGTGTCGGAGCGGTTTGGCTAAGCGTTCCTTGGGGAAGCGGAGAGATGAGACTGCCGGTGGGTTGGGAAGAGTAATAGCCAAGAATAATAAGAGTTGTGGGGATGAAGAAGAGGGCGCTGGCTGTGATCACAATAGCCGTAGCCACGGAAGAGTGGTTTTTGGGAGTGCTGGCGTTTGAAAATTCAATAATCACTAATAGTAGTATATTCCATTTGGAGTATTTTTTCCAAAAATTGTCAATATTTTTTTCTATTCCTTGGTCTTGTTGTTTTTGAGATGACTTATCACCCCGGTTCTTTGTTGGCCACCGATAATTTATCGCTTCCAGCGAGCGATAATTATCTCGATACTCGACACGAAATCCGCACTAGGCGGACCAAGCATTTCGTGTCTGCGTAGCGTGGCACAAAGTACCAGGGTTCACGTCATGTGACAAAACAATTATTATTATTTTATGGAATTGCCCAAGGAAAAGTGGAGCGAGAATTTGAAACTCATTAAGCCAAAGTTGGAGAGGGTTTTGTATAAGGGGAATATCGATTTGCTTTTGGATCAGGCGCCGAAGCTCGCTATTGTGGGTAGCAGAAGGATGACGGATTATGGCCAAAGGGTAATTGAAAAATGGATGAGTCTGTTGGTGCAAAAAGGAATTACGATTGTGTCGGGATTTATGTACGGGGTAGATCAGGCGGCACATCAGGCCTGTTTGGAAAATGGCGGTAAAACAATTGCGGTGCTGGGCTGGGGAATTGATGCAAAAGTGTCGTCTGATGACGAAAAACTGTACCAGAAAATATTAGAAGTTGGTAGTTTGATAGTGTCAGAATACGAAGGAACATATCCGGCAGACAAGTGGACATTTCCCGCAAGAAACAGAATTGTGGCCGGAATAGCGGACGCTGTCTTGGTAGTGGAAGCGGCGGAAAGATCGGGAAGTTTGATTACTGCCAGATTAGCCAAGAAGTTCGGAAAAACGTTGATGGCTGTACCGGGATGGGTGACGAGCGGAGCGGCGGAAGGAACAAATAATTTAATAAAAAACGGCAAGGCAGTGATGGTAACTTCGGCGGAAGATGTTCTTGAAGTAATGGGACTCGGTAGAGGTCAGATGAAAATAAGTTTTTCTAATAGATCTTCGAACTGTCCGATATTGGAAGTACTGGAAGGGGGAGAAAAAAGCGCCGATGAACTGGCACGGATATTAAAAATGCCGATATCGAAGCTCATGGAGGAGATTTTGATGATGGAATTAGAGGGTCTTGTAGAGGAAAAATCGGGAAAGTATTTTCAAAGGAAATAAAAAACCCGGCTTGCGGCCGGGTGATGGGTTATTCTTCGATGAACTTGATGCTTTTGATGACGATGATATTGGTGTAGAGAATCCTTTTATTGGTATCGAGGAACTGAATTTCGATAATGTCTAGAGGTTTCAGGGTGCAGATTTTGCTGGGAGGATACTCATAACGGAAGCTGACGCCGTTGATAAAGACACGAAGGATATCGATGGGACGACCATCAAGAAAAGTGAAGAATTCGGTGCTGTCTTCTGTTCGAACATCCAGTTTGACAAAATGGGCGATATTTTTTATGACGACGCGATCGTTGACAATGTATTCCGAGTCTCCCTTGAGGCTGATGGAAGAAACATCAAAACGATGATTTTTATCATAAGTGGTAGGAAGGGTGGCTCCTTTATGGTCAGGATCTCCTTCTTTGGTGATGTTGGAGTAGTTTACGAAATTGACACATGCAATTGTTTTATCCATATCCATCCTTTCTCGTGGTTTAAGGTGCTTTGGGGGGAATTATATCAAAAAACCCGGCTTGCGGCCGGGTGTGAGCTTAGGCTATTTGAGTTTACTGGTTAGTTCGTTCAGAACAGAGAGAATTCCACCATTGTCAGTATTCGTGTCAGCTTGGTAATCGAGATGTTTGGTAATGGCTTTAATGAGCCGTTTTTCTTCTTTATCATCGACCATATTTACTAATGACGTAATGGCGAGATAATAAGAATGCTCATCAAGTGCCATGTCGGTACTGATGTCATCAGTCGCAATTCTAAAGAGAAAATCTTTGATTTGTGGCGGGATCGGTTTGACAGTGAGTTTTCCTAACAATTCGATGACGTTGTCAAAGTTTTCTTTGGACATCTCGTAAAAATCGGTATTTTCCATCACGTCTTTTAGGATATGAAGATAGTTTTCGATTTTTAATTGGTTTAGCTGTTCGGAAAAGAACTTCACTAGTTCAGGTTGGACGGTGATGGCGGTATTGGATACTGTAGTAGAGTTGTTGGCCTTTGCCATTATTTCTCCTTTGGGAACGAAATTAAAGAACTTGGCTCTGTATTCTACAACACTAAAGTAAGATAGTATACTTTTTCTATATGCTTGCCTGTATAAGAAGTGCGGCCTGTGTGGGACTTCAGAGTTTCTCGGTGGATGTGGAGGTAGACGTGGCGGATAAAGGGTTTCCCGGGTTTAGTATCGTAGGTCTGCCGGACAAGGCGGTCGGCGAGGCTCGAGAAAGAGTCAGGACGGCCTTAGTGAATAGCAGTTTTGCTTTTCCGCAAAAGAAAATTACGGTTAATTTGGCGCCGGCTGACTTACCCAAAGAGGGCTCGGCTTTTGATTTGCCGATTGCCTTGGGAATACTGTTGGCAAATGGAGATATGGAGACAAATGAAGATGGTCTATTTTTTGGGGAGTTGTCTTTAGATGGGACACTGCGTCACACCAAGGGGGCACTTCTTTTGGCTTTGTTTGCCAAAGAACAAGGAGTTGAAAAAATATTTGTACCGATTGAGTCGGCCAATGAGGCCGCGGTAGTCAACGGTGTGCAAGTGATACCGGTTCGATGTTTAAAAGATTTGGTGAGTCATTTGGCGGGAATGAAGATGATTCCACCATTAAAAGAAATTGCAATAAAAGCCTTGGTGGAGAAGGCAGCACCAGAATTTGAGTGGTCGGAGATTGTGGGGCAGGAGACGGCCAAGAGGGCTCTAACTATCGCCGCGGCTGGAGGACACAATATCTTGATGTCTGGTCCACCAGGATCGGGAAAGACGATGTTGTCACGAGCTTTGCCAGGAATAATGCCGGAGATGACTGAAGAAGAAACGATGGAAGTGACAAAGATTTACTCAGCGGCAGGATTATTGGAAGCTGGAGAGGCGATTGTGAGACGTCGACCATTTCGCTCACCCCATCACTCAACCAGTTTGGCTGGGTTAATTGGGGGAGGAAGTCATCCAACACCGGGGGAAGTGAGTCTGGCCCACCTGGGAGTGCTGTTTTTGGACGAGATGGCAGAGTTTCCGAGATTTGTGCTTGAAGGTATGAGACAGCCAATGGAGGATGGGAAGGTGGAGATTTCTCGAGCCTTGGGGAGAATAACTTATCCTGCCTCATTTCAATTGGTAGCCGCGGTGAACCCTTGTCAGTGTGGTTATTTGGGTCACCCAACTCACGAATGCAAGTGCACGGTAAGGGATATAGAGAGGTATAAAAGACGGATAAGCGGGCCAATTTTGGATCGGATAGACTTGCATATAAATGTGCCGGCGGTAGAGATGGAGAAGATCGTTGGGGTGGTACCCAAGGGAGAAAACTCATTTGTAATAAGAGAAAGGGTAGAGAAAGCGAGAAAAATCCAGAGTGAAAGATTGTTAAAGTTTGGGATTTTTTGTAACGCTCAGATGAAAAATAAACAAGTAAAGGAGTACTGCCGGCTTGATCCTGGAGGAGTACGGGTATTAAGGATGGCGATGGAGAAGTTTGATCTGTCTGCCAGATCGTATTTCAGAGTTTTGAAAGTGGCTCGAACGATTGCGGATTTGGAGGGTAGTAAGGATATTTTGTCGGTGCATTTGGCCGAGGCATTGCAGTACAGGGAGAGAGTATTTTGAATGTTGTCCTATATTGTGGTAGAATAGCGCACAAAAGAACCTTAATACTATAGATATTGGACTAAGTCCAAAGAAGGAGAATAAATGTCAACTGGTTTAGGTTTGGTGACGATTCAGGGTTGTTTGAATGAGGGAGAAAAAATTGCCGGACTGAGTGCAAAAAAATGGTCGAGTGACGAGAACAGTTTGCAGTATTTTGCAGAAAAGTTTGTTCCCGATCGTTCTGCCCTTGATCTTATTGATAAGGAAAGTCTGCGCTCGTTTGCTACCTGTCTTCACCCCGAGATTATTGCCAAGATGAAGGAATGGGAGATGCGTCTAGACCAGATTCCCGATGGCGGTTCGGCATCAATCTACATGATTTCCCAGCTCAGGGAAATGATGAAATGGATGGAAACCGGGAAAAGAGTCGATAATCGTCGTCAGTGGCCGGAGTTTATTTTGAAGAATGTGGAGTTTCTGGGTACTGGCCAGGATCCTTTTACCGGAGTTGTGGTCAAAGTGCCGGTTGAAGGTGGTGACACAGTCTATCTTTACCGATGCCCTCAGAGCGTTGATGATGAACTTGATCTACTGCAGTTTGTTGTTGAGGGTATTGAGTCGGAGATGTTTGATATTGTGCCTCCTTTGGATTACAAAGGGGTACAGATTCCCTGTATCTATGCAGATCTCGAGTCGAAACTGGAATGGATCTTGGGTATGAAGAACGGCGATTATTTTATTTCTTACGCCCAACAGAAGATTCTTTTTGGTATGAATCAGATTGGTTTTGCGGTGCGAGAAGAAACGGCAATGGCCATGACAAGAGGCATTCACGTTGAGTCGCCGCCATACATCTTGTCACCAAATGGGGAGTCGTTTTTGTTTTGGAGACGGCGACCGGGAGTATTTAGCCCGATCTCTATCTTCCAGTTTACTAAGGATGATTTCAAAGACCCTGGTGACTTGAACAAAATTGTTGAATAGATCTTTGCCCTCGGGAAACCGGGGGCTTTTTTGTGGGATACTGAAATTAGTGAAAAGTCAAAATAAAATCACCGGAAATATAGGGGAGGAACTGGCGACAGAGTACCTAGAGAAAAAAGGTTACAAGATAAAAGAGCGCAACTTCCGTACTCGTTTTGGGGAGATAGATATTATTTGTTGGGACGGGAAAATATTGGTATTTGTGGAAGTAAAAACAAAAATTGGGCATGATTTTGGAGAGCCGGAGGAAATGGTCAATAAAAGTAAGATTGGTAAGGTCAAAAAGATGGGGGAAGTATATTTACAGGACAAGGGCTTGGACGTTCTTTGTCGGGTTGACGTGGTGGCAATTGTGATGCAAAATAGCGAGTCGGTTGAGCGAATAGAACATTACCAAGCATTGTACTAACTGTCGGAAACAATTTTCCTAATTCCTGTCGTCTCTGTATTGGACTTATCACCCTATTTCTTTGTTGGCCAGCGATAATTCAGATTCTCCTGCGGAATCTGATTATCTCGATTCTCGACTTAAATTCCGCCTCAAAGGCGGACCAAGCAATTTAAGTCTGCGAAGCGTGGCACAAAGAACAAGGGTTCACGTCCAAACGAGAAAGGACTACGGACTTTATGTTTCGGGAAACTAATCCATAATTATTTACGTCAATACAGTAAAATAAGGAGATATGATGCAAAAAACTGTTGTTCTGGTTAAACCAGACGGGTTACAAAGAGGTCTGGTTGGGGAGATTATCTCTCGATTTGAGCGAAAAGGTTTGAAACTTGCCGCCATTAAAATGGTGCAGATGTCCGATGAAATTATCGATAGCTGGTATGCCCATCTTAAAGATAAAAGCTTTTTTGGAGAAATAAAGTCATATATTTCTTGGACTCCCATTGTCGCGATGGTTTGGGAAGGTTTAGATGCTGTAGATGCTGTGCGGAAAATTGTGGGTATTACTAAAGCTAGAGAAGCCGAAGCTGGATCGATTAGAGGGGATCTGGGAATGAGTCAGCAGAACAACCTGATTCATGCTTCTGATAGTCCGGAAGCTGCTGAGAAAGAAATGGGTCTAATCTTTAACAAAGATGAAATATTTATCTACCAAAGTGGTATGGACTGCCTAGTTTACGGTAAAAACGACCTAGAAATTAAGTAAAATTGTTTATAGCCCTCCAGAAATGGGGGGCTTTTTGATGTTTTTCAGGGTAAAATAGGAGTGTTCGGGGTGTAGTGAATCGGTATCATGGTCGCCTAAGGCGACAGACATAGGCAAAAATAAATATCGGGGTATAGCGCAGATGGTATCACGGTCGCCTAAGGCGATAGGCCTCAAGTTATAATATTTATACCGGGGTGTAGTGAATCGGTATCACGCTTCGTTCGGGACGAAGAGACAGGCGGTCCAATTCCGCCCACCCCGACAATGTATACGACTTATGTGTTACAAAGTCTAAAAAACGGAAGACTGTATATTGGATCAACAAATAATCTTTCCAGAAGACTGAGTGAACACAATTCAGGTCAATCAACTTATACTAAGTCAACAAGACCTTATGTTTTGGTGTATTCAGAAGAATTTTTAACTCGAACTGAAGCGGTAAGAAGGGAACTTGCTTTAAAAACTGGTCAAGGAAGGCTTTGGTTAAAAAACAATATTAGTATCACGGTCGCCTGAGGCGACAGACAGGCGGTCCAATTCCGCCCACCCCGACTTTTTGGTTAGCGGTTGTGGTATGAGAGCTTGGGTATGATAGAATCCTCATACAAGATCGTTGACAATCAAAGGAGGCAGAATGGAATTTTCCTTAAAAGTTGTTGAACACGAAGCAGAAAAGTATTTCCAGACAGGAAATATCTTGGTTAATGTGTTGGATTGTCTGTATGAATTCCTTGGTGGTTCTTTAAAAATCATGCGTGGTGGCATGTTGATTGATGAGGCTTCCATTCGGATGTATGGAACTCATGGAGAGATGCCTGTCTTCCATACCAAGTTGAGTTCGAAATGGATGAAGGATAAGTTTGGGTTAATTTCCTATGAGTATCTTCGTCTCGAAGCTGATTGCTTTGAGGTTGGTGACATTCTTTTGCTGACAGTGCTTGACGAAAAGAAAGGCTTTGACCTTGAACGCGCACTTGATTGTTGCCGAGAGCTGACCGACGAAGAAAAAAGAGAGATTTGGTTGTTTGGAAAAAGTATCGGCGATACAGACAAACAAATTATTGATTCAATCAAAGATAGCAGACAGCCTCGTGATGGAACTACCTATGAAGAATCAGATGGTCTGAAAATATATCATCGTCAGTTGTAAAAAAATCCCCGCTTTAGGCGGGGTTTTGTTTTTTAAGAAGATAATTGATACTATCTTCACGGTCAAGTATCCCTTGAACATAATTTAGACAACGATGACATGTTGATGCTGGATACCCGTGATGGTCTTCTTTGATATGAAAAGCAAGATCCTCTTTAAATTTGAGGAGATCCGATCTGTATTCAGCGAGCAGATCGTTGATGGTTTCTGTTTTTTCTGTCATTTTATCGTCCTTGGATATCAAATTTGTGCTCGAGTGCTCTGGGCAGAGTCGAACTGCCGACCTGTCGCCTAAGGCGACTGCTCTATCAATTTATTGGTGAGGTTGGGCAGAGTCGAACTGCCGACCTGCTCGTTAGGAGTGAGCTGCTCTATCCATCTGAGCTACAACCTCAATCAGTATATTTTACATCGGAGCTTGTGATATTATTGCCCAAATGAGGAAGGAGTACGATCTGATCAACGAGCTCGGGCCAAGGAATTGGCTGGATACTGTGGCCGGAGAGGCAGTTTTTTTGGGTTATCAGTTGAGGACGCCTGAGCTGTCGGCAAAAGGTACCGCTTTGGCAAAGCTGATTAGGGAGATCCGGTTTGATGATGATGCCTTTTTTGTTGTGCAGTGCACAGGGATTGCTTTGCAGGAGGAGATTGCCCAGGTGAAGAAAAAAGTAAAAGAAACAGTATTTATAGATGATATCTATACCGGAAAAGAGAAAAAAGAGGCCTTATTGGATTGGGAGTATGACTTGATAATGGTTGACGGAAGATATCAGATACAGATGATACTGCCGGTTTATTATGACAAAGCGATATTAAATGACGAAAGGAAACAGAGATCAGAGAAATGGGTGAGATCGAAGTTGGGAGAGATATGTCTTGAGAACTGTCGAGTAGAAGAAGTTCTAACGCAGTACGAATCACAGATCTTCACATATACTAAGTATTTCGACGAGAAGGAAAACATGCGGTACGAAACAGTCGATTTTAATCACGAGGGTAGTCCCGCTCGGGGATGGATGGAGTATTTTTTCTTCGACGATTGGAACCAAGCTTGTGAGGCTTGGTCGGGGATTAAAGAAGTTTATTTTAGATCGAAGGAGATCAGATTGTAGGTGTCGACTTTTTGATTGATGTTGGTGAGGATGATGAGGCGATTACCATCCGGACTGCTGACCGCAAAACCTTCTTTGGGTTGAACGTAGGTGATGTTAGTCATGTTGAGACCGTCGTAGTCGGCAATATTGACACCGTCCGCGTTAGTGACGATGATCTGGGTAGAGTTACTATACCAAGAGAGGTTTCCGACGAGGTAACTTTCTGACTGGGCCTTGAGCTGTTTGAGGGTAGTGATGTCGGCTGATGGAGTAGCTTCGGCGACGGTGATGAGAGTCTTTTGAAGGGTAGCGGAGCCGGAAGCGAAGTGTAGCTGGTAGTTGGTACCTTCTTTGGTATCAAAGAGATAGGTGACATCTTTCTTGAGATTGCGGGTTTCCGGAGTAGAGTTGATGTTGGGTAAGGTTTTGCCAATCTCGTTTTCAGGAAGTGTGGCATCGATAGTGGCCGTGTAAAAAACCTTTTCCTTGTCGGGAGAGAAGTAAACGTTTTTGGCTTTTTCAGTGAGGATATCAACCATATAGCTGGGATAAAGAGTGAGGATTGGCTTGTTTATTTTGGCGTACTGATCTTGCCAAGTATTAATAATTGAAGGCAGACGAAGAGTTACATCGCTAATCGACTTGATATTGTTCATGTTTTTGGCGGAAAGAAGCATGGCCGAGACAATTTTCTCGGTATTTTTTGTTTTTTCAGTGAAAACAGCCAAGATTTGGGAGCTGTCTGGTGACCAAATGAGAAGGGCTTTGGTGAAGTCTTTGGTGGTGTTGTCGGTGATCTGGGTGGTTTGAGAAGAGTTTAGAAGACTACCGGAGAAAGAGTGAACATAAATACCGTTGGCAGTGTCTACAGGGGAGTCTGTCAGGACATAGGCCATCTTGGAACCATCGGCGTTAATAGCGGCGTTGCCTGCTTGGTAGAAAGTGAGAGGATAAGTGGCAGTAATAATGGGGAAAAGACGAGCGTTGGCGTTGCTGACTAACTCAGACTTGACGGGGACGACCTTGGTCCATGGATGAAAGCCGTCTTTTTCGATCTTTATGGTGTAGTTTGAGGGATAAAGATATAGTTTGTCATCGGTAACGGTGGTTAGTTTGCCATCGATCATGACTCGAGCTGATTGAGGATAAGAAGTGACATTGAGAAGTCCTGACCCTTGTAGAGATCCCTCTTTGATGTTTGGGCGGTAACCTTTGGCGTAGAGAATACCGGCAGTGGTACCTATGGCAAGGAAAAGGACAATGAGAATGTTAATAATTATGCGTTTAGCTTTGGGGTGTTTGGTCATCAATTATCTATTTTACCAGCAAAAAGTCAGCAGTTCCATTTAAGGACACTATATATATGGAACTCTGGTACAATTTGACCAAATGTCATTTTCGTTTTCGAAAAAAATTGCAATTGATCTGGGAACAGCCAACAGTTTAGTTTATGTTGTGGGTGAGGGAGTAGTGTTGGAAGAGCCGACCGTGGTCGCGGTATCTTTGACGGATGGAAAGGTTCTGGCTGTCGGAAAAGATGCTCAAAGTATGTTGGGGAGGACGCCAGGAAACATAAAGGCGAGTAAACCGATGAGGGAAGGTGTGATAGCCGATTATGCGGTGACTGAAGCCATGTTGAAATACTTTTTGCGTAAAGTCGGGGCATATGGATTGGTGAAGCCGGAAGTAATGATATGTGTACCTGCAGGAGTAACTCAAGTAGAACGAAGAGCGGTATTAGGTGCGGCGATGGAAGCCGGAGCTCGAAATGCATATCTTATTGAAGAACCATTAGCAGCGGCGATTGGTGCAGGAATACCAATATCCGAACCATCTGGAAACATGATTTTAGATATGGGTGGCGGTGCTGCCGAGGCAGCAGTGATTTCATTAGGCGGAGTGGTTACCTTTAAGAGTGTGAGAGTGGCAGGTAATAAAATTGATGAAGCCATTATGAGATGGGCCAGAAGAAAACACAATTTAGTGATCGGCGACCAAACTGCAGAACAGATCAAAATAAAGATTGGTTCAGCAATGCCTGTGTCCAAGGAGGAAATAATGGAGGTAACAGGACGGGATAGTATTGCCGGTTTGCCACGACAGGTCACAATCTCATCAACAGACGTTTTTGAGGCCATGAGAGAGCCTTTGGGAAAAATAATTCAGATGCTGAAATCGGTAATGGAAGAAGTACCTCCAGAGCTGTCAAGCGATATTATTGACAAAGGGATCGTAATGAGTGGGGGAACGGCTATGCTTCGAGGATTTGACCGTTTGATTACTACTGAAACAGGCGTTCCGGCCTTTGTGGCAGAAGATCCGCAAAGGTGTGTAATAAAAGGTATAGGGATAGCAATTGAGAATATAGATGTTTATAGGGGTAGCCTACGACGTTAATATCTAAATTACTTCTGCATCAATCCTTTTTATTTATCTTGTCAGATTTTGATTTAGAGTGCTAATTTTGTATTTAGGTTCAATAACTAGTTTTGGAATATTATTTGTATAGGGTAATCACGATTGATGATACATGTATATAGTATAAAAATAGAGGAAGTCAAAAAAAAATAATTTTTTGGAAAATATTGATGGAGATATGAGACATTGTTTGTTGTTAGAAACAGATATATAAAATAATGAATTTACTTTATTTTGTTTTCGACATAGGAAATGTCAGTTGTTTGGTCTTTTGCTATTTTTCACAAAGATATCGATACCCCCTAGATATTATCTATTTATAAAAATATTTCTTTTGGATATACCCATAGGTAGGGGTATCTGTGCATTGAGATTTTTAAATAGTTCTCTATCGTGTACCCGGGGTGGGGTATGGTTTGAAATGAGAAATGTTCGTTTGTGATTGCTAGTTTTTAACAATGGTTATTTTGTCAGGGGGTATGGGGGTATACCATTTCGATGGTAGAGGTTAATGAAAGATATCGTTGATTTTTTAAAATAATCAATATATTAGCTTTCATATGTAATATATGATACAAAATAAGGTCTTTGATATTTGTATTTAAGGCTTGACAAGTGTTTTTAGAGCGCTATCTAGTTCTATTTGGGCCAGTAAATATTGGGTTTGCGTTCATAACGGTCTTTTGACTTTTAAACAATGTCGACGGCTGTTTGCTTTGATACTTTGACAATAAAAGGCTTTGTCTTTGAAATGTAATTTTGGCCAATAGAGAAGATCATCTTAATAGTTATGAAGATAAGGGATCAAGTCAGAAAGTGATTGACTTTATATATTTTTCCGGATTTGAATATATTGTGAAAAACGAGATTTTTATATATTTTTAGGTTGAACAAACTATATCAAGCGATTTGGATATATAAGTCTAAATATGATTATTTTTGTCTAAAAAAACAAGAGTTTATATAAATATTTGAGAGGATTAGAATAAGTTAATATAAGACATAATTATTTATATCATATATTTGATACATTCATTTATTTGAGCATAAAAATAGAGGTGAAAAAGTATACAATAATTTACGAAAGGAATCACCTATGACCGATTTGAATAGAGCCAAATAACTATTAATATGATAAAAATTGACCGTATAACATATAAGATAAGAGAAGATACCTTATATATATTCAATTTTTTATGAATTCCGATAAAATTTTCAAGTTTGATGTTTTCACTGAGCATTTTTTTGACCGAAATTTACTCAATTTAACATCATGAAGGCATAGAAAGGGTTGATACAGAGGCCCAAAATAAAAAAACTGCCTGTTTGGCAGTCTACTTTTCTAAGTGATAACGTTTTATGGATTTAGGCACGATTTTGAGGAAGCATTTTTGAATGAATCTTGTATGGTTTATTTTTACTGTGTGCCTGCTACAATACTATCATGAGATCTGACGTTTTGGGCCTTCCGGTGGACGTTTTAAATAGACGGGATGTGAGTGAAAAAATAAGTAAATGGATTGAGAATGACAATGATTTGAAGTTACTTATTACTGCGTATAGTGAATTTTTTGTAAAAGCTCAAAGTGATAAGGAGTTTTTTGAAGTCATGAAGTCGGCTGATATGGTGACGCCTGATGGTGTGTCAGTTTTGGCGGCAGTGAGTTATCTTCGCCAAGCAAAAGGAAGAACGTTATTGGGCAGATTGGCTTGGGGATTGAAAACCGGCGGAGATATCTTGTCTGGGAAGGTGGGAGAAACAGTAACCGGGGTATGGTTATTTGAAGAACTTACAAAAATGGCGGCTGAAAGAGACTGGAAGGTATTTCTGCTTGGTGGATGGGGTGGAGTGAGCGAGAGAGTGGCTAAAAGGCTTCTAAAACGGTTTCCAGGACTAAAAGTGGCCTATGACTCAGGCGAAGAGAGAGTTGGGACGGATGAGAAGAAAAACAGAGAGGTAATAGACAAGATAAATAAATTTCGTCCAGATATTTTGTTTGTGTCTTACAACCCGATTAAACAAGAGAAATGGTTAGCTAAGCACCGCCACGAATTGAAAGTAAAAATAGGTATTGGAGTTGGTGGGACTTATAACGAATATATGGGGGAGTTCAAGAAGGCTCCACGATGGATGGAAAAGATGGGTTTGAAGTGGTTGTGGAGGGTATGGGTCGAACCAAAGAGGTTTGGTCGGATAATGAAGGCAGTGTTTGTTTTCCCTTGGTTGGTGTTTCGAAATTCATGAGGGTAATTGACTTGCAAAACTTATAGTGATAAAATCCGCGTTACTTTGACCTTTCTTCTGGGAAAATCCCAGGTTGGGGTCATAGGACTTTGACAAACCCTATGTAGGAGGTAAAGTTGAAAGGAACGTTGAGAACAGTAAGTGCTGTCTTGATGATCGTGGCAGTGTTGTTTGTATCAATTAACGCCACGATGGCTCAAGCAAAACCGGTCGGATGTCACGAGACGCCTAGTGCTGATTGTGACGGCTGGTCTATTGATCTGACGGGTCCCGGAGACGGCTGGACTGTACAGTCTGTCGTTGGTTCCTTGTCTGGAAGCTGGGCACCGGGTGAGACATATCATTCCTATTCGTTGACAGTTACTTGGGAGAAAGTTTTCCCTAGTTACACCGAGACGATTAATCGTGGTCACCAAGGGAATGTTTGGTTTGACTGTCCGGAAGGCTACACCGTTGGGTCAAACACGACAAAATGTGTTAGGACGGTTCCCGAAAGGACCGAGACTCAGGTCTCGAACTTCTCTGGATCAATCGACAAACCAAGTGATTGTGTGGTGACACCGGTGTGCGGTAACAGTGTTGTTGAAGCTCCTGAAGCTTGCGACGATGGTAATACTGTCGATGGTGATGGTTGTAGCGCCACTTGTACCGTGGAAGCCAGAAAGGTCTACGTATGCAAATACGTAGGCACTCCACACTTTGACGAACGCTTGCAGGACGGGCAAAACCCGATCGAAGTGTCCGTCAATGCTATCCCGGGCGACGCAACGGTAGGTTCATATTTTAACGATGCTCATGGACAGAGTTTTGTGCTTGGGTTCGTCCCAATGGTGCCAGAGCCAACTCGAGCTGACTGTCCTTCTCCCGATGAACCTGATCTTTGTGATGTGACTACACGTGCTTATGGCACTTGGTCAGACTGGGTTGTAAACCCGGCAAATACTGATCAGGAGATGCGGACTCAGCCGTATACAGACTATGATGCGACTGAAACAGAGCATGTTTGTGGTGCCGGTATTAGTACTGAGTATCGTGAGCGGACAAAATGTGTCTACCAGACTCCGGTGTATGGAGATTGGTCAGAGTGGGTCTTGGACGAGACGACTGGAATTGAATCCAGAAGCCAGTTGATGACTATCTTTGACTCGATCGACATGACTACAGTTTGTTCTACAGACACAAACACCGAAACTCGCGAAGTCGACAAACTGCCATACTGTTATGAAGGGAAAACAGAATACTACTACCCCGGAACTCAGCCCGCAGAAGCCACCGAAGGTGAATGTCCTGTGATCGAAAACGTCACGATCTGTTACAAGGGCACTACCATGACGGTTCCTGAAAATACTCTGGATAAATATCCTGGGTATGATAAGGGCGCCTGTCCGGTGATCGAAAAAACTCCCGAACCGCCCGCCCAGAATACTGGAGCAGGTGGCTTCCCCTTGAGGGAACTGGGCTATGCCCTGGCGGCAGTTGCTTTGATTATTTTTGGGTTATCGTTCTTGAAGCGGTAACTTACATTTGAAACTGGGTTGGGGTAAAACCCAACCCTTTTTTTATTTTTATTTAGGAGGTTGAAGCGTGAAAAAGACGTTAGGGGTCGTGTTTGTTGTTTTGGGTTTGGCGATTTTGTTTTATCTATTATTTTCATTGAGTTCTCAGTACGGAGGAGAGATAGCAGTAGTCCAGACATACAAGACGCTCATGTCTATTTCCTCAAACACAGAGGGAGTTCGCGATTTACCAGTTGTGACTACACCAGTGCAAACTGTAATACCAACGGTCGAACCAACCCCGGAAAGAGTGATGGTTGTCACCAATGGATTGAACTTTGCCAACACCATCGATTTGTCTTCGGGTGATCCGGTGGCTTTGATATTGGAATTGCCAAATGGAAATCTACTCAAAACCAACTGGGCAGAAACTAAAAAGTACGAGTCAGATGATCCTGAAGGAGTGTTTTCTCCTCTAGCGGGTACGATCTATTCGTATGAAAGTGATGTGGCTACAACTTGGGCTCATTCGGGAGTTATCAGCGGGGATATATTGCTGAACATCCCCGACAAGACCTTTTTTGCAACTGATCTTGATTTGTTTGTGAGAAAAGACGAAAACAATCGAGTGGTAACACTGGCGGATGCCGAGGCTCAAGCAAATACTCTAGTTGGCAGTACGGCATATCTTTGCCAGATGCCGAGTGGTGAAGTAAAAAATCTAGCAGACTTTGAGGGTGACGAGTGCCTGGGACAGAAACTGGAACTTGAGATAGTAGCCTTTGCCATTGTGCCTCATGAGATGATCTTGGAGTACGATGAGGCGAATATGTATATCAATCAGTGGATGAAAGAAAAGTTTCCTGGTACCGGTTTTGAACAGCTTACCAAAGAAAACGGCTGGATTTTACGTTTTTGTGTGGGTAAGTTTGCCGATCAAACCTCTGATGGTACTCCTTCGTATCTATATAACAGGGGAGTGATTGGGTTTCGCGTTAAGGATAGGAGTAGCTAATAACTACTCCTTTTTTTTATGTCAAAATTGATCTTTCTGATACAATACAGGCAAAGAACTTTAATATTAGGAGGATGAATGGTAAATCGACCGTTTCAAATGGAAGACGAACTAGCAAGATTGATCTCCGGTTTGAAACCGGAGACAGAGATCATGTCATTTGCCAGCGAAGACAAGTGGTTTCAGCAGATACTGGGAATGGCGGCGACTCAAGGTTTGCTCTCCGAGGTGGAAAAGATAACCTTTGAAGTTCAGACTCACTATGAGTTCGACAGCCTCAAAAATTTCTCCCGGGGTGGCTTTGTAGCAGTATTTCTACCACGGTTTTATATTATCCTCATTGAAGATGGGAAACGAAATGATTTTACGGTACGCAATCCACGTTACTACAATGATTTGGTAGAAATTACCGAGAAGCCGATCGTAGAAACCGATATCCCCGACGTTGAGGAAGTGGGTGTTTGTACTCTTGATTTTTTTTGCAATACGCTTGAAAAGGGCAAGATCTGGAGACTAAGTAAATAGTCTGTTTAGACCTCGAGGAATCGGGGTCTTTTTTGGTATACAATACTGGTTTAAGAACCTTAAAAAGGAGGAACGATGAGTGAGTTAAATATGGAGATTCGTCTTTCACGACTGATTCTAGGCTTGTTGTGGCCATGTACAGTAGATAAGAAAGTTTTCAAAAATGATCAAGAGTATTCTCTACTTGCCGCAGAAGCCAAGGAAGAGAATAATGAGCCGAAGTGCGGTGCGGCCTATTTTTACCTCCGAATGGGATATTGTCTGAAAGGTTTTGAGGCTAAAAACGGTGGCTGGAAAGCGGTGTTTGTGCCATATATTCAAACCTGCAGACTGTATGACGGTTGTAAAACGGTTAACTTGGATAGTCATATCTCAGAGGACGCGGTGTCAGCACTAATACCTCTTCTTGGTATGGAAACTGAGACGTGTATGGACATTCCCAGAGTTGAACAGCTACCACTGTCACACATAGACTCCCAAGGTTATGTCATTGAGGAAGAAGAAAAATACTGGAGAATAGCTGACACAAGATAAATTGTGACCCTGAGGAATCGGGGTCTTTTTTTGGAGAAAATAGGGGACTTAGGAGTTATTGGGGCTGGGGTTCATGCCAAGCATCCAAAGAACCTGTTCTTTTTTGTAGCGGCGGTCTCCTCGGGAATTGATGCGGATAGCCGGGAGTTTGCCGCGTTTGCCCCAGCGTTTGAGGGTAAGAGTGGAGACACGGAGGATTTCGGCGACTTCGGAGACAGTCAGAAGGTCGGGAAGATCGTTGAGATTTAATTCTCTCTTGGTTGGTTTAACGATTGGGTTTTGGTCTTGATTGTCCATGTCTGATACACAAGTTAACAGATAGTTTTAGTAACGTCAAGGGGAAGTTTTGCACATCCCATTGACATTTATATCTTTGTGTGGTATATTATAAGTCTTCCCAATGGGAATGCACCTTGATCGTAATCCAAACAGTTCCCCAAATTAACCTGCGCCGGGGAGAAAGGGAATCGATGTTCACCTGACTTTAGGGATGGGGTGACGCCCCGTACACTAGTCAACTGAAAAAAATAAGTGAAGAAGATCCCTGTTTTTGGCCAACCGGAGGGCACAGATCGCCCTAAGGCCAAAAAAAATAAAGCAGAAACCGCTTTATGGCTGGGTAAGGTATATTCCTGCCAGGCCACACACTCTAAAATAAAGGAGTTCTAAGTGCGAAGATTTCTTCTGCTTTTCCTTCGGCGCTCATTGCGCCCAGTTTAACCTTAAGTACAGCGCATACACAGAGATTACGAAAAAACAAATTGTTGCATCAGGCCCCCGAAAGGGGGCTTTCGTTTGGCAAAAAACCCACCCTTTTGGGGTGGGTTTGACGTTTGATTTACATCTTTGCTGAGGGTGTAATGTCCATGACGTTTTGATAGGCTTTGTTGACGGCCTCGAAATCAAACTTTTCTTTACTGGTGGGAACATTGAGGGCTTCAGAGACTTCCTTTTTTGCAGTGTTGAAGTGCGTGAGCTTGTTGAGGGGATTTTGACGAACAAAGTGAAGGAAGTTTCCGATAATACGATTGCCCATATCAACGTTCTCTCGAATATTTTCGTTGATGGCAAGAGCCTGTTCCGTGGCTTTCTCGACCAACTCAATTGCTTGACGGCAGGTTTTGAGACGTTTGGTTTTCTCCCAGGGAGAGATGGTCAAGCTGAGCGGGGAGATGAACTCCAGACGTTTTTTTGCCTCGACCATTTCACGACGATATCTGTAGGGTACTTTCTCATCGATGAGCTTGATTCCATTTTTGATGAGAGAACGGAGCTCTTCTTCGGTTTTCCAGATGACGTAGTTGGTGACGTAAGGGGAAATATCCTTCTCGGTGAAGTCCAATTTCGAATCGATCTCGATGGCGGAAGCATAAATATCCTTGGTGAGGCTCAGCCATGACTGGAAGTTGAGAAGGTCTTCGAGTGGCTTGGTGGCACAGTAGATGGCCACAAGAAGAACTTTCCCAGCTTCTTGCTCGTCATAGCCGGCATATGGCCTGGCGCTGATTTGGGTAGGCCCTTCGGATTCAAGCTTGACAACATGATCTTGGAAACGATCGTTTCTGAGAATATCATAGACTTTTTCCTCGAGCTCTCGAGGCAAAACAGTCTGCCAAATATTGCAGAAGAGTTTAACAGCGGGTTTGAAATCTGACATTTATTACTCCTTTTAACGTACTGGGTATGGTTTCCTGCCTGGTGGGCAGGTTGGACGCCTTTTCCGGCGATTGGGGGTATTGTATCCTATAACGAAAGATGTGTCAAGAAACTTGTCAACAAAAAACCCGCTCAAGCGAGCGGGTTCTTTGGTTGCGGATTCAATCCGCCTAAGGCGGATTTCGTTAAAGATAGATTACTTTAACTCAACTTTGGCACCGGCCTCTTCAAGCTTAGCTTTGGCGGCTTCGGCGTCTTCTTTTTTGGCACCTTCAAGAACAGTTGCGGGAGCTTTTTCGACCAAGTTTTTGGCTTCAACCAAACCGAGGTCGGTTTTGATCTCACGAACGGCTTTGATAACGGCGATTTTGTTAGCACCGGCTTCGGCGATAACAACGTCAAATTCGGTCTTTTCCTCTGCAGGAGCAGCGGCAGCAGCTACGGCGGCGCCAGCTACGGCGACGGGAGCAGCGGTAACACCGAATTTTTCTTCTAACGCTTTGACGAGTTCAGCAACTTCCAAAACGGAGAGTTCACTGATCTGGTCGACGAGTTTTTGAACTTTGTCGGACATTTTTGTTTTTGTTATTTATAATTTACGAGACTAATTAAACAGACAATTTGGTTTTTAGGGCATCCAAACCATAGACGAGATTTTGCATAGGAGCGGAAAGTTGGCGAACCAGTCCTTGAGCGGGAGCTTGTAGCTGAGCCATAAGTTTCCCAAGGAGCTCTTCGTAGGAAGGAAGTTTGGAAAGAGCAGAGATGTCGGCGATGGTGATAACTTTGTCATCCATAATACCAGTTTTGATCTTGAGCTTATCGTGATCTTCCTGGAACTTGGTAAGGGTCTTAGCGGCGGAAACAGCATCGGCACCAAAGAGGACGGCGGTTGGGCCATTGAGAAAAGAGTCGAGAGTGTCGGCGAGTTCCTTGGACTTGTCTTTGAGAGCGAGACGAAGAAGGTTGTTTTTGGTGACAAAGAAACTGGAGTTGGTTTTCTCGGCTTCAGCACGGAGAATATTTTGTTCCGCGACAGTTAGACCGGCGTACTCGGTGAGAATAACAGCTTTGGATTCAGCTAGAGATTTGGTGATCTCAGCCAGCTGATGGACATTTTTTTGACTAGGCATGTTGTTTATTTTATTTGATTTAATTACGAAAAAGGCTCCATTCCAAGAAGAGCCAGTGAGTCGGTTCTGCAAGGGGCTTAGTGATCGCCCTTGGTCTTGGAACTATCAGTATTATACATGAGAAGTCGGGAAGTGCAAGGACTTGATGTGAACTGAGGAAATCCATAGTTGACTTGCAAAACTGTTATAGGTTTGCTAGAATACGGCCATTAAAGGTAAAGCGAAAGCGAACCTTAATATATTATCGTTACGGAGGATGATCTTGAGTAGCAAAGGCTCAAACCCAGTTGTCGAAAGTCCCGATATCGTGGAGGTTCTAAGCCACGACCAAAACACAGTTTTAAACTGGATCTCGGTTCAGGGGTCAGGTGTCACTTATATTCGGGATAAAGCAAAAAGGTTAGGGGTGGAAAAGCCGTTGTCTGTAATAAAAGAACTGATCGATCTTGGTCTTGTTGGGAAGACGAAAGACAGGGAGGGGATTGATATTTTAGAAAGATTAAGGTAGAAGAGTGCCCTCGGCAATGCCGAGGGCTTTTTTAATGGCAAGAGTTGCAAAATAAAGCTATTTGTGATATATTATGGGTTTAAGATTCACGAAAGCTGAACCTTGAAATTGTCTTATCCATATTCAAAGAAGTTTGAGGAGGTATCATGCTCAGTTCACTTATGGATTTAATGAATAATCCAAAGTCGGCAGTTCCCGCCGAGGTCCTGGCCAACGATTTGGCGTTACAGGCAGTTGAGGCGGTTGGAAAGATTTCCAGTCAAACAAAGAAGGACTATGCTGTTTTGTTGGAGGTCACTTCAGCTGACTTAGGTACGACACGGCTTGTTCCAGAAACAAAAGACATTGAACAAGAAACAGCCGTGCAAAACTTGATCAAAGTGTTCGGTTCGGCAAGCGGTCTGATCGCCATGACCCGGTCAATGAAGGTTTTGATGGACATTACGACCAGCAATCGGACAGCCAATCAGTTCCTGGCCTTCGCCAAAGAGGGTAAGGAAGCTAGTTCCGTTGGGGCGATCGTCACAAAAGCAGGCTTAACCTGGGATCGACTCACCGCGGCAGTGCGTCAGGCTCGTATCAAAGAATACAGAGACTGGCGGAGCATTTCCGCGTCGATCGTCTCAGGCCAGGACATGAAAGATCTGGCGAGACTGCTTAAGGGCACGTCCGGTGAGGCAGTAATGGAGATTTTCAAAAACTCCATTGAGGACTCGAAAAATCTCCAGACGATGGCCGATGACCTTGGTCAGCAAGCCGATGGGCTTATCCGGAAGATCAACCTCAACGATGATAAAGTCCTGACTCTGTCCAAGGGTGCAGTCGACCGGCTGACCAGTTTTGAGGATATCAGAAGCCGATATTTGACTTACAAGTCGAAACTGAACGGCATGACGCCCATTGAACCGGTTACTGATCCCAATACACCGAGTTTTTCAGCGAAGAAGGCTCAGTACGAAGAGTATCGCAAGCTGGTGGAGTCCGAACGGAAGACTTTTGAGAAGTACAACAAACTGTTCGATGAAATTCAGACGGACTCTCGAAGTCTTGAAGGCACACGGGTGAGTACCCAGTGTGCGATGCAGTTGGCCGAGTCAATGAAAGTCAACCAAGCCCGGCTGATGGATCTGGCTGATCAGTTTATGCTGACAGCATTATGGAGAGTTCTCCAAGTGATGTTGGCAGTATCGACAGCCTCGGTTCTCTACAGTTCCCGATTATCGGCCTGGAACAGAAACGAACAGCTGAAAATCCGGAATAACTGCCAGTCCATGATGGATTTGGTCATTGGCGGAAAGCTAAACGAAGTGCTTGCTTTCGTCAGTGGCGAGACGTCGGAGATAGAAGTCATTTCGGCATGAAAGACAATTGAAAAAAAATAAACCCGCCATTACGGCGGGTTTTTTATGATCGGTTATTGATTAGGTTTTTAGAGATTTCCTTTGATGTTTAGGACTTTGTCGGCGTAGTAGTACTCGACGTTGTACGGGCCATAGGCTTTGAGAGCATCACGTTCGTTGCCGTATTTCTCGATTAAACCGGCGAGTATTCTTACGCCGTAATCGATATTGAACGCTGGGTCCAGAAGCTCTTGGGTGCTTGGGCGCGAGGCAAAACAGGGACCATTGATGCACATGAAGCCGGCTGCGATGCCATCACTAGGCATCACCTGCATCAGACCAACGGCTCCGCTAGCGCTAATTACTTCCGGTTGGCCACCACTTTCCTGGAGCATAACGGCGGCAATCAATTCTGGTTCGACATTGTATTTTGCGGCTGAGACTTCGATCAAGCCACACCAGGGAGCGATGCTGTCGGGTAGGAAAGTGAGGGAGCAAACTGGTTCGGTAGTTTCGATCTCGGCGATTTCTATAGGTGCAGCTTCACTCGAGGCTGCTTGAACCTGGTGAGGCATGAAAAAGCCGCGCACCTTAGTAAAGCTTCCAAGAGCATAAATGGCGACGAAGCCAAAGATGATAAAGACGATGAAGGCTTCCGGAATGCGACGCTTGGCGAGCGTCATGTAGAGGATCAGTAGACCGCCGATAATGCCAACAGTTGTTGGAAATATCCCCGGTTTGTTAATCATCAAACCGAAAAAATACAAGGCCAAAAGAAAACAAATGCCAATGGCCAGGACTTTCAGAAACGTGCGGAAACTCATATAGTCCTCCTCAACTAATCAATTTCAAGGTGGGTCAGCCATTGGCTGAAGATGCGTGTATTGTATCTTATAATAATGAAAAAGTCAAGGCTGGGGTACAAAAAAAGCCTCGGCGTGAAGCCGAGGCGAGACCGACTAGGGAGTCGGCTGGGGAATAGCACAGGAATCACCGGTGAAGATCATCAGATTGAGCTCGGTTGGGCCGGAGAACTCGAGTCTGGGTGAGGTGATCCTGGCTGGCAATGCCGAAGCCGGCATGAGGACCGGCACAGATCGGCTGGGACGAGGTGCTTGGAGGATAGTGACCAAGAACACCAAGATCATGACCAAAGAGATGATGATCGATGTACGTTTGATATTGGCCTCCTTTGCCTGTTAGAGTACTTGACAAATATTGTACAACCAAAAACCCCGCCTGAAGCGGGGTGTTTGATCTTTGATTACTCTTTGAGTTTAGATATTACTGAAAGACAGCTTCACTGAAGGAGTTTGGGTACAGGAGATATAAGCAGTCTTGATCTTGGTGATGTTGATACTTTTTAGAGCTTCGTTGATATTGTCGACGAGATCTTCTTCTTTTTGAGTGATTGGGCCGAGATTGAGGTGGATGATGGGGAACTTGGCTTCGGTTTTGTAAGGTAGGGTTCCACCAGAAGCAAGTTCGGCGGCACGTTTCTCAGGATGCTCGGTAACTGTGCCGGACTTAGGATTTGGCATAAGTCCCTTGGGACCGAGGATCTTGGCAAAACGGGCGATCTTGGGCATGTCAGCAGGGGTACAGAGAAGCATGTCAAAGTCGATCTTGCCGGCGTTGATCTTTTCGGCTAGTTCGTCAGAGAAAATGGCGATCTTGACCTCTTTACCGGTGCTGTGAGGAAGTTTGAGTTCACCACGAAGACCAGTTTCGCGAGTGTTGAGATGGAGTTCAACAGTCTTCATCTTGGTAGATTTAGCCAGTTTATTCAAGATATCGATAGCCTCCTTGACACTATAAAGTTTATTGCGGTCAACCTGTTTGGCTAAGTTTTTGTATTTGTTGGAGCGTTTGCGGGCAACAATCTTTTTGACGACTTTTTTAGCTTCTTCGGCAATCTCCTCTTTAGCTTCTTCAATTTTCTCTTCCTTGGTAGGAACAGCGACGGAGTCAGCATTGTAGATAGCACGAATTGAGTTGACATCTTCTTCTTTGATACCTTCGATAGCCATGAGTTCGCCATCTTCTTTGGCGATTATTTGCTCAGGTTTGAGACGAGCAGCGCGCAGAGCTTCAGCGACATGGGTAGGGAGGTCGTTATAGAGTTCTTTCCAGTTTGTTCTTGTAGCCATAGTCGTTATTCTTTGATAGTAATGCCCATTGATTTGGCGGTACCTTTGATCATTTCCATTGCGGAGTTGATATCAGAGGTGTTCATGTCGGCCATTTTTTTCTCAGCAATAGCTTTGATTTGTTCCATATTGATCTCGCCGACTTTAGTTTTGTTGGATGTACCGGAACCAGCTTTGAGGTTGAGGGCTTGTTTGATAAGGGCGGTAACGGGAGGGGTTTTGAGCTCGAACTTGAAAGAACGATCTTCAAAAATAGTTACCAAAGCAGGAATAATCTGCCCACGCATTTCGGCGGTTTTGGCGTTGTATTCGGTAATAAACTCCATGATGTTGACACCATGTTGACCAAGAGCAGGACCTACTGGAGGAGCTGGGTTGGCGGAGCCGGCCGGAAGATTAAGCTTCAGGATGGCTTTGACTTTTTTTGCCATGTTTTTATATTATTTAATATTTAGCTCGCACAAAAAGGGGAAGTTAGCTGTATTTGATGTACTTCCACCTGAGGCGGATTGAGTACAAAGTTAGTAGATAGATACAGTTCGCTTTACTTTTGGTAAGCTCCCTCACACTTGGCGAGGTAGGGATATTTTAACATAAAAAAAGCCAGGGTGTACCTGGCTTGAGGAGTGTTAGTTTTCAGGAAGGAAATTGCAGACAATAGTGTCCTGATAACGAGTAGTATCTGATTTAGTTTTGTAGATTACGGTTAGCTTGTATCGGGAGAGCGGATCGAGAGTAATGATCCTTTTCCTATTTTGCGTAACAGGAATATGACAGTTTGTGGTCATGTTAACAAGCCTGATGCTGACCTTGACGTGGTAAAGAGTTCTGTCATGAAAGGCTGGGAGATCGAAAATGAGGGTAATTTTTTTTGTGACAGGGCCTTTCTTCATGCGGATATCTTTTATGCCTTGCACGATTGAGTATCCGGGATGAATATCGCTCACAGGGGTTAGGCTATGTTCCTTTGTTTTTTCGGTCTCTTTCTTCGTCCGAGAAACAGTGACCTTCATGTTTCCTCCTTATTAGAGTGCGGTTTTTGGTTATTCTACTACAAAAAATCCCGCCGGTGAGGCGGGAGGGGGCTATTCTTCAGGATAAAATTCAACTAAAAGGTTACCCATGGTGATTCTTTTCCCTGTAGTTGAGACATAAAAAAGTATTAGTGTATAAGAGATTTGTGATTCAAGAGTAATTTTGTGAGGTGTTTGAGGAATCACGATCGGATTGGCATTCTTTGGAACGAGAATGGCAGTTATCGAGCAGTACTTTTCGTCGCCAATTTCTGCATTGAGATGGCACTTGAGAGTGATCTCACCGCTGTCCGACCTCCAGACCATGATTCCGGGAATACTCTTTCTTTGGAAACTTCCATCATTATGGTCCCAAAAATCTTTTTTGGGTGGCACGACTGCTAAAACCATATCTTCGCTACTAACAGCTTTTCCGTTCAAAATACCTCCTTTGAATGTACTAGAGTTTGAGATATTCTATCACAGAGAAAAGAACATCAGTTTGAGCTGGGAAGAGTTGTGGGAGTGACTTTATTGGCTTTACATTCGCCTTTGGTGAAAACGGTCACACCGGACTTGCTGGCCTCACATTCGTTCATGTAGGTAATGCCAGTTTTACTGCAGACAGGAGAATAGAGTGAGGTACAGACGACCTCGGGGCGGGGGGATTCCGATGGAGTAACAGTAGGGACAATTACCTTGGTGACAACAGGTGTCGGAGTGGAAGCTTTGGAGTTGATGTTGGTCTGGGTTTTGGGGAGGATGATGATACTGGCAACAAGAATAACAACCACGATCAGAATCGGGAGGACTACCCAAAGTGTTTCTTCACCATTTAAGTTCTTCACTAGTTACAATATGGCAGAAAATTGGAAGGCAGTCAAGTTTGACAAAAAATTGCTCACATGGTATTCTATGGGCCACATTCACATTAAAAATGGAGGAGTAATGATAGCTGTTGTTTTGATCACAGTATTTTGTATTTGGATTGCCGGAAAAATGTTTGATCACTACATTGGTGGCTATTTTGTTGGTGGAATAATTGGAGTGGTCGTGGGTTTATTGCTTTCTGCAGTGATTGGGTCGTTTTTTCATACCAAAAGTGTGATGATCGACCGTCAGTCATTGTCACCCATTGTGACGGAGACATATCCTAGCGGTCAAAAGGTTTTCTATGTCGAGCTGACGGATTACGGGAAGTATGATGTTGAGTATACCTATCAGTTAGCCGGCGGTGAAGAAAAAACCTTAATTGACGACGGCTATCCGGAAAAGGTTGTTTTTGAAAACACGGATCAACCGTACGTGATCCAGTATCAGACTACCTTGAGGAGAAATACATGGATTCAGTATGTGTTCCTTACATTTACACCGAGAGAGTATGACGAACTGCATGTTCCGCAAGGGTCGGTGTACATCGCCTTGGGAGACGATCAGTAACACACGGAGGGGGAAACCCCTCCTTTTTGGTGGCTTAAAGGTTTGACTTTGATGATGGGAAATGCTATTATTCTGGCCGAATAGAATCTTAAAATTTTAAACTGGAGGTTAGTAAATGGAACTTAACGAAGATCAAAAAGCACGAGCTCAAGCTATGGCCGACGCTGTTGGCGCCGATCCGGTGAAATATTTTGGTGATGCCCTGAAGGAAGCCACTAGAAAGGGTAATGAACGTCTCACCTCGTTGATCGCCAATGCGAAGTTAAAATTGGGTGAGAAATATACTCAGGTTGGTCAACAGGCCGGCCAATCCAAAGTCAATCTTGAGATTGTTCGCGAAGCTTATCGTATCTGGTACGAAAAGAACGGTAAGGATCTGGTGACGGAAAAGAAGTTTGAACTGAAGGCTCTTTTTGATGATGGTATCGCCAAATTTGAGACTCTTTTAACCACACTGAAAAAAGATGCTCAGGAAATCGTCGACATCTTAACCAAAAAGGAAGATGAAGGATCTGAGGGGAAATAACCCTCTAAATATTCCGAGGCAAAAAAAATAGGAGCCGAAAGGCTCCTTTTTCATGGGTTTGGAACTTGACTCTAGGTTCAGGTATGTTATTATGGGGCCATTGTTTACCTTAACAAATGAAGAGGAGGATGAGTGATCACGATAGGGTTGGTCGGTTTGGTGTTTGGAATTATTTTCTACAAAGCAACATATGACGCTGAAAACGTGACGATCGGTACTATTTTTGGTTTAATTGTTGGTTTAATCATAGCGATAATAATCGGAGCCTGTTTGCCTGAGAGAACCAACGTCGTCCAGTCTCAGCAACTGGAAGTCTTGAACGTAGGCAAAGGAGATAGAAATTACTATTTGGAAGCGATTGATGTTGAGGACTCGGACTATGATTACTACATTTATCAGACTAACGGAAAGATAATTACTGTGGCCGGTGGGTATGACGAAAAATTAGTAGTTTTTACAAACTACTCTAAACCATATGTCGAGTACAATAAAACCGACGTGGATTTTTCGAGAGTTCCGAGATGGTCATTGTTATTTGGGTTTGGTAGATGGTTTCATAATTCCGAGAGTGTGACCTTTTATCTACCCGAAGGATGGTTATACGAAGTACCTTAGAAGAAGTGAGTTGTTTAAGGAGGGGAAACCCTCCTTTTTTGTTAGGTTAAGGAATTTTTAGATCTTGGAGATTTGGAGGAAGTCGAGCTCGACTGGTGTCTCACGACCGAAGATAGAGACCAAGACAGTGACTTTGCCTTTGGCGTCGTCGATGGCGGAAACAGTACCCAGAAGGTCGGTGAAAGGTCCTTCGATGATACGGACGGCTTCGCCAGTGGTGAAAGCGGCTTGAAACTTGGGAGCGGCCTGTTCACCAAAAGCGGTGATAGCCTTAACTTCGTTTTCGGGAAGCGGGGTGGGCTGATCTGCAGTGCCAACAAAACCGGTGACACCTTGAGTGGTACGGACAGCAAGCCAAGCGTCGTCGGTGACGATCATGCGAACAAGGACGTAGCCAGGGAAGAGTTTTTCCTTGATGGTGGATTTTTTACCTTTGTTGATCTTGATTTTTTCTTGGGTGGGGATTAGAACCTCGTAAACGAAGTTTTCTAAGGCCATGGACTCGACTCTAGCTTTAAGAGTAACCAAAACACGATTTTCGTGACCGGACTGGGTGTGAACGACGTACCATTTGGCCGACTCAGGAGCATTGTCGGTGATGACGACATGGTTAGGATCCTCAACTTTGAGTTGAGCATCGATTTGTTTGGTTTGGTCTTCTTTTAGTTTCATATTTAATGATTTAATGCTTGCTGAAGCATGGTCGTAAAGAGGTAGTCGAGCCCACCTGAATAGATAGCGACGATTAAGCTAACGATAATGACCAAGGCGGTCATTTTTAGGGCGCTCTCGTGAGAGGGCCACTTGACCTGTTTCAATTCTAGCTTGACAGAGCGTATAAATTCAAGTAAACGAGACATACCCGAATATTTTAGCATGAAACGGGGGATTAGGCAGGATTAGTTTTTTGTTTTTGCAGTCAGACTTGACTATTTAATGTCTATATGATACTATATAGGCTGTAATTGTCTGTTCCTTGAGACTCTAAATGGGAGGCAAAATGGATACAAGCGTGGTTTGTGTTACCGAAACATCCTCTTTTGAGGAAACCCGGAAAGGGCTGATCTCCAAAATCTCAGACACCTGGAAAGAAGCCAAGGAAGTGGCCACCGCTTTTGTGCAGATGCACAATCTTCGGGGTCACAAGGGCCAGAAGCTCTTTGACATGGTCCTGAAGTCTGAGTACGACAAGGTGAATGCGAAGATCAAGCACATGCCGTATGACCCTGTGGCTCTCAAAACCCTGTTGGATGAGGTCAGTACGCTGGTTGTGACCGTCCAGAACTATCACTGGGTGGGCCATTTTTGTTTGGCTTGTGGTGAGCCGATAAACTCCGACGAGAATAACTGTGAAAGGTGTCGGTTGAAGATCGAGATGAAGGCCGAGAGGGATCGCCGTTACGACTTCACCATTCCCTCAACCCAGCCGACAAGCCGGCCCAAGAAGACCGGTTCAGCCGCTCGCCGCGGTCACGGACATGCTGTGAACGAGAGCGTTCGCCCTCGTGACCGGAAAAAAGGAAAGGGCGGGAGAACCGCCAAGTGATTACCAAAGCCTTGCTAGAAATAGCAGGGCTTTTTTTTGGCTCTTGAACTTGACTTAATTTTTTGTACGGTGTTAAATGAAGTTGGCACCGATACAGGATAGGCTGGGAGGTTTTTCCTCCACAAGCACTATGTCGGGGGACGGAGTGCTTTGAAGATTTATTTTCAAAGCCAGTCCACCCACCGTTTTTTTCCTTTCGGGGAAAAATCCTGGTCGTCCATGTCGGAGCCGAACATTCTTGCTGTCGCGTGACCTTCGTAGAGATTCGGCAAGATAATCCTTAACAAGCGGACAGTAATTGAGTAGGGTAGGTCGAAGCACAAAATGTCTTTTAAAGACAGCCTATGTTGTATTTAGACTGTTGGTTGCCTTTTGTGGAAAGGTAAACGAATTTAGAAGACACGAAATGAGTTGACTGAAAATTTTGTTTTATTGATGCTTGGTTGCAGGATATTCTTTTTTAGGATTCTGCATGCAAGTATATGTTTTTTGTTGTATATTAATGTGAAATTGCACATTGAGAGGAGAAAACATGGTTGACGTAGTGTCCATAAGAGGCATTTTAGGTATGTATAGCCCCGTCGGCAGAGAACACCTTAAGGATGGCGATTATTTTCGCCTTCCGGATGGCAGATTGTTCCATTTTGTTAGATATTCACCAACAACAGATATCGATCCAGTGAAACAGGAAGACATCCCTGTCGGTGTCGAGATCGTAGAAATGATTGATCAATCTGAAGACCCGCGATTTAAACATTAAAGTATGGAGGGCATATGAACGAAGATCTGTTGGACAGTCCGGGATATTATCAACAACCGGCTTGCATGAGTACCTACGTACACAGCTTCAAAACGTTTGGTGTCTACTACAGATTTATAAAAAACGGAACAATACGCTACCTTTTGTTTAAACCAGATAACGAGGTTATTTGGAAAGAAGGAGTATATGTTCAGAAGCTTTGGTGGGGTGGCTATCGGTTGGTGCGAGATCGGGATAAGGCTACTCTTTGGGAAGACGCCGATGAAGCCATAAAATGGGCCCAAAAAAGACATTTAATAAAACAACCCGCCTAACGGCGGGTTTTTATTTGATGAGTTTTTTGAAAACTTTGGAGAGTTTTTGGGGGTCGTGACGGAGACGATTTGAAATTAGACGTATTTTTTATATTATTAAAATGATACATTGTATTTATGTCTGAATCGGGTGAAAGCACTATCAATCGGGACGAACTAAAAGGAGGAGAGTTTTTGCATAAAAAGAATAGTAATTTACAGAGAAGTCATTTTGTTCAATATACTGTTGAGACAAGAAATAGAATGGGATCAGAAGTATCGCAAAAACCATCGGAAAAAATAATAGCCTGGTTGAAAGTTTTGGAAAAGACTCACACCGGTCATCGAGATGAGCCAAAAGTAATGGAGAGGATCAAGGACTATTATCATAAGCAATATGTGATTAAACCTGAGAATGTTCCTGATAGTTATTTCGATACCCAAAGAAGATTGTATAGGGAGCGAGGATATGGGCAATTAGAAATTACGGAAGATATCAAAAGACAAAATATCGATATTTTGGTGCGTGATCAAGAAGCTAGTTTTGATCGGTGGATAGATTATCTAACCTGTCCAGATGCCGATGTTTACCCGTTCTGGGCAAAGTACTGGGCTTTTGATGGTGTTTCAAAATTATCTAGTTTTGACAAGGAACAAAACAAATTTAAAAAACGAGATGAGAAGACAGTGGCGATGTTTCCTGATCTAAACCAAGAAGCACTGGCAAAAGCTGTAGATCTGGTAGTTAAGAAAGTTCGGGGTGAGTCTGTTTTGGGTGATGAGGACAGTTCTCAATTCAAGACAATGGTAGGTAACGCTAATTTTGGAGAGTATTACGCTTTAGCCTTGATGGATCTTCAGAGAACAGTTGAAAACCGAGAACCGTTGTCAGTAGTAGAAGGCAAATGGGTGAAGTATGACAAAGGATCCGACCACTTACCTTTGGTGAGATCGCTCGAAGGTCACAACACGGGTTGGTGTACTGCGGGTGAGTCGACAGCTAAGATACAGCTTCAAAGTGGTGATTTTTATGTTTACTATTCCAATGATCATGAGGGGAATCCAACAGTTCCGAGAGCGGCTATTAGGATGGAAAACTCAAACATTGGGGAAATAAGAGGAGTAGCCAAAGATCAAAACTTAGATCCTTATATTGGACAAATTGTTGAGGAGAAACTACAAGAGTTTCCTGATAGAGATAAATATTTGAAAAAAGTAAAAGATATGGAAAGATTAACTGAGATTGATAGCCGAACCAAAAAAGGGGAAACGCTAACGGATGGAGATTTGCGATTTATATATGAGATTGACGATAAAATTTTGGGATTTGGGTATCAAAAAGATCCGAGAATACAGGAAATATTGTCCAAGAGAGTGATTAAGAAAGATCTCGCGAAAATATACAATCTTGATGAGAATAAAATCAGTACAACAGAAAACGAAGTTATGAGGGGGGGTATTGTTTTCCATTATGGAGATCTTTATTTAAGTTCACTTACCACGGCTGAAGGACTGAAACTACCTGAGACGATGAGTGGAGATCTTTATTTAAGTTCACTTACCACGGCTGAAGGACTGAAACTACCTGAGACGATGAGTGGAGATCTTTATTTAAGTTCACTTACCACGGCTGAAGGACTGAAACTACCTGAGACGATGAGTGGAGATCTTTATTTAAGTTCACTTACCACGGCTGAAGGACTGAAACTACCTGAGACGATGAGTGGAGATCTTT